>CAYOLR010000081.1:4954-11923 GCA_964404815.1 uncultured Halobacteriales archaeon
CGCCGAGGAGCCCATCGTCTACGACGTCCGCGTGGGCCAGGAGACACTCGACAGCCTGCGGGATGGCTGGCGGCATGTCAAGTTCATGCTGATGAACGCCCCCGGATACGTGTTCTCGCTGCCGGCGTTGGTGTTCCTGCTGGCGGGCGTGGCGACGATGGGCATCTCGTTGACCGGGGCAACCCTCGGGGCGGTCACCTTCGGCACCCACACGATGATTCTGGGGAGCCTACTGACCATCGTCGGATACGAGGTCGGCAGTCTCGGTCTGTTCAGTTCGATCGCGAACAACTCCATCCGCCGGCCACAAGACGCCGTGACGAACTGGATTCGCGAGAACGTCGAGCTCGAGTACGGGGTCTCGGCGGGCGTGGTGGCCTTCGGCCTCGGGGCCGCCTACTTCGGGCTGGTACTGACGCGATGGTTCGAGAGCGGGATCATCGGCTTTCAGTACATCGTCTGGAACATGCTCGCGTTCACGCTCATCGTGCTCGGGGTCCAGACCGTGTTCTTCTCCTTCTTCATGAGCATGCTCGGCCAACGCCGGCGACGGCTGTAGACGGCCGGTCGTAGGTAGGGAGATAGACCCCGGTTGGCGGTCCGCGAGGGATCAGTAGACCCTGAATCTTTCTGGACAGTGCGTAGCCGTTGGCGCCTTCACCGTGGGCGCGTCAAGGAGGGTCGCTCAGCGCGCGGCCGGGCTGCCTTGACCGGCGTCCTCCAGGAGGATCGACACGAGCTTTCGTTCGGCGGCTTGGAGATGCTGTGAGACCGTCGGGGGACTGATACCGAGTGCTTCCGCGACGTCCTTCCCCGATGCGCCGTTCGTCTCATCGTAGTAGCCGAGGTCGAACGCGGTCCGCAGGACCTCCCGCTGCCTGGCGGTTAGCCGGTCGCCGAGGGCCTGTTGGAGCTCCTCCTGAGTGAACAGCGGGGTTACGCGGTCGGCCGAACGCTTGGCGACCAGTTCGATCGTGGGGTGATCCTCGAGGAAGCCGTCAATGACGGCGGCGGCCGACCGATCGGGGGGCACCTCGACGACGATGGTCCCCACCCCATCTTCGCTCTCGACGGTCCGCGGGATCGCGCCCCGTTCAGCCAGCGCTCGGGCGGGACAGAACCCCTGTACGGTGAACTCGAAGAGTCCGCCGTCCTCGTAGCGGTCGATGAGCGCGGGCTCGACGAGGTCGTTGGCCCGCGCGAGTTCAAGGACCCGATCGGGGTCGGCCCCGACCACGCTGAAGAACTCCGCGTACTCGCCTTCGCCCCGGGGCAGCATGCGTTCCATCGAGACCCAACAATCCTCGGCCGCCGAGAGCCCGACGAAGGGGTACTCGTGGTCGAAGACCGCGAACTCGACGACCATGACCTCGGGGTCCTCCGCTGGCGAGCGGTCGGTCGCCATCAGTTGAAAACTAAGATGGGGATGTATATGTAGCTTGGTGGCATGTGACACGACACCAGACGACACCATTCAAAGTAATTAGCCAGAACCGTTAGGGGGGCGACGACGGTTCTCCAAGACACGCCCTGGATCCCCTCCCCGTCAGTGCCGCTCGGGGCTTCGGCCCTCCGCCGGAGGTCGACTCGCTCCGGTGACCCGATCGCCGACCAACCCGGGAGCCGGCTCGGCTTCCGGCCCTCGCTGCAGGCCGATCGGGGTCTGAGGCGGTCCCCCCACGCCAACCCCACCATGCCGGACAACGACGAATCAGCTGACCCGACGCGGTCGATGAGGCCCAGCAACCACAGAACCACCCGTGGGACGATCCGCGTCCTCCACGTGGACGACAATGCCGATCTCGCCACGCTCACTAGCGCCTATCTCGAGAAGGAAGACGATCGGTTCGAGGTAGATACCCAACCGGACGGCGAATCCGGACTCGCCGCCCTCGAGGACACCGATTACGACTGTGTGGTGAGCGACTACGAAATGCCGGGTCTGCATGGCATCGAATTCCTCGCTGCGGTCCGCGAGCGATATCCGGCACTCCCGTTCATCCTGTTCACAGGCAAGGGCTCGGAGGAGGTCGCCAGCGAGGCGATCTCGGCGGGCGTCACCGATTACGTCCAGAAGCGCCCGGGACGGAGCTCGTTCGACGTCCTGCTGAATCGTATCGAGAACGCAGTCGACCAGTCCTGGACCCGGCAGGAGCTCGATTCGAGCCGGGACCGCCTCTCGCTGTTCTTCGAGCAGTCCCCGCTCGGCGTGATCGAGTGGGACGAGCAGTTCCAATGTGTCCGGCTGAACCCGGCGGCCGAGGCGATCCTCGGCTACGCCGAGCACGAGCTGGTTGGCCGGCCATGGGAGGTCATCGTCCCGGAGTCCGATCGGCCGGACGTTGCGGCGGTCGTCGACGGCCTCCTCGAGGGCGAGGGCGGGTTTCACCACATCCACGAGAACGTCCGCGGGGACGGCGAGCGGATCACCTGCGAGTGGCACAACCGCGTCGTCACTGACGACGACGGGTCGGTGGTGGCGATCTTCTCGCAGTTTCAGGACATCACCGAGCGACGCCGCCAGGAGCGCCGCCTGAAGACGCTCATCTCGAACCTCCCGGGCATGGTCTATCGCTCCCGGATCAAGCGGGGCTGGCCCATGGAAGAGGTCTGGGGCGAGGTGGAGACCCTCACGGGCTATTCCCGAGCGGAACCCTGGGACGCGGGGCTGTACGGGAACGAGATCGTCCACCCCGAGGACCGCGAGTTCGTCTGGCAGGAGGTTCAGGATGCGCTGTCCGCCGGCGATTCCTTCGAGCTCACGTATCGGATCGTCACCAGCGGCGGCACCGTCAAGTGGGTCTGGGAGCGCGGTCGACGGGTCGTGGACGAGAACGGGAGCCAGGAGGTCCTCGAGGGGTTCATCACCGACGTGACTGATCGGGCGGCGCCGCCGGACGGGTCAGGCTGAGCCGAGGGGTGTCGTCCGTCGATGGGAACCTATTGATCGACGAATCGGGTCGGGAAACCCGCAGGTCGGTGACGACCCAGCCATCCGTGGGGGGCTCGTGCTGGCAATTTCACAGCCGGGGAAGTAATCGGCGGGCGGTCTTCGGTACTCATGGAGCGACGCGCCTCAAAGCGCGAGTAGCAAGAGCAGGAAAATGAAGGCCGCTAACACCAAGAATGAACGGACGATCCACTGCTCGAGGTTGATGCCGGTCGCCTGGGGCATGCTAGATAGTTAGACTTTACACGATAAAACATGTCTATTGTTCACACTCGGCACAGTAGTTAACGGCCCGTTGAATGGCTGGGAGGCGAGCCCCCGAGTCAGTTCCAGCTCGGACGCGTGAATGGTCCGCCGAGGGCCGTCTCTGAGCAGGGCTTTGGGAATCCACGCGAACGCTGCGTCGGTCTTCGAGAGGTCTGGCCGATGGCCGCCTATCAACCGGTGGTCCGCCGCCGGCTCATCTATCAGAATAGCAAGCATATCGGCGATTAAATAAGTCACCGTCCGCCGAAGACAAAGCGACGTTCTCCGCCCGCGCCCCCAGGGCTTCGGGGAAGCTGTCCGCATGGGCGGAGAACGCAACCGGAGGAGGATACCATGCCAACATACATCAGCCTGGTCGAGTGGACCCAAGACGGGATCGAAGCGGTCGAAGAGAGTCCGGACCGACTGGATGACGCGAAAGCCCTCGCCGAGAGCCTCGATGGGGAGGTCAAGCAGTTCTTCATGACGATGGGGCAGTACGACATTGTGACGGTCTGTGAGTTCCCGGACGATGACGCTATGGCGCAGTTCGCGCTCCAAGTCGGGAGTCAAGGAGCGGTGAGCACGGAGACCCTCAAGGCCTACCCCGAGGACGAGTACCGGGACATCATCGATAGTCTGGGCGGTGTACCCGGGGGCGTTGGCGGGCACACGGCGTAACGAAACCCCTCCTAACTCCCCGATCGTCGTTCAAACGTCGCGGGCTTCTATTCGCCCATTCCGCTGAATCCTCACTCAGAAGCTACCAACAGGGCGATTGAACGGACGCTGAAGTTTACAAGCTCCTCGGCGGAACGCACAGCCATGACGGCCGACCGGGATCCAGCTCACCAGACGGCGCTGTCACCCCACGACTCGTTCGCCGCCCTCGCGAACGAGACGCGGATGGAGATCCTACAGGCGCTCGGCGCAACAAACGAGCCGATGGCGTTCTCCGAACTGCGTGAAGTCGTCGGCGTCAGCGATAGCGGCCAGTTCAACTATCACCTCGACAAGCTCGTCGGCCACTTCGTCCGGGAGGCTGATGGGGGCTATGAGCTGCGCCAGCCGGGCAGCCGGGTGGTCGAGGCGATCCTCTCCGGGGCGGTGACGGGCGCGCCCGAACTGGAGCCGACGGCCGTCGACGCTCCCTGCATCTATTGTGGAGGTGAGACCGAGGTGAGTTACCGACAGGAGCGCCTCTTGTGGCGCTGCACCGAGTGTCCCGGGCGTTTCGCGGACCACCAGACCACTTCGGAAGCGTTCGGCACGCTCCCCCACGGAACTATCGACCTCGGCTATTTGCCAGCGGCTGGGGTACAAAACCGCTCGCCTCGTGAGCTGCTGGAGGCCGCGGACGTTTGGAGCGCAGCCGAGGACGTGGCGATGACCAACGGGGTGTGCCCACGCTGTTCGGGCGCGGTCGAGGAGTCACTTAGTATCTGTGAGGATCACGACGAGGGCGACGGGGTCTGTGACCGCTGTCAGAGCCGGCTCGGCGCCACCGTCAGGGCCGAGTGTACGAACTGCACCCACGTCATCGAGGGCTCGTTCCTGATCAAGCTCATGGCCGATCCAACTTTTCGGTCGGTATTTGACAGCCGCGGTATCGATGTCATCGCCACGCCGCTCGAAGACAAAGCAGCGTTCGTGATCGAGAACTACGAGCTCCTCGAGACGGATCCGTTTCGGGCCCGCATCACGCACACCATCGACGACGAGGAGGTCTCGCTCATCGTTGATGACCGATTGGCAGTCGAAACGGTGATCGAGTGAGGGTCGTCCCGACCACCCGCCTTAAGGGACAGCAGCCGGCGGAGGCCATTGATCGACCGACGGGGGTGAGCCGTTGGAGCTTAGCCGGCCATCTCCGAATCGCTGCAGGGGCGCTCCCCGCTGTGATCGATCCCACGGGTCCAGCTCGGGGGGCTGGCCGACTCTGACCGGGACGCATGCACTCTCCAACTGATTGAACAGCGTGGAAAAATTCCGTTGGAACCAGTGCTCAGGTCCGGCGCCAGATTCGGGGAGCAGTCGTCCGTCTGACACACTCTTTTGGGGGTGCCTGCATTCGAGGTAGTTGCGGGCCCATGAGCACCAACATCCCCACCGAGAGCGTCACCGGTCAGCAGGGGTGGGAGTGGAACCGAATGCAGGCCGACCGACGGGCACAAGGTCGGTCGGCCAACCGGTCGACCGCTCACGCCGGCGAGCTGGCCAGGACAGGCGGTCGGCGAGGCGACAAAGCATCGACTGATCTCGAAGAGCTACGATCCGAACTCGAACGCAAGGAGCAACGTCTCCGGTACGTCATCACCCATTACGAGCAGCTGCTGACCGAGAAGAACCGCCAACTCGAGAACCGGCGTGAGACCGAGTCCGAGGATAGCGGGCTGGCTACGATTCTCTCGAGCATGCTCCCGGGCGAGTAACGCCGCCCTGGGGCAATACATCTTCGAGTCTGCTCGCACTAATGGCCCCGGACAGTCGTCCACCGATCACGGGGGCCTGTCCGGCAGCGATCCGTGACCGATCGGACCGAGCGATAGACCGCCAGTCGATGAGATCGCGGCCTCCGCCATCGGCGGATCGGCGACTGGAAACCGTCACAACCAAGCCAGGCCAGCTGCCAGCACTTCGGGATGACCGACGATCTACTGTGTCTGTTCACGGCGCGTGTCGAGGAGCGTGAAGGCCGCCATGTGGTGGAAGTCCCTGACCGGGAGGTCGACCTCGGAGCGCTGGAACCCGGGACGACCTATCGGATCGCCCTGGTCTCGGCGCCGTCGGCGTCTGGCTCGAGGGCTGCTCGGTCAGCCGACTCGGCCGCGACGGACACCCCCGTGAACGAAGGTGACGAAGTCGAGGTGGAAATCGAGAACTTGGGCGACCAGGGCGACGGCATCGCCCGCGTCGGGCCGGGCTACGTCGTCATAGTACCCGAGACCTCGCCGGGCGACCGGGTTACCGCCAGGATAACCGAAGCGCGGGAGAACCTGGCCTTCGCCGAGGTCATCGAGTTCCACGACCAGGAAGTCTCGTTCGAGGGCTAATTGGAAGGCGCCATCACTCACCCGACGTTAATCGTCACCGGGGATGCGGGTCCGCCTTGGACGTTCTCGCATCCGCTGGGACCCGGACTACGCAACCCAACCGAACGAAAGCTCAACGTTGATTGCCGGAGTGGTCATCTCGGCCACCAACACGAGGCCGTCGCGAATGGATGAGTAGTCATCTGGACGAAGACGCTATGAACCTCCTTCCACACCAGGATCTGAGGTTAATCGCCACATCCGACCCGGAAAGAGGAACCCCCGATCCCCGGGAACGGGGTGTTATCCGGATTTCCGGCATCGGCCCGGTGAACACCCTGACATGGACGGTCATCGATGGCCTCCGGCGTATCGGTGAGGTCCTCGGCCTGGGGCAGCTGTGATGGATGGTCAGGAGATTCTACCCGAATCGTCTGTATAGGAACACGCTTGGAGTTCAGGACGAGGGGCCGGCGACCGGCATCGGACCGACAAGAGAAGGGAATGATGAAGGATCCCCTCGACCGCCGGTGGCTTCTGTACCAGTTACGAGGCCCCGGAACCCTTAGGAGGCCTGTTTGGGGTGGTGGGCCGACTGTGGCTGATCAACGGCGTGGCCTTGGACCGCCCGCCGGATACTGGTACTGAGGGCGAAGATCGCCTGCTTGTGCGCGGTTTTCGACTGATTAATCGACGTCGGGTAGGTTCCCAGCGACAGATACCCCTCCAAATCAAGCTGCG
>CAYOLR010000082.1:0-11832 GCA_964404815.1 uncultured Halobacteriales archaeon
TCGATTGGAGGTTTAAAGGGGGTTTCGAACCTCTCGGGTCACCTTCCCCCCTAAACAGTAGGTGACGAAGTACGGATGGTGAGCAACTGTTGACCCACATTTGATTGCGGGACTCAATGTTGAGCAGGTCTCGATTGGCTATCTTCGAGTCGCTCAGGAGGCTCCGGAGAACCGCCGTGGTCCCGAATCCAGGCCGACCGCCGGAGTCGCTCCTCATCTCCGGCTGCTCGACTGCTCCACACTGCCTCACTCGGGCGGGGGAATCGGGGGCGGCCAGCGGGTGTCGAGCAGCCTGCCAAACACGCGGCCGGTGATCACCGGCCGATCTGCCTCCGCCTCGATCACCACAGTCACCAGTGCGTTGACCAACACCCAGAGGTTGGACAGCATCACCGCAAACTGGAAATAAAACAGCCTGACGGAGAAGGATGTGGAGGTGGTTTTGGCAAGGAAATCACCGATGACGCGATAACTGGTTTCGATCCCCCAGCGTCGTCGATACTGGTCGGCGAGGCCCACTGCCGTGGTCTCCGTCACAGAGACGTTCGTCACGAAGTAGGTCTGTTTGTCGGGAGTGTGCGCGTGGGGAACGGCAAACCGGGTCAGTGTCACCGACTCGTATGGCGGCCGGCTCCCGCCCATCTCGTAGTCCTCCTCGACGGTGGTCTCCACGGGGCCCTCGGCAAGGCTGGGAAACTGCCGAGCCCGGACGACATAGTCGAGGTCGAACGCGTCGAGCGCCTGCAGCACCCGGACTTCGTCGAAGCCACGATCGAGATACACCCGGCGGATGTCGAGCCAACCGGTGAGCGGCCCGAGCAATTGGATCAGCGCCTGGCCGATGTCGGTGTCGGGACCGAGTGGCACGACAGAGACGGTGAGTCGGCAGTCGGGGGCGACGACGCAGGCGGTCAGAAATCGAAACGCCAGATCGGTCCCTCGGTCGGGATTGGTGTGGGTGACCATCTCGGTCGCGGCATCACCGTAGAACAGCCAGTCGTGTTCGTCGATGGCGAGTAAGACCTTCCCGGTGAACAGCCGGGCCTGCGTGGCGATGGAGGATCTGGTCGAAGACGGCATCGAACTGGGCCTGGATCTGGTCACGGTCGAGGTTGCGGAGCTGTCGGCCGAGTTGCTTCGCCAGTCCACTCCGGCGATCGCTTCGAAGCGAGGCCGAATCGCCGTGTCGGAGCTGGCGGGTTTTCGCCCCGCCGATAGCGAATGAATCCGTCAGCGAAATATGAGTGAGGAGGTCCAGAAACTGCGGCTGTTCGTATGTGGCGTTGTGGTGCAGGTCAAGGGCAAGTTCGGGATAGACGGTCCTGTTGATCGTCGTGAGGACGCGATTGAGACAACAATTAAGGGAGGCATTCTCGTCTAGCGGGCTGTCTGCTGGGGTTGTGTGCATAGCAGTCCCCACGCAGACATTCTCTGTAATTGTCAGTCAGCCAGCAGTCAGTCAGGTGGCTGCCGGGACCGCTCGTGTTGTTCAGAACGGACGAGCTGTAGGTTACTTCGTCACCTACTGTAAACGGCGGGTTTTCCCGCTTGGACCTTGATGAATCCGGGCGGGCCCGAATGATTATAAGCCAGCCACGCGGTCGGGAGGGAGGACCACCCAGTCGACCTCACGAGTGGCTCGAGCAGGTAAGTGGGATGTTGGTGGCCCCTGCCCATCGGATGAAAGCTGAGGGGGACTCACGTTAGTGGGTACCGTCGTCGACCACATGCTCGGTTGGTTTTTCGGCTCGGAAAATCTGCTTCGAGGCCCATTCGGTGGACGGCACACCTTACGCGCCGGGCGGATCGGGGCCCGCAATGGCGGCGTCATGTGCGGGGGACGGTGATCGTCGAACCATTCCTAATATCGGCCGCCGTTACAGTCACGGTGCGTCCGGCGAATCGATACCGGCCGGGGTACGGAACCGTGATCGCGAGTCGGCCGTCTGGCCCAGCGGTGGCGGTCCGGTTGTATGCGAAGGCGGCACCCGTGATCCGAACCGTGGTTGAAAGGGTCCGGGAGGCATTGGAGGGAACGGTCGCGACGATGGTGGCGCCGGGCACGAGGGTGTAGACCAGAAACCGCCCATCAGACGATCGATAGACGGCCCGATAACGCTCGAGGTCGGTGCCGAGGGTCGTCAACCGGGCGGCCATTGTCCCGTGCCCCAAGTCGGTCGTTGGCCGTTCGATGTCGATGACGATGTAGCCCACGCGACCCGTGAGGCGCTCGTGCCACGCCCCAGGATCGGTTCCCGCGAGGAACGCCTGATAGTTGGACCGGGCGAAGCCATAGGAGCGGGAGTGACCGTTCACGAAATAGTTGAACATCCGGTTACGGTCCCAGGAACTGAGGACGTAATTGGCCGGATACGCCAGGCCTTGCTCCCTTGCATCGGACTCGATCCAGGTAGCCGTTTCGTAGGCGGTCGCATCGGTGGTAAGCTGACTCGTCTTCACGGGCGTCTGGACGAAGCTCATGCTTCCCACGAAAAGGAACAGCAGCCCGAGGGTGACGAGGGTCCGTGGCGTAGGCCAGGTGAGGTCGACAATGTCGTCACCGGCGTTCCTCAATGGCCACGGGGAAACCGTCAGGTCGATCGCCGCGGCTAGGTGGACGAACCCCAGACCGGCCGTGACAGCCAGAATGGGGGCGAGCTGACCGGCAAAGCGGATCTGAACCATACTGAGCGCAAAGAAGTACCAGCCGTAGGCCGTGAGGGGCAACCAGACCGGCCGGTCCTCCATACCCGCCCGCCAGGTCAGCCATCCGAGATACGGGAGGCCGAGGAACAGTACGAAGCCGAATAGGAATACGGGGCCGATGACGGTTCCGAGTTGTTCGCTGAACAGGCCGGTCATCTCGGCGATCCCGCGGTCGCTCAGCAGAACCCCCAACCGAGAGAGCAGTCGGGCAGAGAAGTCGGGGACCGCTGTCGTAACGGCAACGGCCGCGCCGCTGACCGCCACGGCCGCGCCGGCGAGCACGGTGTGCGCCGACAGTCCAGTCCGGTGACCGAGGTGGGCCACGATGGCGAAGAGGGTGAGGCCTGACGCGAGCAGGGCCGGTGTGGCCGCGACCTGCCAAGAGTGCCAGTTCAATCCCCAATGGGCGATCGCGACCACGGCGACAGCCGCCCACAGACCCCCGAGTAGTGGGAGGACGCGACGGCCCGGAGGGCGCCCAGCCCGGGCGGCCATACCGGTCATACCGACCCCGACGATGGCGAGCGGGGCGAGGAGGACCGGGCTGTTGTCCCAAGCGAGGGTCTGGCCGGAAACCGCCATTGCCAACACGACCATTGGGCCCCAGCGACCGAGCCGTCCCGACGGCCGATTCGATCGCGCGGCCAAGACGGTCAGGCTGGAGACGGTTAGAGCCAGCCAGAGGTAGTCGAAGGCGTGGTGGTCCGCGAACCCCAGACTGGTCCGGTAGGCCGCCACGGGAGTGATGGCATAGAGGGCCACGGCCGCAATGGAGACGCGGGGGTCACCCATCGCTTTCTGGGCCAGGTGATAGACCACCAACCCGGTCAATACACCAAACACCACGGGATACCAGGCGAGGACCTGTCCAACCGCCGTCGGTGTCCCGCCGAAGGCCTCGGCCGCAAACCAGAGCGTGACGACGAGGAGCGGTTCGCCGGTGGCGACGCCGGCGGGAAGCTGGCTGATCGCCGGGAGGAGAGGTTCGGGTGGGGCGGAGGCCAACTGGTCAACCCAGTAACGGTAGAAATACGGGTCGTTCCCGCTCAGAACCACGGCGCCATTCCGAAACACGGACTGCAGGGAGAACAGCCGAAACGCGGCGAGGAGCGTCAGGGTCACCCCGAGGACCACCGCGGAGGTTCTGGAGGGCAGCCGTTGTTGGAGGACGCGAGAGAGGGCCCGGATGTCGACACCGGCGGCTCGCCCCGGGAAGGGTTGCCGGTCGGGGGCACCCTCTCCATGGAGGGCGGCCGCGAGATCCGACGGATCGGCGAGCGTGTAGCCATCGTCGTGCTGTTCGACAATGCCGCGCGCCACGAGCTCGCCGAATCCACCGGAATCCATCGGGATATCGTCGAATGTCCAGGTTTCCTTCCGCCGGTCGATCTGGAGCAGTTCTTCGAGGGCCGATTCGAGGTGTGGATGATCCGCGAGGAGGGCGTCGGTTTCCTCGCGAACGTCGGTCATGTTGTCCGGTCCCCCCGAGGTGAGTATAAACCCTCCGGGGTAGGCCCGGGGTTAGGTCCCGATGGGGTGGAAGGCAAGTCGGGGTTCGAGCCGGTACCAGCCGAGACTGACGAACCCGCCGAGGGTATCCGCCAGGACATCGACGAGGCTGAGGGTCCTGGCTGGGAGAATCCCCTGGAGGAGTTCGATAAGGAGTCCGTAGGCGATTACGAGGCCGATGACGATGCCAATTTTCCTGCGTGATGGGAGCGGCCCTGTCGACGAGGGTGTTGGAAATGACAAAGCCGAGGACCGCAAACGATAGGAGGTGAAGAGCCATGTCAGCCGGGACGAAACCGGAATCAGGGGCCGGCGGCGGGGCTGCGGCCACCGAAAAATAAAAAATCGCGGCCGCGGTTGTCAGAGTGAGGAGGGTCCGTAGCCAGCGCGGAACGAATGGGACCGGGAGCCTGCGTGTCGTTTCTCGTCGAAATTTACCATCGCGCCCCTAACATTTCCGATAGTCCGCCGGGACTGGTTCATACACGGGCCTCGGCCGACAAGTTCGGCCATGATGTCCTGTCGAGAAACCGGGGACGGGCCCCTCGAGGTCCGTCCCGTGACGAGCGACGCAGTGGGGCGACCCGTGGGAGGCGAGTCCGGTGACCGGTGACCAGGGCTATTGACCGGCCGAGCGGACCGATCCACGGGCAAGATTGGATTGACTGATAGGGACCAAAAACCTTCGTCAGACGCTACGACGATGACGGCCTCCATTCAGACCCAGTCGGCACTCTTGAATTTTCCTCGGGGGTAGTGGGCCGGAGTAACCGGCGATTAAGACCGGCTAACCGCCGAGTATATATACACCGGTCGGCCCAGTGACTCGGAGTGGGCGACCGGTCGAAGAGGATCGAGGTCGACGGCCGACGGGTGCGAAGCGGGACGTCCATCTATCATACCTCGCTCAATCGAGTACTGTGGATCGATCGGATCATCGACGGGGAAGTTGTCATCTCGTCGCGTGACCGGACTGATCGAATAAGCGTCGAGGCGTTTCTGACCGCGGTGCGAAGCGGCGCAATTAAAATCGAAGCGGCCCCGCCGCCAACACTACACGGTCGCTAACCAGTAACGACGCTGAGATTCTGGTAACCAGGAAATTATCAATTTCAATAGTTGGTTGGCGGGTTTTATCCAGGTAGTCGGTGAAGGCGAACGCATCATGGACACCTCAGATCCCTCGGCGCCGCCGCTGGACATCGAGTCGCCGGACGGGCTAGACGAACACTACCAGGGTATCCAGGACGAACTCCGGACCGCCTCGCCCGACGACCTACGACTGCAGCTACCGAACGTTGTCGACTCCATCCGCAGCCTCTCGGTGGAGGAGGATACCGTCCGGTTCCTCCTTGGGGTTTCGTTCACCCATGACTACACCCCGCTCGACTATCGACTCGAGCGATACTTGAACACTGGATCGGGAGACAGCCACCGGGTCGAGACGGTAAAGGAGCCCGTCAGTGGATCCCACGGATACCTGTCCGTGATATACCCCCCCGATCCGGCTTTCGACTGGCATGCCCTCCGATCCGTGCTCCTCGCGGCCGTCGAACGGAACCGTCACACGCTCGAAACCGACCCGACCGCGTCGGTAACGGGTTCGCGGTTGGTCGACCTCTGGGATCAATTGTAACCACCGCCCTTGAGTAGCCCGGCGATGGGTCAGTTGGCGGTACCGACCCCGCAGTTAGAGCCGGGCGAGGAAGTCCAGCGCTGCCCAACACCGACATGCATCGTGGCGCGACCTCGGCTTCAGTTTCATAGCCGCCACAAAACGGTCGCAATCCACACGTTTGCACGAGTTGAAACGGCCCTTATATACCGGTTCTCTGAGCTGGCAATTCCCCCTGGGTGTATAAGGGTGAGCGGGTCGTGTCGGCGTCTATGAAAAGCGATGATCGCGGGTCTTCCCCTCCGAAGATATCACCGCCGTCCCTCGATCCGGCTGAGGTGCGCCGGCTGTTATCGGCTTCGACCGAGCCCGATGTGGCCGAGGTGGTGGTGGAGGCAGTCGCCGATCGGTTTCCTGCAGCTTCGTGTTTCCTCGCGCGGACGGGTGATGCCGGATTTTCGATGATGACCGCCGATGCACAGGCCGATCCACCCTCCCTCGGCGGCCTGCCATTGGGCCAGGACCTGCTCAATCAGAGCTTCCGGTCCAGGCAGTCCTGTGTAATCCACGACCGAACGGCCGTCAGGAGTGCCTCTGCTGACCCATCGAATGCCCGGACGGACGAGGGCTGCCGGTCGCTGATTCTCGTCCCGCTGGCCGATTTGGGGGTCGTGGTGCTGGTCAAGGATCCGGCGAATGCCTTTACCGAAGCGGACCTGGGAACCGTCGAACACCTAGTTTCGGTTGGGGAGAGCGCGCTCGACAATCTAGCCGAGGACCAGGATGTCATGGAAGAGGTCGCCGATATTCTCGCCCACGATATCCAATCACCGCTGCAGGTCGCCCAAGGCCGCCTCGAGATGGCGAAGACCACCAGCAACCCCGAACACCTCGAGAAGATCGGTCAAGCCCATCAACGGATCAGGGAGCTGCTGGAAGGTGTCGTCAAGCTCATCCGAACCGGCGATCGTGTGCGCTCGACCGAGCCGGTTATCCTCGAGGACGCCGTGGCCAAGGTCCGGTCTGCCCTCGAGATGCCGGATACGGAACTGATTGTCGACGAATCGGTGATCATCGACGCCGACGAGAACGCGCTGTTGGAGATACTCGAAAACCTGTTCAGGAACGCACACGACCACGCCGGCCCGCAAGTTACTGTCCGCATCGGCCCGCTGACGGATGGGTTTTACGTCGAGGACGATGGTCCCGGGATCCCAGCCGACCGCCGGGAAACCGTCTTCGGGATGGGATATTCATCGTCGACGAACCACTCCGGCCTCGGGTTGAACATCGTCCAACGGCTTGCGGACGCTCACGGGTGGGACATCCGCGTGACCCATGGCCGGGACGGGGGCGCGCGGTTCGAAATCACAGGCGTCGATCGGTTCGAGTGACATACCCCTCGCCGTATCGGGGAGGCTTCCCACGAATGGGGAAGACCAGTTAGTCGTTGCTGGGCAGAGTGTTCCGCCTCCAGAACCGGCCTCACCTGCGCTGGGAGGCACTCCCACGGTGGCCGTGGCAATGTCGGGACGGGCGTCTGACATAGTTTCTTGTGTGGTCACGATGACCCCGTAGTAATGGCCCCGCGTCGCCCCCGAACGGAACTGGATGAGGCCGTTGTGGCATCCGTCGATGAATTCGACGGGATCGACCACCTCGTGATCGCGGATGTTACGATCGATGGGGCATGGATTTCCCTTCCAGTGGATGTCGCCATCCGGCTCCGCGAGTGGCGGTGACCCGGTGGTACCGCGCGTTCGATGGACCGGTTGGATTGACCGGTCCGGCCTCCGATTGACGAATCAATGATAGGTAGCGGGGTCGCCAAGAACTACTCCGACGACGAGAGGGACCGCGACACGCTTCAGTATCAGAAACGTGCTTTCGCTCGATATCCCTTGAAATCTATGCCCGACCCGCACCTGGGCAACTTACGTCGGCGCCGATTCCGGTTACCGGAATGAATCCCGATCAGTTCGATCGCAATAACGACAATCCCGGCCAGGAGCGACCAGCTACTCGGGGCCGTTTCGGATCCACATGTATGCAGCTGGCCCGGCGGCGGGCTCTGATCTCGGCTCGATCATCGTTCATCCGGGTGCAGTCACCTCGCTACCGGTTGAAGTACCCATGAGGTGGCGACAATCCACGACCCGTGGCGGCCGATGGTTAAGTAACTGATTCGTGACTTGTCTGTGTCGATTAATTAACGTTAATAGTATGCAAAGTGTTATCATATGACAAAATGGCGAGAACGGAACAGGATCACCAACCGGGCATCACCGAGGGGGATCTTGTCCGCATTAAGGAGTTTCTCGAGGCCCCACCCCGGGATCGTGAACCCGACCTGCTCCAGCCCCGAAGGGACGAACCCGGCGAATCCGACGGTGTCAGGGGATAGCCGGGGTGACCCGACAGGACCGTGAGCTCTCGCCGACTGGTTCGGACCCGATGGGGCGACCCCGGAACTGGTCCGACCCGGCGGTTCATCGTGATCGAGGCTATATAGAGGCGAATGGGGCCGGTGCCGTGGGAACGGTCTATGAGCAGATGGAGGTTACATCGATGGGGTCCGGCTCGAGACCGAGCGATGGGGCAGTTTCTATAGGCCCGAGGTCGTACATAGGAACATGGTGGTAACGACCTCATCACGACTACTCCGGTGTGATGGATGTGGATTTGAAGCCCCGGTCGGAGACGAGTGGAATCGAATCGAGCACCCACCCCTCGGCACCATGACCCAATGCCCCGAGTGTGGAAGCACCCGGGTCCACAGCCTCGAATCGCCAACGCACGAACCATAATCGAGCGGCCATTGAATGGCCCACGGCGAGCGTACTACTTGCCGGGGCCGGTAACGTGTCCGAACCCCACTGGGCCGGCGGAAGCCCGGCATTGGGCCGAGACCTTTATTGGCGGGACCGACCCGGTCCCCAAGCCTTCGACTCCCGCGAACAAATGGGCCAGCGGTCGTTACTCTGGGACCATCGATCGCCGGCCGATGTCGATTGGCTGCACAAGCCCGGAGTGATCGACGGCCGGATCGTTTACCGATTCTGACACTGGAAAACAGTCGAACTCGATCGAAGGGGCGGGGACGAGCATCGAACGAAGGGTCGACCGATCGGAGCTCTGCAGCCAGTCGACCTCCTCGTCGGCATCGAGGATCACGGGCATCCGGTCAGTCACGCGTCCAACGACGCCGATCGCGTCAGCGGTCAGAATCGCGACGGTGGTACCGGCGGTGTCGTCCCCGGCTGTGGGCTGCCAGAGCCCGGCGATCGGGAACGGGGCGGAATCCGGACGTTCGGCCCGGTACGGTTGTCCCTCGCCCGTTGTCTCGCCCCATACGTAGAACCCGTCGGCGATGACCAGACACCGGGCGGCCATGAAGGCCTGTCTGAAAGCCGGATTGGTGGTTACGGATTCTGCGCGGGCGATCGCCGGTGCCGGCCAGTCCTCGTGACGGGGCATCCAGTCGGGGATGTATCCCCAGCGGGCTTGGGTCAGGGCATCGGTAGTCGAGTTCGGAACGATCGCCAGTGGTTCCCCTGGGGCGATGTTGTATCGCGGTGCGTGAGGATCAACGGCACGAACCTGAAAGCGGTCCTCGAGAACCGATTGTGGTGTGAAAAGCGACAGCCGACCACCCATCGGTTGGACCGATTGGCGACCACCTCAAGAGCTTTGCTATTCTCTTCGGGGACGGGATGGCAACCCGAGCCGAGACCCGGCCCGGGCGCCCCCGTCCGACTGGCCAATGGCTGATGACTGGTCACGACGCGAAACGGCCCAACGCTACGGGCGGTTTCCGCCGTCATCATCCGACGGTGGAGGGCCTGGGACAGTTTCGGCACGGCCACCGACACGTTCGATATAGCCGTCACGACAGTTTGAACAGATGTCGCCGGCCATGTACGGAGAGGTGTCGACCGATACCTCGAACCCACACTTGGGACATCGGTGCCTGATCGGGGCACCGCTGGTCGCAGCCGATGGTGGGCGGGACCGATCGGACGGCCCGTCATATCGCTGGTTTTCCGGCGAGGAGGACGGGGCTGTATCGCCGGATTCCGTCGTGTCGGGTTTTTCGGCTCGGTCAGTGGTTTCGATGATCTCAACCCCCGAGTCTTCCAGCGATCCCGGGCCGAGCGAGTCCTCTACCGATCGGTCTGACCGGCCCGGGGTGGGTGGCGTGGTACCGTTGCCATCGGTGGCCAACTGACCGGGGAATGCTGCGGATACCGAAGGGGTATCGGCTGGTCCCGCGGGTTCGCTCGAGTCGGCATCGGACGGTGGGGCGGAATCGGGTGCGACTCGTTCCGATCCCATCGACCCCGCCGTAGTGTCGTCCTCCTCGGGTGCGGGTCCGAGGAGTCCGCGATCTGTATATAGGATCCGCTCGCCGCCGCATCGACGACAGGTGGCGAACTCGCGAACGGTCAACACGGTCGCGCCGGATCGCTGATTACGTCGCTCGACCACCCGGCGATCAACGAAGTCGTGACCGATGAGCTTGCAGATGAGATACATGTTAGAACGTGTCCACGTAGCGTACCAAGGTATAGTTTCGTCAGACGGCTGGCTGCCATCGGATTGGAGGCGGGTTTACCACGAGCCGACCGTAGCCGGGATTCTCGATACTGGAGGGTCGCGTGGTCGCAGGAAGGGTTTGGTTCCGAAGCCCTGGAGTCGAGGGTTCGGACGAGTCCATTACAGTGCGTCGCTCCGAAGACGGGAACGCCGCTCAAAAGCCGGGACCCCCAACCCCGCGAAGCTCCCGCCCGCGCGGGACCGGTCGCAGCACACTGACGGATGGATTGGGGGACCGCGGGCCGCAGGAATGGGCCCGCCCGAGTGTAGCCTTATCACGATACCGACCGTGGAATCCGGGACATGCGGGAGAAAATCATTAGAGACGAACTGCGGTCGGCCGGGTTGGAGGTGGTGGACGTTACCGAAGAGCCTCGTTGGCTGCGGGTCAGCGTCGAATATGAGGGTTCCGAAGCCGAACTCCGGGACCGTATCCCCGACCACTACATCATCGACTCGGCCGTTGAATCGGGAGACGGGATCACTGCGATGTTACGGCACGAAGTGTAAACGACCCCACCCTACTTCGCTCGGTCTGCCGACCTCGCTTCGTTGCGGGTGGGGCTGCCGCGTGGACTCCCGGTCTGGCCGGACTCCCCGGCAGGAGGCGGATACTCTCCGTTCGCGTTCATCATCCCGCGATTCAAGCGCACGTCTTCGGGTGCGCCTCCGTCGTCTCCGGTTTGGTTACGACGAAGATACCGCAAACCGATGTTCTTCGCCGCATTGTAGTCAGCGTGGTTCTGGTAGCCGCATTTCAGACACGCGAAGTCCTCTCCGTCGCGGTTGGCCGGGTGCGTAAACCCGCACGTCGAACATCGCCGTGAGGTGTTCTCCGGGGTTACCTGCTCGACAGAAATACCGCGTGGGTCGGCCTTGTATTCGACGTACTCGTACAGCCGCTCGAAGGCCCATTTGTGCCCCTAAGATGCTTCGGGAAGTCGGTCGCGGATCCCAGTCAACTCCTCGAACGCAATGATCGGACACCCGTTTTCGGCGGCCTCCGCGATGATGTCGTTCGCAATCCGGTGGAGCAGCAGCTTGAAGCGACCCGTCTCTTTGCCCCCGACTGCCTGTAAGGTCTCTTGCGCGTGGCGACCCCTCGGAGCCGAACAAGATTGGATTCCGATCGGGGCTGAGGCCGCACAAAGGCCCAGTGACGGGACGCATGCCCCCGCACCTCGGCGGCGTCTGAACTGTCGATCCCCGGGAACGGTCGGGATAGGTTTCCAGCAACGCTGGCTCACTGGGTGAGACGACGGGAAGGCGACGGTCTCGGCGGGGGTCAAAGTATCGTCGAACGGGTCGAGTCTGGGCGGGACCGGGAGCGAGATATCATTCTAGGGAGAGTGAGCGTCATTGGGTCAGTCTATCCACGCCCGAGGCCCCACCCGTTACTCGGGTGA
>CAYOLR010000083.1:0-11798 GCA_964404815.1 uncultured Halobacteriales archaeon
GACATCACTCGCCCGAAAGGGGCGCTCACGGACGCGGCGACCGATCGCGTGGCCGTGGCCGTAGCCGCGATGCTTGGCGTCACCGCCGAACCGGGCGGCTGACCACGATACGAACGGTGGCGTTTATCGGCGCCGGCGAGGGGTGCCGGCGCGCCCGCGTCGGCGAGTCTCGATGTCGACACGGTGTCAACTCCGATTCATCCTGCGAGTCGCATCGCCCGATACCAGTGACGACGAGACCGTTCGGGTGGCGCAGGTGTATCGCCATTCGGACGGCTACCCGGAGGCGGTCCTCGACGATCTCGCCCGGCTGAAACAGCTGCTCGAGGCGACCCGCTCGGTACGCGGGCCCCAGTACGCGGCCGCACAGTTCGTCTTTCTCGATAAGCTCACGACGATGGGGCTGTACCTCGACGGCGATCCCGATCGCAGGATTGCCGCAGAGGCGCCCGCGGACCTGCTCGACCCGGTGAACATGGCCCATCTCGACCAGCCGGCCTTCCTGCTGGGCCACGGCGTCGAGGATCCCTCGGCGGGCATCCACGGCGACGAGGAGTACCTCTACGAGATCGAATTGGCACGGCGGGAGGCCGTCGACGCGCCCGGCGAGTGGACCGTCCGCGTGAGTGAGCCCTGTGGATTCCCGCGGTTCGAGGGGCCGACCGACGAGGCCTTCGAGCGGGCGGCGTGGCGGTTCGAGGGCCCGCTGCACGGGGCGCTGGAGGTCGTTCCCGAGTAGCCGAGATCGGCGCTCCCGGCCCCTGCCACGGACCGCGTTCTATCGGCGCCGCCGAGGGCTGCGGCGCGTCCTGGAGCGGCGTCGCCGTGGTGGTCCAAATGTTCACGAGCGAGCAGCCGTCGGTCTCGTTCGCCGAGGCTGACGCCCGGCGCGATCGGATGCACAGCGCGATCGAGAACTGGCTGCGCGAGCTGGCCGACCTCGTCGAGGAGGCCCGAGCCACCGAGGAATTCCAAGCGTGGCTCGACATGCAGGCGCAGTTCCACGAGTACTCGTATCGGAACACGCTGCTCATCAGACAGCAGTGCCCCGAGGCGACGAAGGTCGCTGGTTACCGGACCTGGCAGGCGGAGTTCGATCGCCACGTCGAGGCGGGCGAGCAGGCCATCTGGATCTGGGCACCGATCATCGCCAAGCGCTGTCCCGAGTGTGAGAACTCGCCGAGCTATCACGAGGATAGCGACTGCCAGTACGACGAGACGCCGCCGGCGGCGTGGTCGGAGGGCCTGGTCGGGTTCAAACCGGCGCCGGTGTTCGACGTCTCCCAGACGGCCGGCGAGCCGCTGCCCGAGCTGCCGACTGCGGCGTCCGGCGAGGCCGAAGACCTTGTCGACGCGTTGGTGGGTGCGGCCGAGCCACTGGCGCTGCAGGTACGGGTCGTCGAGCCCGCGGACTGGGCCTACGGCCCCGCCAAGGGGCGCTGTCAGGCCCGCTCGAATCGGGCACCGATTGTCGAGGTCAAGGCTCGCGAGAACGCCGCCGACCTCGCGTCGACGCTCATCCACGAGTACGCCCACCGGGAGCTGCATATCGGCGTGGAGGAGGACGGCGAGCGGGCGAAACGCGAGGTCGAGGCCGAGGCGGTCGCCTACGTCGTCGGTCGGTACTTCGGGCTGGACACCTCGAACGCGGCGTTCTACCTCGCGGCCTGGCAGGGCGAGGCCGCGGACGCCCTCGGCGAGCGGCTCGAGCGGATCAGCTCGGTCGCTGCGACGCTGATCGATACCGTGGAGGGCCGGGTCGGATCGTCGGCCAAGGGGGTCTAGGGGGGAGCGTTGGGCCCCGCGGGATTGGCCCGCCCCCGACCGGCCCTGCCTTGATCCACGTCGGCCTCGCCCGCAGCCTGACCGAGCTCGTTTGCGGGGACTCGAGCGCCACGGCCACCGTTCCGTTGCGGTTCGCGCCCGCCTCAAGGCCTTGGCCGGCGCGCGAACGGTCCGCCGTTTGGCCCTCGGACGTCCGTGTCCGTCGGCAGCTCAAGGGATGGGGATTCTTTTTAGCGTTCCAATATCAATACGAGGTCCATGGAACGACCTGACTCGGTGAAGGACGTCTGGTCGTTAATTGCGCATTCGCAGGATATCATCATCACCCTCCGAGAAGACGGTTCCATCTCGTTCGTTAACCCGGCCGTCGAATCCAGTCTCGGCTACGAGCCAGAGGAGCTTATCGGGACGAACGCCTTCGAGCTGATTCACGATGACGACCGCGAAGAAGTTGCAGAGCGTTTCTCTGCACTGATCGAAGATCCAGGCCGTTCCACTGATCGTGTCGAGCATCGAATGTGGCATGAGGACGGGTCGGTCCGCTGGGTTGAGTCCATTGGCAGTAATCGTCGTGATGCAAACCTCGATGGCTATGTCATCAATAGTCGAGACATCACCGATCGCAAACGGCGCGAAGAGGAACTCCGGATCAGCCAACAGGCCATCGAGTCTGCCCATAGTGGCATCGCCATGGCGGATATCGATGGCAACCTCACTTCAGTCAACCACGCTTCCCTCGCCATGTGGGGCTACGAAACCGAGGAGGATGTCAGAGGGAACCGTATTATCGAATTCTGGCGAGACCCCGAGCAAGCCGAGGAGGTTATCAGAACCGTCGAGGAATCCGGTGAATGGTCCGGTGAATTGGTCGCTGAACGCAGGGACGGCTCGACGTTTCCGGTCTCGTGTTCGGCGAGCATCGTCACCGACGAGAACGGCGACCCGCTGGCGTTGATGGCGATTTTCGAAGATATCACGACCGAAATGGAGTACCAAGAAGCCCTCAAACGAGAGAACGAGCGGCTCGAGGAATTCACGAGTATCGTCTCCCACGACCTCCGAAATCCACTCAACGTCGCGAAAGGTCGCGTCGAACTCGCCCAGGAGGAATACGAGGGAGCCCACCTCGAACCGGTCGAGTCGGCCCTGGACCGCATGGAGGCGATTCTCGAGGGTACGCTAGCGCTCGCTCGGTTCGGACAGACGGTGGGCGAGAAGCGCTCGGTCGATATCGAGGGAGTCGCCCGAGAGAGTTTTGAAATGGTCGAGGCGGAAGACGCGATCCTTCAGGTGATCGCCCCGTTCGAGATTCGGGGTGACCCTGACAGACTTCGGCACGTCTTCGAGAATCTCTTTCGGAATTCGATCACCCATGGGAGTGACGACGTGACGATCCGTGTCGGGCGACTCGATGACCAAGGGTTCTTCGTCGAGGATGACGGGCCAGGGATCCCCGAAGCCGACCGCGAATCCGTCTTCGAACCGGGGTACTCGGACGCCGTGCAGGGGACCGGCTTTGGGTTGGCCATCGTCGATCGTATTGCAGAAGGGCACGGCTGGGATGTCGAGGTGGCGGAAGGGACCGAGGGCGGGGCCCGCTTTGAATTTACTGGCGTGGCGCTTCCGTGAGAGGATTAACGGCACTATTCTGGTTCCGGTGGCGGGGGGACATGTCGGTCCCGACGTTCGGCCCGGGGGGTGCGTGTCCATTTTCTCACGAATACGCCGAAGGGGTTCCCCGCCATCGCCGCGCCGATACGGCTCCTGCTAAGCCCAGGGCGACAGGTGATGTCCTCCCGCGGCCGGGAGGCGGCGATTGGCGTCCGCGGGCACGTCGTCGACTGGCTCGCACGGACGAGGGTTCGGCGACGGGCCGACTGGACGGAGCGGGGGCGTTCGAGAATGACTGGACCGGGTGACCGATCCAACGGGGGACCGATTGTGAGTGTGGTTCGACTCCCCCGAATGGTTAACTGGGCGTGAAAGGTTTCAGAGTCCTACGATCAAGGACCTGCTGATTGACGGACGCAGGGGAGGTGGTCGCAAGCCGATCATTGACCGCCGACGAGCATCGTCCATGTGAAACTTTGACACCCGTGCGGTAACTAAGCGGTCGGATCAAGACTTCGGCGGCTCCAGCAGCTTCATCCGGCGATTGGACAGCAGAGCGAACACGAAAATTCCGTGGTGGCGATTGAGCCTGGGCAACTCCCGATGGGAAGAGCCGCCGGGCAATCCTGAATTCGACATGATTCGGCTGAAGGTACTCAGGCGGCGAAACGGGGCTGTCCGTGTCCATCGGCATAGTCTTTAGGTCGATGGCCCTTGGGACGAACCATAATTGACATGGGCCGGCCGACCGGGACCTCGCAATCAGAACGATGGCTCTCACGCTGGATGAGCGGTGTGGGCGTGGTCTATCTCCTGTTGGCACTCAATCTGTCGTCGCTCATCATCGCGCCGGATCGGATTCATCGATTCTTCCCCACCTACGACGCGGCGCTGGATAGCGTCGCCTTCGCCGCAACGGCCGACCTCGCGTTTCTCTCGGGGCTCAGCCATGGAGTCATCGGGGTCTACCTTCTCTGGGCTTCCCGGCGGCCGATGGCTAACACCAATCTGGTGCCGTTGGTGATCGCGTTGGAACTCGTCGTCGGAATCGTCGACGATCTGTATCTCATCTTCCTGCGAGCATACACCATCGACGCGGTCTACTACGGGTTCATCGTCCTGCATCTCGTGATCATCGTCACCGGATACCTCGTGTATCCTCGCGCCAATTAGCAGAACCAATGGAGCTGTGATTGTCCCCGTCTCTCTCACCCCCTGGTTGAATCGAAGAGGAGTTGTTGTGGCAGTCCGACTAGGGTGAAATCAGCGAGGTCATCGCCACCGGGCCCATACAACCTCCTCCGATAGCCAAGCGACCTCTCAGTGTTCTCCGATCGGATATCAGCTCATACCCAGATCGATTCCAGTCTGTTTCCCCGACAATCAGCAGGCATATTTCATGAGTTCGATTCGTTCAGTCTTTGTTGGCCCCTCAATCTGGCGCCGAGGCCCCTCCTTTGACGGGATTACGAACAGCTCGATATCGGTTCCTTTGTTTCGAGGTTGATCGTAGCCTGGTCGGCATTGTTCTCGAAGGTCAAACCACTACAGTCCATGATCCGGGCCTCGCCGTTGCCGATGGCGATGCCGAATTTCCCGCTCTCTCGGAGTGTGGAGTCACTAATCGTCACGGCTGCGGCCTTATCACCACCGGCGACCATCAGGTTCGCTACGTCGGGTTTGGCGCCGCCAACCCACTCCGAACTGCCCCCATACTCGATGATGACGTTACGGAGAACGTTGTCAGCGCTCAACGAGTTCGAGAACGAGAGTCCCCGCCAGAAGCCACTGATCGCTTCGGTGCCGCTGAACTCAATGGGCTCGTCCGCTGTAGCCTCCGCGCTCAACCGGCCATCTCCCCGCACTCGCATCCCCTTGTCCTGTTCGAACTCGAACTGGGTGCCGGGTTCGACCGTAAGTGGAGCTTCGACGAAGACATTGACCGTCGGCCGGTACGGTACCCCCTGGTACGACCACGTGGCCGGCTCCAGTACCGTCGTGCCGACGCCACCAAATCCGGGATCGCCGACGAAAACGTAGCTGGCATCGTTCCTTGTGAAAGAGTTGGTCGGCGCGATTCCGCCCACGAGGTTGGCCGGTACCAGTAGAGGCGCCGCGTTCGCCTCGAAGGAGCAGGAATCGATCGTTAGATCAGCCTTCGCTGCCGTCGCGGTGAGTCCCATCGATTCGTGCCCCCGAATCGTCGAGTCCCGCACCGTCAGGCGGGGGGTCTCGCCGCGGAGGAAGATCCCGGTCGGCGAGTGATTCGGGTTCCAGGCCGAATCGCCACCGTACTCGACTTCGACGTATTCGAGCACGTTATCGGCGGAACGGGCAGATTCATAACGGAGCCCCTTCCACGCCCCCCGGACCTCCGCCCGACCGGTAAACCGCACGGTGTCATCGACGGTGCCCTTTGCCGCGAGCTCGCCTCCCTGCAGGACGCTCAGTCCCTTCCCCTGGTCGAACTTGAACGTGACCCCCGGCGCAACCCTGACGGGGGCCTCGAGTTCGATGTGTTTGGTGACGTGGAACGGGATGCCGGGGTTCCGCAACGTCGTCTCGGCCGTGATACGGTCCGTTCCATCGGACCCGAGCCTGATCGCGTTCGTGTCGTTGTCGACGAACGCGTTGTCCGGCCCGAGCGCGTCTGCGACCGAGGCATGGACCCAGGCTGGTAGATCGTTCGATTCGAACGTCGTGTTCGAGACCGAGAGTTCGTCGGCCAGCTTTCTGACTCGCAGCGCGTATCTAGCGTTCTCTCGGAGCGTTACCCCATCCAATGCGAGCGTCGATTTGATCGAGCTGATCGCCCCGTTCTTCCAATTCGGGTTCCATGACCCCCCACCGGCGTACTGGATGAGCGTCTTTTCGAGGAAGTTGTCAGTCGACTGGCTCCGGTCGAAGAACAGCCCCTTCCAGTAGCCCCGGCTCTCTTCCGTTCCTGTCAGGACCACCGGCTTGGATTCGCTGCCTTTCGTTCGCAAACGGCCCTCGGCGCCGATACGGATGCCCTTATTGCTGGTGAACCGGATCACGACGCCAGCTTCAAGCGTGAGCGTTCCGCTCTCGATCTCGAGTATGCCGTCGGCCCGGTAGCAACCGGCCGAAATGGTCCCGCCGGATTCGACGTCCGACTTCGTGAGCGCCGTGGGGTCGTCACACGAGGGGAGCGCGACCGTTGGCGAGGCGGTGGCCGTATCACTGCCCGTCGCGGTTCGACTCATCGTAGCGGTGGGTGATTGGGTAACGTCTCCGCCTCCACCGCTACACCCGGCCAGACCGACGATAGTTGCCGTCCCCGTCGCGGAGAGCAGTGTTCGCCTTGAGACCGCCCGCGGCTTTCGGCTCCCCTCTCGTTGTCCTCGTGGCATGGGTCGGTTAGGCATGTACGAAGGCCAGACATAGTTGGCCACGCTACGTAACTAGGGGCCCCCAAGCCGAACAGGGACGCCGTATCTGGGGTGACGACTGGCGATTGGCTACTCGAGCGCCGCTGGTACCATTATTAGGCTCCGGTTGCAGTCGGGCGTTATGGGCAGTTCCAGGTATACCGGAGTTTCGGGGGGAAGCTTGGCCGGCGAAGGCCCCGTCGGCGTCGGGATTCAGCACGGCGAACGGTTTGACTTCGTCTCCGAGGAGTTCGCCGCGATCGGGGGGCGCAAACGGCGCTCCCTTGTGGGGGCGGAGTGGCGCACGCTGTTTGAGCCGAGGGAGGCCGACCGGCTGGCCTCGGAGGGGCTCGAGACCGCCCGGTCGGAGGGCCGATGGCGCGGCGCCACAGAGCTCGCTACCGGCGACGGGACGCGACCGGTCGACCTCGAGGTGGCCGCCGTGGCCGGCGGCCAGCTCCTCTGGGTGATCTCACCGAAGCAAACGGCGGTCGACCCCGATGTCGCTGCCAGCCAAGGACGGCATACGGAACTCTACAACCGGCCGCTGTTCGTCCGGAGCTTGCTCGATGCGATCGATGACGTACTCTACGTCATCGATGAGACCGGGGAGTCGTTCTTCTGGAACGAAGAGCTCCTGGACACCACCGGCCACAGCCACGCTGAAATCGACGCGATCCATCCGATGGACCTGGTCCCCGAGGATCACCACAAGTACGTCCCCGGTCTGCTCGAGGCCATCGACGCGATCGAGGACCGCCGGATGGAGATCGACATCGTCACCGCGGATGGCGACCGCGTGGCTCACGAGTTCCGCGGAACGAGCTTCGAGGACCCGGAAACGGGTGAGTCCTTCCGCTGTGGGGTGGCCCGTGACGTGAGCGAGCGGAACGCCCGCCAACGCGAACTGGAACGGCAGCGCGACGAACTCGGGACGCTTGCCCGGATCAACGATCTCGTGTTAGAGACGGTGACGGATCTGCTGCAGCTCTCGACCCGCGAGTCCGTCGAGCGACGGGTATGTGACCGCCTGGCTGAATCGGCATTCTATCAGTTCGCCTGGATCGGGGAACCGGAACTCGGTGGCGACCGTATCCGGCCGCGGACCGTCGCGGGAGAGGACGAGGGATACCTTGAGGAGGTGACAATCACGACTGACGAATCCGAACATGGACGGGGGCCGGCCGGCCGCGCCATTCGGACCGGCGAGGTGCAGATCATGGACGTCGAGGACCCGGCGTTCAGCCCCTGGCGAGCGGCTGCCAGCGACCGCGGGTTCGAAGCCGTCATCGCCGTGCCGCTACAGCACAACGGGACCATCTATGGGGTATTGGTCGTGTATGCTACCCGCGAGAGGGCGTTCACCGAGCGGGAGCAAGCCGGCTTCGAGGCCATCGGTCGGGCCGTGGGCGCGGTTATCAACGCCACCCGGAGCCACGACCTGCTGTTCGCGGAGAACGTGGTGGAGATCGACCTCGATATCACGGATATCGATTCGGTTTTCGTACGGAGCGCCGCCATGGTTGACTGTGAGCTGTCGCTCGACGGACACGTGGCCTCCGGTGAGCAGTGGATCCTCTACTGCTCGGTGGACGGCGCGCCCGCGGGGCGGGTTGCGGAGGCCGCGGCTACGGATCCAGCCGTAGAATCTACAAGGGTTATCGGCGAGGGGACCACGACGCCCCGAATTGAACTCGTCCACTCCGCGCCCTCGGTGTTCCATACGATCACGACGGCGGGCGCGTCGCTCCGGTCGGGGACCGTTACCCCGGAGCAGGCGTCCCTGACCATCGAGGCACCGGCTGTGGGGGAGGTCCGGGAGATCGTTCACGACATCAGACGGGAATACCCGAACACCCGGCTGCTCGCTCAGCGGGAACGAGAGCGGGAAGCGACCGCCGCCGGCCGTCCCGACGGCCTACTGGCCGAGCTAACCGACCGACAGCGCGAAGCCATCGAGACGGCGTACCGGGCGGGCTACTTCGCCTGGCCCCGGGAGAGCACCGCTGAGGAAATCGCCGCGTCGCTCGACCTCGCCCCGGCGACGGTCCACGGCCATCTTCGCAAAGCCGAGCAGCGGATCCTGGCGGCGATACTCGGCGAGTAGTGGTCGCCTTCGACTCACAAGCGTCGGGTTCCGGGAGCCGTCACTGATGGTCCCGCCCGAACTCGGACCAGCTGGCAGGGTGCGCGCCTGATTCAAGCCATCACCCGAGTTCTTGCGCTAACGCTATGCAGTGCTTGAGTTCGTCGCATCGAGTCCGTCGGGGTCTCCAAAGGAAAGCAAACCCGACCGGCGAGTGAGGCGGGACGCTAAGCACCTAGCGTTCGGTTATTCGGCAGCCCCGCAGCGACTCGTCACTCGTCATGCGGGGGAACTCGTGGCCCTCACTCCCGGTCGCACTGGTCGTGGTAGCTCTCCTCTCCGCGGGCTGCCTCGGGGGTGGGGCGAGCGGCGATGACGGCGAACCGACGGCGACAGCCGCCGTCGACACGATGGAACCGACGGACACGCCGACGGCTACGATCCGATCGACGGCTACCGCAACGGCGGACGACGGTGAATCCGGTGTCACGACAGCGGAAGACGTCCCGGTATCGACGTTCTCCACGGGTGAATCCTACACGTTCGCTGTCAACTTCAGTGGCGAAGAACACGTGTTCACCTGGACGACGACGGAGGTGACTGACGGCCAAGTGACCGCGGAGCTGTATTGGGAAGCTGAAGACTCGACGGAAACCGTTTCGGGGACCCACGAGAACATCGCGTTCGAACTCGCGTCGTATCCGAAGACGACGGTGCAGTTCATGCGGCTGTTCCGGATGGCGATGTCCGGGCGCCCGCTCGAGGATGGCGCGTCATGGACGTCCGAGAACAACGACGTGAAGACCGACTTCGAGGTCATCGGGTCCGATACCGTCGACGACGTCCCCTGTACGGTGGTCCGCGCGCAAGACCGGGACAGACAGCGCTACTGGCATCTGTGCGTGAACAAGGACCATCCGTTCGCCTTGTCGGCCATCCAGTTCGATCAGCAGGACAACGTGGCGGCTCGGTTCGTGGTGACCGACCACTCGACCTGATCTCAACCAACAGTTCATGTCACGGATCGGCTCGCGGGACGGCGGCACTGCACCACACCTTCGCGTCGTATTGCTCGCGCTGTTGGTAGCGATTGCAGCATCCACGGGCGCCATCGCCGCCGATCCCGGCGACGCGGGCGCGGCTGCCTCGGTACCATCGGCCGACCGAGGCGTCGGGACGAGCAACCTGACCGGTCCGACCGCAGCGTCGATGTCCGGGAGCTCGGGGCTGTCGGTGAGTGCCGATGACTCACAGATCGCCGTTGGCGAAACGACGACGGTCAGCATCGTGGTCGACAACGTCGACGGCGGGGTCGGCTCGTGGAACCTGACGGTGACGGTAAACGACAGCAGCGTAGGCCAGATCACGTCGATCAGTTCACCCGCTAACCCGGCATCGAGCGATGCGTCGATCGCTGCCGACGGTTCGTCGGCCTGGCTGGACGGGGCGTTTGCTGACACTGCCGACAACGGGTCGGTGACCATCGTCGAAGTCGAGCTCGAGGGGGTCGCCGCGGGGACCGTCACCGTGTCGGTCGACGACGGCGCCCCCCTCTTTGTGACCGACGAGCTCGGGAGCGGCTACACCCTCACCAGCTTCGGATCCGATACGATCACCGTCACGGCGGGGGCGGACGGCAACGGCGATGGCGGGAATGGCGACGGAGCGAACGGCGGCGGATCGCCAGAAGACGATGATGCGCCCGTCCCGCTGGAGGACGGCAGGCGATACTATATCGGGCAGCAGCTGGTGCGTTCGGAAGACATCGCGGCGGGCTCCACCCTCGACATCGTCCACCCCGACGGGTCAGAGACACTGGCTTTCGCGAATGACACCGGCGTCGTAACCATCGACACGGCAGGGATGGCACCCGGGGACTACACGCTGGAGAACACGAGTGGGCGCGAGATCGCCTCGTTTTCGCTGATCCGCCACGAAATCATCACGTTCGAGTTCAACAACGATACAGTCACAAACCAACGTCCCAACGCCCATGCGACCCTCAGTATCGACACTAACCGGCGGCCGGTCGTCCATTACCTCCGGGCGACGAGTGACGGCGAGCGCGTCGATCCCAGCACGCTGCAAACCGCTCTGGGCATGGGGGTCGCCATCGATACCGACGACGACGGCAGTCCTGACGCCGTGCGCATCGAAGGGACAAACGCCGACGAGTTCGAGCTGGATTTCAGCGGGGTGCCAGCGGGTGAGCTCACGCTCAGGACGACCGTTCCGGACACCGAGATCACGGCCTCAGCCGATATTACCGTGCG
This sequence comes from uncultured Halobacteriales archaeon, assembly GCA_964404815.1. Lineage (GTDB taxonomy): Archaea > Halobacteriota > Halobacteria > Halobacteriales > Hikarchaeaceae > CAYOLR01. The sequence continues at coordinate 11,148 of CAYOLR010000083.1, forward strand.
CCGGGCTACCCAGGGATCGGCCGAGTTTGCCGCGGCGTCGAAGGTCATCCAAGTCGAGACGTATCAGACTGCCTCGATTCTCATCACGTACTCAAATACACAGTCAGCGACCCTGACCGTCGGCAGCAACGATCTCAGGTGGAAGGTTCGGCTGACCGTGACGGATCAGGACGGCGACGGGTCGGTCACCGTCAAGGTCAACACTGCGAACGCCCGACGCAGTGGCACTACGGTCTCTGCCGTCGGCCCCGACAGCGTCTCCAACGTTACGACCCTCGGGGGCGGCCCGTTCAACGACCCGAACCGCCGAATTGCGGCCGAGGCCTATCCGATGAGCCTCGCCGTGAACGGTCGCGAGACGGACCTGGCGACGCTAGCGCTTCAGAACACCACGACCACGTCGGTGTGTGGTCGAGACGCCTCGCCGCTCGTCCAGAGATACAATGAGAACGTCGACCAGCTCCCGGGGTTCGTCAGCGGCATCGTCAGGGACGAGACCATTCACGGGATCGTGACGGATGACAGCACCGGGGACTATACGATTCGTACGGGCTCGGACAAACGCGTCACCGACTTTCAGCCAGGCGAACCGGCCGATCCGACCGTGGTGGTGGAAACTGACTGTCAAACCTTCACGTCCATCCTGGATGC
>CAYOLR010000084.1:0-11477 GCA_964404815.1 uncultured Halobacteriales archaeon
TGGCGCGGACTGCTGTACTCGTTGAGGGTGGGGCTTAGCGCCTGTTGAAAGTTAATTCGACATCGTCACACTCCGCCGACGGGGTCCTCGGTCACCAGCCGACCCCGACCGAAAACCCGACCAAGCCGTTTTATCCTCCCCTCCGGTAGATCCCGACCATGAGCGCCGTCAAGCTGGACGACCCGTGGGTTCAGGCACCCCTTGTGGGGGTGATGTTCGTCGTGGTGTACGTCGCCCTCGGCACTATTCTATTCGGCGAATCCCTGAGCGATACGGTCCTCATCGGCGGGGTCGGGGCCGTGGTCTTCACCTTCGTGTACGGAGTCTTCCTCAATCGACAACAGTGAGCAGCGACGCTGTCGCTCCGCCACCACCCGCTTGCTCGGTGTGAATACCGTCTTCTGGTCCGTCACGAATCGGTGACGGACGCCCCGGACCGGCAAATGAATCCTTCAGAACAACGGGTCCAGGTCGTCGTCCATGAGGTTGGCCTGTTGTTCCTCCCGCCGTGACTCCTGTTCCTCGATGGTCTCCTGCGTCTCGACCGCGGCGTCCTGGAGTTCCTCCACCCGGGGAACCGTCGACAACCCGGAAAGGACCACGGCCGCCGCCACCTTGGTTTCGTCAGGGATCGGGTAATCGCCACCACGAACCTCCAAGCTCCCCGTTTCCTCCTCGAGCCAGGCCCGAGATCGTTCGATGCCCTTCCGATTGAGGTACTCTGGTGGACCCGCGACGACGACCAGCGCGCGTTCGGCCCCGTGGACCTCCGCCGGACAGGTGAGGCGGCCGAGCGTCGCCGACCGGACGAGGCTCGTGATACGGTTCTCGTCGGATGCCCCCGATTCGATCGCGGATTCGTCCTCGCTGAAGCGAGAGAGCAGGCCATTGCTCCCTTGCTCGGGCAGGTCCGCCACCGCGTAGCCAACGCTGGAGATTCCGCCGCCGGCGAGGGTGTTGATGATCTCGCTCGAGTCAACGACGCTCTGGGCGACGTCGGCCGTGGCGTCGACCTCGCCAGCGCTGAACAGCATGCCGAACCGCCTGACGAGCGCCTCGTTCAGGGTTTCGTACGCGGCGTCAACCGATTCCCCGGTTTCCCGCCACGCATCGTTATCGAAGAGGAACAGGTTATCCGCCTCCCGCACCACCGTCCGAAGCGACCTGGCGGCGTTGAACGAATAGAGACCACCTTCACCGCCGGCGGGGAGGACACCTAAGGCATAGACCGGTTCCTCGTACAGTTCCTGTAATCGCCGGATCAGGACTGGGCTTCCCCCACTCCCGGTGCCGCCACCGAGCGCCGAGACGACCAGGAAGGCGTCGATGTCCGCGACGGTGTCGATCGCCCCCTGGACTTCCTCGATGTTCTCCTCCATGATGCTCGCGCCGAGTTCGTTATCGCCCCCGACGCCGTGCCCCTTGACCCGCGACTGGCCGATGAGAACGCGCTTCTCACGGGGAACGTGTTCCAACCCCTTGAGGTCGGCCGAGGCCGTATTGACGGCGATCGCCGACCTGATAATCGTGGACCCGGTGTTGGCATCGTAAGCGAGAAACTCATCGAGAAGTTTACCACCGGCTTGGCCGACGCCGATCAGCCCTAACTTCATTTGACTACGGTTGTGAGCCCTCATCGAAAACGGTTTTGGCCGGGTTGGATGACAGGATCAACCGCTCGGATCGGTGGACCGCTTCCACCCAACCGCGAAGCACCCGTGGGAGAGCGTCAACTGGTGGCGATTCGAATGGCGACGACATGGAACGCACCTCGCGGGGTGTCATTGGTCGTCGCCGTGAGTGGCTGGTGTCCCCGGTACTTCAGCCCCGGAGGCGGGCATCGTTGGCTTCTTCTCGATCTTAGGTGGGTGGTCTACCGTCCAATCGGGAATCCGAGTACTTGTATCGCGCCCCCTGGCGGCGCTACCTGTGCCTGACGGCTTATCCGATGTAAGAACTAGTCTTCATAGTTCATGATATTTATAAGTCGGCTCAGCGTGCCCGCAGATTCACATCGGCGCCGTGTAGCGATTATGCCATCCGATTCCACCGAGCTCCGGGGAAACGGGCGAACTTCCGGCTGATCACCCGATCGATTGTCAACGCTGGCTCGGCCGAAACTGCCGACGGGTCGGGCTCCGGTCAACACACCGTGGCCCCGGTGATCTCGAACCGGGCACCACCATCGGACCCCTCGGTCACGTGGATGGACCAGCCGTGTGCCTCGACGATGCGTTTGACGATCGCCAACCCGAGACCGGACCCATCCGTCGAGGTGGAATAACCGACGTCGAACAGCGACTCCCGATCCTCCGGCGGAATCCCAGGCCCGTCGTCCTCCACGAAGAATCCGTCGCGCAAGGCACCCACGCGGATACCAACGTCCTCCCCGACGTGCGTGATCGCGTTCCCGTACAGGTTTTCGAAGACGTGTTGAAGCCGGCTCCGATCCGCCATGATGACCAGCCCGTCTTCGACCTCCAAGGTCGCAGCCTTCGTCTCGACGTTTAGCCAGCAGGCCCTCGAGACCTCGTCCAGGTTCACCGGTTCGGGTTCGTCGACGGCCTGACCCTCACGAGCCAACGTGAGGGTGTCCCGAACGATCCGTTCGATCCGTTCGTGTGACTTCGCGACCTTGCCCAGATACTCGCTCTCACACTCCTGCCGGGCCAGTTCAAGGTTCCCGCTCGCGACGTTCAAGGGGTTCTTCAGATCGTGGGAAACTACCTGGGCGAACTCCTCCAACCGCTCGTTTTGCCGTTCGAGTTCGCGCTCGCGTTCCCGCCGCTCAGTGATGTCGCGGACGACCCCGACGGAGCCCGTGAACTCGTCCCCGTCGAGGAGGAGGGTAATATGTGATTCCACGGGGATGAGGTCGCCGTCGGCCGTCCGAAGCTCCCATTCGAACGAGTCGCTCTGGAGGGGGGCCTCCCGGAGCAACGAACGGATGAGATCCCGGCCCCGTTCGATGTCCTCATCGCTCATGATGAGCGAGACGTGTTCGCCGAGGATCGCCTCGCGATCGTACCCAGTGAGGGTCTCGGCCGCGTCGTTGACGAACTGGAAGTGACCGTCGGCGTCCAACGTATACACCATGTCCGCGGCCGCGTTGGCCATGGTCCGGTATCGTTCGCGTTCTCGTTCATGGACCACCCGGTCGAAGGCGGCCTCGGCGTTCGACACAAGGATTGAGGCGAGCTGGACGTCCGATTCATCGAACTGATCCACCGACGTCTCGCCGATGCTGATGGTCCCGTACTCCCCGATCGAGAGGTACATCACCGACCGGACCTCCCCTCGATCGTATTCGTCGTCAAGGTCCCGGACGTCGTCCACTACGACAGGCTCACCCGTGCGATATGCCTTCCCGACAGGGGTCCCATGGATGGGGTAATCCGGCCGGTCACCGAGTTCCGCCTTTGCGGCATCCGTCAAGGTGTGGGGTATCAACTTCGTCCGGTTATCGTCGATGAGCCTGATCACGTTGTTCCGATACTGGAGGGCCTCCTCCGCCGCCTCGGCGGTGATCTCCGCGACCTCGTCACGGGTCTGGGCCGCCATCAGTTCGCGCGTTGCTTCGTGGAGCACCTCCAACCGCTGCTCCTGGGATTTCCGTTCCGTTATGTCGATGTAAATGGCGTAGCTTCCCCGTCGATCGTCACCGACGGTAAACGGCACGACCCTGAGAAGGAAATCCTTCGGCCCGTCCGTCGTCAGCCGACGCACCTCGTCCTCGATCGATTCGCCCTCGAGCACCCGTTGTTTGATCTGATCGTGATCCGGTTCCTCGCCCTCGGGAATCAGAACCTCCTCGACGGGCCTGTCAACCACCTCCCCGGATGCATAACCGAACACCTCTGAGAAGGCGCCGTTCACGTCCCGGATCACCGGCTTTACCGATTCGAACTCGATCCGGATGATGGGGTCGCTCGCGTTCTCGAAGAGGGCGGCCCGCCGTTCGTGCTCACGCTGGAGCCGGCGCTCCCGTTCCTTCCGGTCGGAAATATCTCGGATGATCCCCGTCGACCCCTGTAACCGCCCCTCATCGAGCAGGACGGCGATGTGATTTTCCGTCGGAATCCGCTCACCGGCCGCCGTCCGGAGGTCCATCTCGAAGGTCCCACGATCCCGGTCCGTGTCCATCAATTCGCGGATGAGCGCCTCACCCCGCTCGACCCCCTCCGCTGCCATACAGATCGAGACGTGTTCGCCGAGCAGCTCCCCTTCATCGTACCCGGTGAGCGACTCCAGGGCGTCGTTTACGTAGGTGAATCGACCTTCAGCATCGAGCGTATAGACCGGGTCGCCCGTCACCTCGACGATCGTCTCGTACCGTTCCAACTCGTCCTGACGTTTCACCCGCTCGGTGATGTCCCGGCTGTTGACGATGAAGCCCTCGATGGCGGGGTCGCCCAGCTGGTTATTCACATGGGATTCCAGCCATCGCCACGACCCATCGGCGTGTTCGATCCGATATTCGACCTGGGGAGTTGCGTCCGGGGCCTCTGCCGCCCGTTCGAACGTGGTGAGCACGGCATCGCGGTCCTCGGGGTGGACGTTCGATATGGCAGCGTCCCCGATCAAGTCCGACGGAGTATAGCCCAACATCTCACTGGCCGCCGGACTCTGATAGCGGATGCGGCCATCTACGTCGAGGAGCGTGATCAGATCGGTCGAGTTGTCGACGAAGGCCCGGAACTGTTCGAGTTCCTGTTCCCGCTTTTTCCGTTCGGTGATGTCCCGGGCGTTGACGACGATCCCCTCGATAACCGGGTCGTCGAGGTGGTTGCTCCCCCTGACCTCCAGCCATCGCCAGGAGCCGTCATCCGCTTCCGCCCGGAAGGAGAGCGACGGTTCCGCATCGGGGTCGTCGATGACCGTTTGGAAAGCCTCCATCGCCCGGTCGATATCGTCCGGATGTGTGAATTCGAACGCGGATTTGCCCACGAGATCGTCGGCCGCATACCCCAGAACGTGTTCCACCGATGGTGTGATGTAGCGGATCAGCCCCTCAGAATCGACGGTAAAAATGATATCCGAGGAATGCTCGAGCAACCGGGAGTACCGTTCGTGGGTTCGTTGGAGGTCGCGTTCCACCCGGGCCTGGTCGACCGCCGTGGAGATGCGGTTCGCCAATACCGTATAGGTCTCTTCGTCGGAACGCTTCTGAAAGTAATCAGTTACGCCCGCTGAGATCGCCTCGCTCGCGAGATCCTCGGAGCCCTGGGCGGTATAGAGGATGAACGGGATCCTGCCGTTTTGCTCCCGAATCCTCTGGAGTAAGTCGATACCGGTCCGGTCACCCATGTCGTAGTCGCTGACGATGCAATCGATCGAGTATTGGTCGAGCCGTTCAACCGCGTCGTCGACACTCGTCGCGGTGACGACCGCGAGGTCGTCACGGACCCGCTCGAGCGACTCGGCCGTCTGCCCAGCGTAGTCCTCATCATCGTCCACGTACAGGACGCGGACCGACTCTGACATGTTTGTTGAACATATCGGTGGCGAAGGAAGTTTAAGTACTATCTGGTCGAATTTTTTCTAACGATATTCGGCCCCATGCGGCCAAAATCGCCGCAACCGTCCCTTCCGTCCCCTACCGCCGGATGAGGTAAAGGCCGATCCCCACGGCCACCAGGGCGGCGGCCGCGACGAACAAGAACAGCATCGAGGGGGATGATTCGGTTAGGATCACGCCGGCCACGGTGGATCCGAGGGCGCCGATACCGAACACGGCCAGGTAGGTGTAGCCGAACGACAACCCCCGGACCTCCGCCGGCACGTACTTCGAAATGACCTCCTGGTTGATCGGCGCCTCCATGAACACGAAAAACCCCAAGAGTCCGGAGACGACGAGCAGTGGACCTAACCCCGCGTTCGCCGCCGGCATGAAGATCAGGGCGATCAGGACGAGCACGGAGAACGTCCCGACCAACGCGTATTCCGGCGTGTACCGGTCGACGAGCTTGCCTCCCGCGAACTGACCAGCACCCCCCAAGATCAATAAGCCCGAGTACACGTACTGGCTGGGTTCGATCGTGCGGCCGGAAACCTGGAGTGGATCGAACAGCGGTAGTCCGGCGAGGATATCCGGGAGAAAGGTGAAGACACCGCGGTAATAGAGGCCATAGAGGTTGCCGATCACGAACACGAATACGAACCCGCCGGTGAAAAGGAGCTTCGAGTTCGTCACGAACTGACTGAAGCTTTGGAGCTGTGCCGCTGTGTCCTCGGTCACCTCGTCGCGGGCGGTTTCGTCGAAGTCCAACTGGAGGGCGATACCCAGGGCGATCACGACCGGCACGACGAGCATGGCGGCCACCGATCGCCACCCGAAAAAGACTAGAAGAATCGCCCCGAGGAGCGGACCGGTGGCGACCCCGACGTTTCCCGCGAGCCCGTGATAGGCGAAGGCCGTCCCTCGTTCTTTCGCGCCGCGGCTGATCAACGCCAACCCCGACGGGTGATAGATGCTGGCGGCGGCACCCCAAAGGAGCAGTCCGGCCGTCAGGATCAGGACGTTCGAGGCGAGGCTGATGAGGATAAAGCCGAGGCCCATCCCCGACATGCAGAGGATGATGAGCCGCTTCGAACTGAACCGGTCTGAAAGGGCGCCGCTCGGGAGCGCCCCGACGCCGGTGAGCCCGTAGCTGATCCCTACTACCAGTCCCAGAAACGCCGCCGTAACCCCGAACTCGTCGAGCCAGATGACGATGAAGATGGGAATGACCAACTCGAAGGTATGAAACATGGCATGACCGAGCATCGTAAACCCGGTCAGGGCCCGGTCGTTCCGATCCATACTCGATCATCGTCGCCGAGCGGGATGGCTCCCATCCCTCCCATGGGCGGGTGGTGGACTAGCTGCCGTCGACCGTCCGCAGGAGCTTCGCCTCCGCCTTCCTGAGATGCTCCAGAAAGGTGGTTTTCGAGATCCCCATTTCGGCGGCTAGCGTTCGGGTCGTCGTCGCCCGAGGATAGTCGTAGTAACCGCGGTCCCGGGCCAGCGAGAACGCCTCGCGCTGTCGGGGCGTAAGGGTATCGTCCCGGCCGGAGCCGTCGCCGGACTCGGCCGAAGCGACCCGTATGATCTCCAGGTCGGCATCATAGGAGGCCTCGATCTGCTCGAGGGAGTCGTTGAGCTGTCGTCTGTCGGCCCAGGCCAGAAATCGCCGACGTTCCTCCCCACCCTCGTGGACGGAGGGGCCGCAATGAAGGAACCCCCGATCGGCGAACGCGGCCCTGATACTTGGCCCGGGATCGAATTCGACGAGGACATCCCTGGCGGCCCGGCCGATCGGCTGGTCGGAGAAGGCGAGATCCGGCGAAACCGTCGAGACTCGATCCGTCAACCGCGTCGCTTCGATTTCTGCCAGCAACCGGTCGACGGTCGCCATCGACTCGCCGTAGGCCGTATACACGCCGAACTGGTTACCGGCCCCCGTTGCGTCCCCGACCATACCGTGACCCAGAAGGCCGCCCCCGGCAGCCGCCGTGGTCTGAAGCGTCCAGCAGTCCGGATGTCTGATATCCACGGTGAGCTGGATGAGTTCGTCGCTCGTGGCCACCATGCCCTTCTCTTGGGTGAAACGTCGTTGTAAAGATTGCCCGATGGTACCCGGATCCGACGGCTCGAGCGGCCTCAGAGGTAGGCAGCGTCCCACCGAGTCGCCTTCCGGCGGTTTCCACACCCCGTACACTCGATGCGGCCCATCGGATCCATCACCGTATCCGGCGATTCACAGTTCGCACAGAACCAGCCGTAGCGGTCCTCCCGATCCGGATCGTTGTAGAGGGCAAAGAAGATGCCCTTCGAGCCGTGATTACTCTCGTCGAAATCGATATAGACCTCCGGACCGCCGGGCGTCGACCAGGGTTCGAGCCCCTCGGGCTCCGCCCCGGGTTCCCCGTAGACGTTCTCCGTGTGTTCCTCCCCGCCGATATCGACCGTCCGTCCGTAGAGCTTGGAAAAGCCGTGATCGGCGTAGAACTGATTTCCCGCCTGGTTATCGGCGATCACGAGAGAGGTCACCCGTTCGATCCCCCGTTCGTGCAGGGTGTCCCGGGTCGCATCCAGGAGCTCCGAGGCGATACCCCGACCACGGTAATCGGGATAGACGTGAAGCCAGAGGATCCGCCCCTTTTCGATGCTTCCGAGGACGTGACTCTGGGAGAATCCGACCGGTTGGTCGGCCTCCACGGCGACCAAGAACACCATCTCGTCGCTGTCGAGGTAATCATCGATCGACTCGGGCGAATACCACTCCTGAACCGCGTGGTTGATCGTATCTTCGGTGAAGATATCCGAGTAGGATGACTCTAGGGAAGCCTGAGCGATCCGTCTGATCGCCTCGCCATCCCCCGGGGTAAGCGTACGAATCTCCATAGCCAACCCTGCGGGGACGACCCGCTTAAAGGCATGCACGCCTCCAGGCGACCACTTTCACTTTCACCGGCTTCACCAGGCTGGATTTTACCGCCGACAGTCCGGTGGTTCCGATATGGCGACCTCGACAACCGCCTCCTACGAACGGGTACATTCCGATCTCGCGGAAGCTATTCGGTCTGAACGCCGGGACTGTCCCCCGGGTGAGACGGCTCGGGTACTCCTCTCCTTCGATACCACGACAACCGCCCTTGTGGGGGTCTCATTCGACGGTGAGCGGGTAGTGTTTCACGACCGAACAAGCGATCACGCCATCGCCTGTCGGTTCGAGGCCGACGGTCCCGTTCGGGGATCCGGGGTGCGAATCGCCAAACCGGCCGACGGGGCGACCATTTCTCTGTGGATTCGAAAGATGGGCCCGACTTACTGGCAATGGCTCCACCCGCGCTATCGAGCCGCGTTCCAGGATCCGTAGAAATATTGGCTCGCTCGACGATCGACGATCATGGAACTCGTGGACGGGGTGTACGCCTACCCGCAAACGGTCGAACAGCGGGGTGCCGACCACACCATCCACCCGGCCGCCGTTCGGACGGAGAAGGGACTGCTCCTCATCGACGCTGGATACGACCGTGCCATCGAGCAACTCGAAACCAACCTCGCGAACTCGGGGTTCGAATTCGCCGACGTGCGAGGGCTCATCCTCACCCATCAGGACGGGGACCATGCGGGAGCGGCCGCCACTGTGGTCTCCCGATCGGGCGCGACGGTTTTCGCCCACGAGCGGGCCGCTCCCTTCATCGATGGCCGAAAGCAGCCGGTCAAGTCGCCGGCTGGCGATCGATACACCCCGAGTATGGTAGACGTCGAACTCGTCGACGGGGTGTCGTTTGGAACGGTGGCGGGCCGCATGGAGGTGGTGTTCACGCCGGGCCACGCGCCCGGACACATCTCGTTGTACCTTCCCGACGAAGAACTCCTCATCGCCGCGGACGCCCTCACAGCCGACGCCGATGGTCTCGCCGGACCCAGCGAGCAGTTCACCCTCGAGATGGCGGAGGCGTTGGACTCGGCCGAACGGCTCGCGACACGCGAGATTCAGACGATCCTGTGTTACCACGGCGGAGTGGTCGACGCCGATTCGTCTGCTATCCGAGCGGTCGTCGATGCCCGGCGCTGATAACTCCACGGCATGGCTCGAGCGGACGTACCATTCCAAAGTCCCCGCAAGAACGACGATATCCTCATCAATCGCACCCGAACAGCCGACCGTCAGCCGATCACCCTCGCTCGACCTCAGGAACCGTGGCCCACTGTACGTCGCCGACCCGGGTCTGCGCCCGGTACGAACCCTCTGATCCGGCGAGGACGACCGTCGGCACATTACCCGCCAGCATCGCTACCTGTCGGCGGCCCTGTAGACGTACCGGCCGTGATCCGGTCTGCGATCGTTGACCCCCATCTCTGTGGTCGTTTCGGGCTCGACCGGTGCCTCGCCGACCTCAATCGAAACGGGTCGGCCGACCAAGGAATGCGGGATCGCCTGGTGGGTGGTGATCGACGTCATGGGCACCCGATCGATGGATCTGAATGGATGGGGAGGATAGAAAAGGCCGCCGCGGATCCAACCTCTGTGCGACCACCTGTGGATCAGTCCACACGGATCGACCTCGACCAGGGAGCTCGAACCGAATCAACTCGTCCCGTACAATGATCCCTCCGATCGCGAACCGCTTCGTCGCCGGGGAGAACCTCGAGGCCGCCATCGATCACGCCGCGGGCATCAACGACGATGGGATCGGGGCGATCATCAATCTCCTCGGAGAGCATTACGACCGAACCGAACCCACGAGGGAGGACCGCGACGCTTACCTCGCCCTTCTTGAGGCGGTTGCCGACCGGGATCTCGTTGCCGTCCCATCGGTCAAACCCTCCCAACTCGGACTCAGGATCGACGAGGAGCTCTTCCGGGACAACCTCCGGCCGATCGTCCGGGCGGCGGATGGGACTGACGGGTTCATCTGGTTGGATATGGAAGATCACACCACGACGGACGCGACGATCGACGCGTTCGAGACGTTCGCGACCGCGTACGGCGGTAGTATCGGGCTTTGCCTCCAGTCAAACCTCCGACGAACCCGCGATGACCTCGAACGACTCGCCGACACCCCGGGGAAAATCCGCCTCGTCAAGGGCGCATACGACGAACCTGCCCCGATCGCTTACACGACCCGACAGCGTGTAAACGAGGCGTATCGCCGGGACATCGACTTCGCCTTCCGGGAGTTCGATGGTGGCATCGCCGTCGCGACGCACGATCCATCGATGGTGGACCACGCCATCGAAGCCCACGAAACCCACGGGACCGACTTCGAATTCCAGATGCTCATGGGCGTCCGTCGCGACGAACAGCACCGGTTGGCCGCCGAAGGGTACGACGTCTGGCAATACGTTCCGTACGGATCGAAGTGGGCCTCGTATTTCTGGCGACGCATCCGTGAACGTAAGGAGAACCTTCTCTTCGCCTTGCGGGCTGTTCTCGGTTAATATCGATCACTCCCCAAGCGACTGCCTTGGATCCGATCGGGCCGGGAATGATACCCCGACACCAGGGATCAGAGTGAATCAGTCCGGGCGGAGCCGGGCCTCCAATCGTGAGAGACGTTTCTCGAGGTCGTCCACGAGTGCCATCGCCCGCTCTCGGCCTTCCTCGACCTCTTCGTCGATCTCGGCGGCGAGTTCGTCGAGCCGTGCCTGGAGTTTCTCGACGGTGGTTCGGGCGGGCTCAGGCTCCGCTGGTCCCCCAAGCTCGTCCATCCGGTGACGTAATTCGGCGACAAGATCGGCCAGACGCCCACGGCCCTCAGCGATCTCGGAGTCGAGCGCCGCTTCGATGTCCTTCCCCAGCGACCTGATGTCATCGACGAGTTGATCCCTCGTCTTCCGTTCTGGCTGTGATACCATGGGTAACGGTACTTTCCCTACCCCAATCAATACGCTACGTCATTCCCACGGCGTGGGAACCGAGGGCGCAGGCGCTGGACCACCCCAAGTCGTTATTACCACCTAGAAAAACCGGAACCCGCGGTCT
>CAYOLR010000085.1:0-11261 GCA_964404815.1 uncultured Halobacteriales archaeon
CGTGAACTTCGAGATCGCGATGCTCATGAGGAAGTTGAGCAGGGCGTACACCAGCGCGATATCGAGGTACCCGGGCTGCCCGAGTGCGCTCGCGATGAGGGCGATCACGACGACCGTGTTCGTCCCGATGACGTTCACGGCGATGACCCGGTCCTGCATCGTCGGGCCACTGACGACGCGATAAAGAACGACCACCGCCAACATGACCAGGAACCCGGCAGCGAGGAGGAACGCATCGGTCGTACCCGCCGTCACGAGCCGTCGTCACCCCCGTCCGATCGTTCCCGGGGGGCGGGGATGCGGGCGGACGCCCGGCCGTAGAACACGAACCTGACAGCCCGTTCGAGCGAACCGCCGAGCAACCCCTCCCGCGCGGCCGTCGTCAGGTGGTGGACGTAGAAATCGCCCTCCCTGACATCGACGGTGAGCGTCCCCGGGGTGAGGGTGATACTGTTCGCCAGCGTCGTGACGGGGAGGCCATGCCAGACCGCCGGTTGGAACCGGACGATATCGGGATCGATCGGCAGGCGGGGATGAAGCACCACATACGCGACCTGAATGTTCGCCTTCGTTATCTCCCAGAGCAAGAACGGAAGGTAGATCAGCCACCGGAGGAAGACAACCGAACTCGATCGCAAGGTCGGCGTCTCCTCGAAGGCCACCCGGGAGAGGAGTGTCGCCACGATCAACGCGCTGATCGCCCCCGTGATCACATCGTACGTCCCGGAAAACCCGCCGACGCTCAGGTAGAAGAGAAAGGCGAACCCGAACGTCACCCAGAAATCATGGCCGCCGGTGGTCCGCCGTATCAGGCGGGTTCGTCGACGGACGGGCCGCTGGCTCGGGGCCTCCTCGTATTCGAGGCCCTCGACGATCTCGAGTTCGGCCTTCAGTGGCGTCAGCAACGGTGCCCTCGCACCGGGCTGGTAGTCCGGGTCGAGAACCACCCGGCCGAGGTCGTTCGCCCGGGCGTGTTCGATGAGGATCTCCGCGTAATCGATCGGGCTGAACAGGAAGCGCTCCTGGCCGATCACCGACGTCTCGATATCGATGGCGGTGGTCTCCTCCTCGTCGAGTCCGAGGTCCTCATGGGCCCATGCCGTGACGCGGTCCAGTATCTCTTCGGCCTCCTCCCCCACGCCGTCGACGATCCCGCGTCGCTGCCACGGGACCGGGTAGACGAAATGGACGACGGGGTCGACGCCCGCCGCCTCGCCCTCCTTGGCGAGCTCGATCACGTGGGCAACGGTCGATCGGAGCGTCGGCGAGTCCCCCACGGGCACGAGGATCCGAAACCGTCGAGGGTCAGGTTCGTCGGCCGCCCCGTCGACCGTCTCGTTCGCTGACGGGTGGCGGCCGGCATCCATACACCCACCGTATCTTGATGGAGCCAAAACCGTTATGCTCCCGACCCGTATTCGGCATCTTTTATTGTGTCCCTCGGAACTGGGAATATGGATCAACTCGAGGACTCGCTCCTGTCGGCCCCCGTCATCGAGAAGGAGGGATATCACTACTTCGTCCACCCCATCAGCGACGGCGTCCCGATGTTGGAGCCCGGCCTCCTCCGAGAGATCGTGATTAAGATCATCCGGAAAGCCCAGCTCGAGGACGTCGACAAGATCGTGACGCCGGCGGCCATGGGGATCCACCTCTCGACGGCGGTTTCGCTCATGACGGATATCCCGCTGGTCGTCATCCGGAAACGGCAGTATGGCCTGAAGGGCGAGGTCGCGCTCTCGAAGGCGACCGGCTACGGCGAAAGCGAGATGTACGTCAACGATGTCGACCCCGGTGACCGAGTCCTGCTCCTCGACGACGTGCTCTCGACGGGAGGAACCCTCCACGCGATCCTCGGGGCGCTCGAGGACATCGGTGCCGAGGTCGTGGACGTGGTGGCCGTGATCAAGAAGGTGGGCGGCCCGAACGAACTCGAGGGGACCGACTATGCCGTCAAGACGCTCATCAACGTGGAGATGGTGGACGGCGAGGTCCGCGTCGTCGACGCCCACGGCGACGGATGACGTCTCCACGCTTCCGGTCGCTGGTCAACACGGTGCTGTGGGTGCTCGGCGCCGTCATGATCGGCGGGGCGCTCAATACGTCCGTCGTTTCGGGCGAGGCCCCGGTGACGGCCCCCGACGTCCTCATTCAGCTGGCCGTCGGCGTGGGCCTCGTGGTGGTCGGCTACGTCCTGAGACCCAGCCCCGAAGGGCTCCCTGGTCGCTCGGAATCGGACGACACCGCGGAAGCTGATGGCGAGGCGTTCGAGCCGGAACTCTCGCCGGCGGGCGCGACCGAGGAAGACGAGCCCAAGTAACGCTTTTGGGATTCCTCGCCCAGGACCCGGTATGGCGACGTTACGGGAACTGGTCCCCCAATCGCTCCGCGGACCGGTGAGTATCGCCTCGCTCGGGATGGGGATGCTCGGCATCACCGTCGGCTACATACTCACGATCTTCGGGGTCACGCTCTATTACGACCTCAACGGGTTCGGGCCCGACATCACCAGTACCGAGTCGATCGTCGTCATGGTGATCGGGGTGGCCGTCCTCGTCCTCGGCTACCTCGGCTGGCGCGGCTTCATGTACTTCGCGTATTGATATGTTCGACATCCGCGAGCACCCGGACGCCCCCGGCCTCGACGAGCTCCGGGAGTTCGTCGTCGAACCGATCCCGCCAGCCGAGATCCGTGACCGTCGCGACGCCGGCGAGCAGCTGGTCGAGGTCAATCTCCTCGACCACCAGGCCGTTGACGCCTATATCGAACTGAAGGGACCCGCAAACGCGGAGATCGACATCGGGACCGTCCTCTATCGGCTGGTCCAGCTGTTCGGGACGCCGCCCTTTCCGGAGTACCAGGCGGGGAACGACATCAGTTGGCGGACCGACGAGACGTTCAAATACCTCCTTGAAGCGCGGCCGGCGGACGGTCCCTCTAAGGCCGGTCGACTCCTCACGGTCCACGACTGGCACGTGCATCTTGGGGTCAGTCACGCCGCCTGGACGACCGATCCGGCGGCCGACCTCGACGTCGACCCCGCCGAGGCGATCACCTCGCTCGCACTGGTCTCGAACATCGTGACGGAGCCCGTCGAGTGTGAATACGAGGGGAAGTGGTTCTGATGGCTGATAGATCGACACGATGGCAACGGTGGTGGACGACGGGCACCGATTCCCGACAGATCATCCTGCTGGCGACGGCGTACCTGGCCGCCCTCGCGAGCATCCTGAGTTACATGCACTTCAACGCCGGCACGGGGATGCCGACCCGACTTCAGATGGTCCTGATGTTGCTCCCGGTCGCCATCGTGTTTTATCTCGCCCTCCGCTCGACGGACGTCTGACTCACCGTCCGGTGAGGACGTGCATCAGCCCGATCGCGACCGCCAGCGTCGTTACCAACAGCCCGGCAAACACCGGGAGGATGGCACCGTAGTCCCAGAGGTCACCCCAGTATCCAGCATAGGCGATCAGAATGAATCCGGGCACCGAGAGCACGTACAGGAGCGACGAAAGGTAACTCGGGAGGGTCGGGTCGGCGCCGTCGTTGGCGTACAGGC
Source organism: uncultured Halobacteriales archaeon (assembly GCA_964404815.1). GTDB lineage: Archaea > Halobacteriota > Halobacteria > Halobacteriales > Hikarchaeaceae > CAYOLR01. Next base: position 3,564 of record CAYOLR010000085.1, read on the forward strand.
CACGCTCCTTGGCCGATCGCTCGTATGACGGCGTGTCCTTCCCCATATCGAACCGTTCAGGGCCGGACGCCGGAAAAACACACCGGTGGTCTCACCAGTCCAGGTAGCCGGCGACCATCATGGTCGTCAGAAAGCCGCCCAGGAACAACAGGAGATAAGAGGACATCGCGGTCGTGACCGCCCGCTGGAGCAGCCCGGGGAGCAGCAGGTCCCGGGCTGGGGGCGCATAGGGGAGCAGCCACAAGGGGGCGATCCACGCGGCGATCAGGGTGGCGATCCCGACGCCGAAGGCCACGAGCATCGCCGTCACACTCCGTCTGACGTCACGGACCAGGAGGGAGGTATAGACGCCGGCGACGGCTACGATACCCGTCGGAATCCACCCGGGGATCCCGCCCGGGAGGAGCCCGCTCCGCGAGTACATGAACGCCCCCATGCCGCCCAACAGACCGGTCAGGACTCCGATCGCGATCGCTGGCAGGCGGCCTCGTCGCCAGATCACTGTGCGGTCGGGCCGGTCAGCCATCGGCCGCACCGCCCGTGGTGATCTGGACGAACTCATTCCCGATCCGCCCGCTGAACACCGCATTGACGGTTACCGTCCCGTTCCGGACCGACGATCGGAGGGCCGGGAGCGGGGCCTCAAGGTCGATCGTCGCCGTCGCCCCGGCCGTCCCGTCAGCCGGGATACGTGCCGGAAGCGGATCGATATCGGGGGTGGTCGATCGGACCGCCGTTACGCCATCGACGAGGAGGGTGACCTCCTGCGGAGCCGTAACCGTGACCGGCCGGGGGGTCGGATTGCTGAACCGGAACCGAATCGTGACCGAGGGCGGCGATCCGTCCGAATACGCCGTCTCTACCACGCCGGCCGTAATGCTGTCGGATTGCAGGAGAGCGACGTGCCCCGCCTCGGTGACGCCGAACGCGAGGCCCGTCATGATGAAAAGCAGGATGAACGAGCCGACCGTCACCGTACTCGCGGTTGAGCCCGACAGGAGCCCGTCCATCAGTCGGATGCTTCGGGCGTGACGGTTCGGTTCTCCCTCGGTTCCTCGTAGAGGTGACACGCCGCGAGCTGCTCGCCCGCCTCCCGCATGCCCGGATGCCGTTCTTCGCAGACCGTGGGATAGACGTCCTCGAACCTTGCCGCCGCCCCCTCGTAGTCCTCCTCCAGGACCTGCCGGGCGGCCTCTTCGAGCCGGGTTTCGGCTGGCCCCGGGAGATCGAGCGACGTGACGTCGATGCCGGCGGTAAGTTCGTCCGCCGTCGCCCGGTGTTCCTCGGGGACGTCCAGGGTCAGCCCGTGAGCGAGGAGACGGTCGACGGCCCGGTCAGGATCGGCCACGTCGTCGAATTCCTCGATGTCCTCCGGGCTGATCGTCCGGCTCCGCACCCGGTGTTTGAACTGCATGAACCGCCGATAGGCGTCCTGGCTGCCGGTCCAGTCGTCCGGCGGGATGACTTCCGGACATCGCGGGTGGAACTTACAGCCGCTGGGTGGGGCCCTGGCGCTCGGGACCTCTCCCGTCACGTTCGCTCGCTTTCGCTCCCGTTTCGGGTCGGCGATCGGAACCGCGTCGAACAGCGCCTGGGTATACGGGTGCTGGGGGGCCGTGACGACGTCCTCCGTCCGGCCGACCTCGATAACGTCTCCGAGGTACATGATCGCCGTCCGGTCACACATGTAGCGGATTAGCGAGAGGTCGTGACTGATGAACAAGTAGGTCAGGTCGTATGCCTTCCGAAGTCGTTTCATCAGGTTGAGCACGCTCGCCCTTATGGAGACGTCGAGCATCGAGACGGGCTCGTCGGCGACGACGAAGTCGGGTTCGACCACAAGCGCCCGGGCGATGGGCGCCCGCTGGCGCTCGCCGCCCGAGAGTTCGTGGGGGAACTGCTCGAGGTAGGCCTCGGCCGGCGCCAGCCCGACGTCCTCAAGAACCGTCACCACGCGCTCACGGCGGTCGTGATAGGAGTCACCCATCTTGTTGATCCGGAGGGGTTCGGCCACGGCGTCGAGGACGGTCATCCGTGGATTGAGGCTCTCGAAGGGGTCCTGGAAGATCATCTGGACCCGCTTGCGGAACTCCCGTTCGTCCTCGCGGGTGAGCGTCGCGACCGACTGGCCGTCGAACCGGATCTCACCGCTCGTGACATCGTGGAGCTTGACGAGGAGCTTCCCGAGGGTGGTCTTCCCGCAGCCCGATTCCCCCGCGATCCCGAGGACCTCGCCACGGTCGATCGTGAGCGACACGTCGTCGACCGCTCTGACGGGCTGGGGTTCACGGCCGAGGACTGTGTCCACGAACCCCCGCTGGAGGTCGAAGTGCTTGCTCACTCGGTCGATCTCGACTAGTGGGTCGGGGCTTCCTGCCATGTCTCCTCCTTGGCCGCGTTTTCGCGCATCTCGTCCAGGATGTCGAGCCGGTAACAGGCCGACCGGTGACGGCCGTCGTCCGTCGCCTCGCGGATCCGTCCGGTCATAGCCGCCTCGACGTCGTACATCGGCGGGTGGGCGCTGGTACACTCGCTCGTCGCGAACGGACACCGGTCGGCGAACCGGCACTCATCGGGGGGATCGTACAGTGTCGGGGGCGTTCCCGGGATCGAAAGGAGCTGCTCCTGTCGTTCCTCGATCGACGGGAAGGAGTTCTGCAACCCAAGCGTGTACGGGTTCGACGGTTGCTCGAAGATCTGTTCGGTGGTGCCGGACTCCATCAGCCGCCCGCCGTACATCACGCCCAGCCGGTCGCACGTCTCGGCCATGACGCTGATGTCGTGGCTGATGATCAGCATCGAGACGTCGTACTCGTCCTGCAGCTCCCTGATGGCGTCCAGCACGCGGTCCTGGATGATGACGTCCAGCGCCGTCGTCGGTTCGTCGGCGATCACCATGCTCGGGCTGCAGGCCATCGCCATCGCGATGATCGCTCGCTGCTTCATCCCGCCGGAGAACTGGTGGGCGTAGTCGTCCGTCCGATCCCGGTCGATCCCGACCCGTTCCAAAAGTTCGGCCGTCGTCTCCCGGGCTTCGGCCTCGGTGGTTCCGGGCTGGTGGAGGCGGATGGCCTCCACGATCTGGTCACCGACCTTGTAGACCGGATTGAGGGCGTTCATCGCGCTCTGAGGGACCAACGAGATGGTCCGCCACCGGACCCGACGGATCTGGTCGTCGGTGAGCTCCGTGAGGTCCATCATCCCGTCGGACCGGACCGGGTATTTCGGGTCGTCGATCACCTCCCGCCGGGGGCTTCCGTCGACGTCCTCCCATTCGGGGAGGACCGAATCGAGCCAGACCTCGCCGCTCTCCACGTAGCCGTTCTCGTCGAGGAGCCGGAGGAGGGCCTTGCCGAGCGTGGTCTTGCCACAGCCGGATTCGCCGACGAGGCCGTACGTCTCGCCGTAATCAACGGTGAACGAGGCGTCCTCGACCGCGTGGACCTCGGTGTCGTCATCGCGGTACCGGACCGAGAGGTCATTGATCTCGAGTAGTGACATGATCAGTCTCGTTGTGGGTTAGCGACGTCCTCCATCGAGAAGCCCATGAAGTAGAACGCGGCCGCGACGAGGGTGATGGCGATCCCCGGCGGGAGCAGCCACCAGGGCGCCTGGAAGATGTAACCGCGAGCCTGGATGTTCTGCAACATGAGGCCCCAGGAGAAGTTCGTGAAGTCGGCGAGACCCAGGTAGGCGAGGGCGGCCTGCGTGAGGATGGCCGCCGCGGCGTCCTGGGCGAGGTAGACGAACGACAGGGGGAGGAGGTTCGGGAGGATGTGTCGGAACACGATCCGGGCGTCGCTCGCGCCCGCGACCTTGGCAGAGTCGACGTAGGCGCGCTCCTTCAGCGACAGCGTCTCGCCGCGGATGATGATGCAGTTGTTGACCCAGGACTTGACGACGATCGCCAGGATGATGTTGGTCGTCGTGATCCCGCGGACGGCCACGAGCACGATCACCAGCGGGAGGAACGGGAGGCTGTAGGTGATATCGGCGACACGCTGGATGGTCTCGTCGATCCAGGTATCGCCGTAAAACCCCGAGATAAGCCCGAGAGGGACGCCCACCAGGCTCGAGAGGATCCCGGCGGCGAACCCGATGTAGAGGGCGGTCCGCGCCGAGTAGACCATCAGTGTCGCGATGTCCGTCCCGAAGTCGTTGGTGCCGAGTGGCGCATAGAAGGGATCGCCGAAGGCGGGTGGGTGGGGGAGCGAGTCGACCTGTTTGGCGGTGAGCCGACCCGGCTTGTTCCCGAGGTACGCCGTCCACTCGGTGGAGTGGGGGGCGAAGACGTCGGGGAACAGCGCCCACAGCGCGAAGAACACCAGGATACCGAGGCCGATCACGCCCATCCGGTGTTGGCGATAGCGTCGCCAGCCGCGGCGAACCCGTTCCAGCCGTGGGTCCCATTTCCGCCGCGTCGACTCGTACCAGGAGAGCTCCTCGGCGGCCATCTAACCCTCCTCCCCGAACTTGATCCGGGGATCGAGATACGTGTAGGCGATGTCGGTCAGGAGGCGGGCGAAGACGATCAACACGGCGAGGACGAAGAAGATTGCCTGGGTGGTGGGGAAATCCCGGTTAAGCACGCCCTGGACGAGGATCTGGCCCATCCCCGGCCAGTTGAAGACGTTCTCGATGATGACCGACCCGTCGATGACGAACGCGATCCCGACGATCGCTTGCGTGGCCACCGGTATGAGTGCGTTCCGCGCCGCGTGCTTGATCATGACGGTCCGCTCGGAGAGTCCCTTGGCCCGCGCGAGGTGGACGTAGTCCTTGTCGGTGACGTTGTTCATCTGGGTGCGCATCACGAGCATCGAGCCCACCCAGCTGACGGACGCGACGCTTACGAGGGGGAGCGTGATATGCCAGAGGAGGTCGCGAATGACGGCCAATGGAGTGACGGCGAATTCGGGGAAGGGCGTCAACATGTAGGCGCTCGGGAGCCACCCCAGCTCGAAGTTGAAGAGCCAGATGAACAGCCACGCGATCCAGAAGACCGGCATCGAATACGCCAACAAGCCGCTCGTGAAGATGGACTGGTCGCGCTTGGTGCCGCGCCACCACCCGAGATACATCCCGACCAACGGCCCGATCATGAAGCCGACGATGAAGATGCCGCCGAAGAGGATGATCGTCCGGGGAAGCCGGCGGACGACGAGCTGCCAGACTGGGGTGTTCCAAGTGGGTGACCAGCCGAAGTTCCCGACCTGATAGTTGAAGATGAAACGGAGGTACTGCAGCCAGAGCGGGTCGTTCAGCCCCCACTGTTCGCGGAGCCGGCTGACCTGGGCCTTCGTCATCTCTGGGGTAATCATGCCCGAGATGAAGTCCCCCGGCATGCTCCGCAACAGGATGAACAGGAGCGTCATGATGATCAGGATCGTGACGTAGGAAATGATCAGCCGTTTCGCGAGGTACTTCGCGCTGATCCTGGTCATGACGCGGCTGAGTCGTCCGGTGGTGGTGTCCTGACGGGCATCAAGCTATCGCATCCGGAGAGCCGGGCGGCGGGTCGGGGCTATTCCTGCTGGTGGATGTTGAGGAACTGTGTCGGCAGCTCCGAATCGCCGGGCCCGGCGATCCCCTGAATGAAGCCCGTAAACGCCGAGGATTTGACCGGCCAGAGGAGCTTGTCGTAGTCGAAGACCATGACGGGGAAGTCGAGGTAGGTCTTCTCGACGGCTTGGCGGGCCAAGGCGTTCCGCTGCTCGGCGTCCATCTCGGTTCGGGCCTGGGAGATGAGATCGTCCGCGGAGGCGTCCTCGAACAGGCCATAGCCCATCTGGTTGTTGAGGAGCCGCGTGTCGTTCTCCTGCTCGCTGCCCTCCTCGACGACGGAGTGGTCGTCGGCATTGTCGCCGTGGTAGAGGTTGTACAGCGAACTGGTCGCGAAGGGCGAGAGGTCGCCCCAACCGAGGTGCGTGATGTCGAAGTTCTCCTTGCCGAACACGGCGTCGATCAGCGAGTTGAACGAGATGACCTTTCGCTGGACGGGAATCCCCAACCCCTTCATGTTCTGGGTGTAGTTCTCGTCCATCTTGGTCAGCTCCGGCACCAGCTGGGGCGGATAGGTGTGGTACTCGATCGGGCCGCCCATCAGCTCCGGGATGGTCTGGCCGTTGACCCGGATCTCCTGGTTGGCGCCGTAGTCCTTGAGGACCTGCGACTGGACCTCGCCGAAGGTGTAGTCGTGCTTGCTCTCGGTCTGACTCGCCGAGACGCCGGTCAGGCTGCCCGGATATTCCTGGCCGACGAACGTGCCCGATTCGCCGGTGATCGCCTGGCCTTCCGTGAGGAAGGTCCGGATACCCTCGAAGTCGGCGACCCCGGGACCGGATTGCCGGAACGTGAAGGCCTGCGTCGCTGGGCTCTCGAGGACTTCTGCGTCCTCGCTCGCCGTCTCCGGTCGCACCGCGCTGTACGCCGGCGGCATGACGAAGTCGCCCTCGAAGACGAGGTCCCGGTTCAGCCGCGACGTCCAGTAGACGTCATCCCAGAGGAACCCCAGTGCTTGCCGGAAGGTGATATCGTCGAAGGGGGCCCGGCGAAGGTTGAACGCGACGTACCCGAAGCCGGTGTCGCTCCCTTGGATCAACGACAGGCCGTCGGTGTCCCTGACCCGGTCGACGCTCGAACTCGGGATCGACTGGTACATCGAGTCGATCTCGTCATTGAAGAACGCCTCGACCCGGGCGGATTGGCTGGTAAAGACCAAGTACCGGACACGGTCGAGGAACGGGCCGCCGGCGCGGAGGTTCCCATGGTCCTGCATCCACTGGAGCCGGCTGAGCTGGTATTCCTCGGGGTCGCGGAACTCGACCTCGATGGCCGTATCGGGCTCGTAGCGAGTGACGATCCCCGGGCCCAGGCCGACGGGTCTTCCCTCGGAGACTTCCTGGCCGGGCTGGTATTCCTGGAAGTTGTCGACCTCCGACCAAATGTGCTCCGGCAGCATCGGGAATGCTAGCTGCGAGGAGTCGTAGGTGCCCACCGGCTTGTTCAGCTTCATGTGGACGTCCCAGTCGTTGGCCGCCTCCTCGACCGTCTCGATCGGTTCGAGGATGCTGACGTACTTCCCCGGCTGCTGCTCGAGGAGGTAGTCGTAGGTGAAGAGGACGTCGCTGAGCGTGAAGTCCTCGCCGTCGTTCCACGTCAGCCCCTCCCTGACGTCGAAGTACACGTCGGGCTCGCCGGAGTCCACGTTCTCGACGGTCCAGTCGGTATACACCCACGGCTTGATGTCGTACGTGACCGGGTCCACGAAGACGCCGCCCTCGTAGACCAGGTCGTAGATGGCCGCGGAGTACGCCGACGACGTCGAGAGGATGTTGATGCCCTTCGGGGGTTCGGGCAGGCCGAGCCTGAAGGTCCCTCCCTTTGGGACCTCCTCGCCCGGTTCGACGGGTTCGGGCGTGACCGTCTCCGTCGGTGTGGGCTCCTCGGTCGGGGAGGGCGTGTCAGTCGGGGATGCTTCACCGCCATCACCCTGCTGTCCACAGCCCGCAATTCCTACCGCAACGGCACCGGCTCCAGTCGCCTTCAAGAACCGCCGCCGGTCGTATTCGCCACCATTGCGTTCGCTCGGGTCGGGCATACCATGGCTCGATTGGGAGAATAGACCCTTAAAAATATGGTTTGGTCAGGTCACCCGTACTGAGCGGCCTCGGGAGACCGATTTCCACTGGCTCGGCT
>CAYOLR010000086.1:0-2154 GCA_964404815.1 uncultured Halobacteriales archaeon
CGAGGTACCCAAGCCGGAAGAGGAGGCCCGCCGGAAGATCTTCGAGATCCACACGCGCGGCATGAACCTGGCCGACGACGTCGACTTCGACCGCCTCGGCCGTGAAACCCCCGAGGCATCGGGGGCCGATATCAAGGCGATGTGCACTGAGGCCGGCATGTTCGCTATCCGCGACGATCGCACGCTGGTCGAGATGCGCGACTTCGAGACGGCCCGGGAAAAGCTCGAGCGAGCCGCCGAGGACGACGAAGTCTCGAAGACGTTCGCCTAGTCCCGGGGTTCGCTGAGCCGTTCGCCGCCGATCAACGTTCCCGGACCGTGATCCTCCTGGAAGGAACCATCGTATTCCATCAGTTGCAGGAGCACGCCGGACGCCTCGCCCGGCGGGATGAACGCCTCCGTGTAGCCCTCACGCTCGGCAACGTCGACGACCCGGACGCCATCGGCCTCGAGCAACTCGATCGTCGTGTCGATATCGGCGACCTCCAAGGTGATGTGGTGCAACCCCGGCCCGCGCGACTCGAGGAACCCCGTGAGGAACGATTCGCGGCCTTCGATCGGTTCGAGCAGCTCGAGGCGGGAAGCGTTCCCGAGCTCGTAGTACGCCCAGGTGAAGCCCTGCTCCTCGTCCGCCTGGTGGATGATCTTCTCGGCCCCGAGGAGTTCGAGGAGCGGTTCGCCGTCGGCGATGGACTCGACGGCGATGCCCACGTGGTCGACCCGGATCGGCGGCATCACGGGGCCATCGCCTCCAACGTGGCGTCGATGTCCTCCAGGTCGGCCCCGCGGGGAAAGGAGACGGAGACCGCGTCCAGGCCATCGATCGCCTCGAACCGCTCGAGTTGTTCCCTGGCGTGTTCGGGGGTCCCCACCGCGCCGAGCGCGTCGAGTAAGTCGTCCGAGATGGCCGCCATCGCTGCCTCGCGGTCGCCCGAGGCGTAATTGGCGGCGATCTCGTCGGCCGTCTCCTCGTAGCCCTGGCGGGCGAGCGACTCCCGATAGTAGGTTCCCATGGCCCCTACGTAGAAGGCGAGGTGGCCCCTAGCGAGGTCTCGAGCCCGCTCGCCGTCCTCGAGCGCACAGCAGGGCACGGAGAAGGTCACCCGGACGTCGTCGGGGTCCCGGCCGCCGAGCTCGGCACCTCGTCGGAGGTCCTCGAGCCGGTCGCGGATGCCGTCGCGGGTGAGCATCAGGGCGTGCCAGCCGTCGGCGAACCGGCCGGCGAGCTCGACGGATTTCGGGCCCATCCCTGCCGCGTCGACGGCCGGCGGCGGGTCGGGCGCATCACAGCGGAGTCGGAAGCCTGAGAGGTCGAAGACGTCGCCCTGGTAGCTCACCTCCTCGCCGGCGACGACGAGCTTGACGATCTCGACCGTCTCGCGGGTGCGGCGGAGCGGCCGGTCAAACGAAACGCCATGCCAGTTCTCGATGACGATCGGGCCGCTCGGCCCGAGGCCGAGGCGGAACCGGCCATCGGACAGTTCCTGGAGGGTCGCGGCGGTCTGGCCGATCAACGCCGGCGATCGCGAGTAGATGGGGACGATGCTGGTCCCGATCCCGATGGTTTCCGTCCGTTCGGCGACCGTCGCGAGGACCGTCACAGCATCCCGGCCCCAGGTCTCGGGCAGCCAGGCGCGGTCGTAGCCGAGGGCCTCGGCCCGCTTGGCCTGCTCGGCGAGCGCGTCGATGCTCGGCTGGGCGGCCACCGGGAGGAAGGCGTCCCGGGTCATACGTCGGGTGACTCCTCGAGGCGGGGAACGCCCGCGGCGCTCACTGTTTCGCCGACTAGGTAGGAGGACGCCGGACTGACGAGAAACTGAGTGAGATCGGCGATCTCCTCGCTCGTCCCGATCCGGCGTTCGACCTCCTCGCGGTCGATCTCGTCGGCGGTGACGCCCATCTGTGAGGCGACGCCCGGCGTCGCGACGAACCCCGGCGCGATACAGTTGACCCGGACGTCGTCGCTCGCCCACTCCCAGGAAAGCGTCTTCGTGAGGTTGATCACGGCCGCCTTGGCCGCCCCGTAGTGGCTCATATAGGCCGCGCCGAACTGGCCGGCGACGCTGGCCATGTTCACGATGACGCCACCGCCGTTGTCCCGCATGTACTCGCCGGCAGACTGGCAGCAATGGTAGGTCCCGTGGAGGTTGATGT
>CAYOLR010000086.1:2164-11099 GCA_964404815.1 uncultured Halobacteriales archaeon
CGCTGATGGCCTCGAAGTTGGCCATGAAACTGGCCCCCGCGTTGTTGATCAAGGTATCGAGGTCGCCGAACTCGTCGACCGTGGCGTCGACCATGGCTTGGACGGCGTCCGCGTCACGGACGTCACACTCGATCGCGAGCGCACGTCCCCCGTCGGCCTCGTTGATGCCCTCGGCGACGGGGTCAACGTTCTCCTGCTCGCGAGAGCAGATGACGACGTCGGCCCCGTCCGCGGCGAACCGTTCGGCGATACTTCGGCCGATCCCGCTCGAGGCGCCGGTGACGATCGCCGTCCGATCGGCGACGCTGAACTGGTCGGTCGTCATCGGCGGTGCCCTCCGACACTCCGGTCGCTCGGTGTCATCGCCAGTGCGTTCCCGCCAGGAGGTATTAAAACCCGACCGGCCGGCGTTATTGGGCGGAAAAGCCCCCGTCGACGGTCAGGCCGTGGCCGGTAACGAACGCCGCCTCGTCGCTCGCCAGGAAGGCGATGGCGTTGGCGACGTCCTCGTAGCGGGCAAGCCGCCGGAGCGGATACTGCTGGACGGTTCGCTCACGAGCCGCCTCGGGTTCGTCGAAGGTGTCGAAGTACTCGTCGACCATGTCGGAGTCCACGAACCCCGGGCAGACGGCGTTCGCCCGGACGCCGACGGGCCCGACCTCGGCCGCGACGGCCCGCGTGAAGTTCAGCACCGCCCCCTTCGTCATCGAGTAGGTCGCGAGGCCCGGGGCACCGATCTGGCCGGCCAGTGATGACACGTTCACGATCGCCCCCGCCCCCTGTTCGACCATATAGGGAACGACAGCATGACAGCCGTTCCAGACGCCCTCGATGTTCACCCGGAACAGCCGATCGCGGTCCGCCATATCGGTTTCCTGCAGGAACGTCCGGGGCTGGCCGATCCCCGCATTGTTCACCATGACATCGATCGATCCATGCCGATCGGCGACCGCGGCGAAGGTGTCGCCGACGGCCTCGCGGTCGGTGACGTCAAGCGATCGGAACTCCGCGGACCCACCGTCCGCCTCGATGCGGTCGACCGTCTCCCGGCCACCCTCAGCGTCGATGTCCGTCACCACGACGGTCGCTTCCTCGTCCGCCAGCCGTCGGGCCGTTGCCCGGCCGATGCCGGAGCCCGATCCGGTCACGACCGCGGTGCTCGTTGACAGGTCCATGACCCGGCCTCGCCGGCCCGGGGAATAAATCCAGCTACCAGGGTCAGTCCTCCGCCGCCTCACGGTGGACGGTGGCGGGTGCCTCGAGACCCAGCGCCCAGAGGGCCGGAAGCCCCAACAGCGCCGGGAGGGCGATGAGAACGACAGCCGCGTCCACCCCGTAAGCGTCGAGCCCGGCGCCCCCGACGATGGGCCCGATGCTACGCCGATCGCGGCGAAATCCTCGAGGTCATCACCGACGACGGTTCCGAGTTCGCCCCCGACGATGGGGCCGATCGTGCCGCCGAGCTGGCCGAAGGAGAGCATCACGCCGGCCATCGTTCCCGCCCGGGCCGGGCCGACGCCCGGGAGTTCGCCGGGGAGGATGTATAACATCCCGAACAAGCCGCCGCCGAAGACGCCCGCGACGGCCATCCCGGTCACGAACAGCGAAAACGTGGTGGCGACCCCGACCAGTAGCACCCCGGCGATAGTCCCGAGGAGGCCCGCGTAGAGCACGGGTTTCCGGCCGATCCGGTCGGAGATGGCGGGGAGCCCGAGGGCACCGAGGGTCGCGGTGTAAAGCGGAGTGCCGACGTACACCTCCGGGACGGCAAACGGCATCCGATCGGCGAGCGCCGGGAGGATGCCGAGACCGCCGTTGACGACGAACAGGCTGAACAGCGCGACGACGCTCGCGAGGTATGTCGCCCGGATGGCAAGCACCCGTTTGACGACCACGAGGGTGGACTCCTCGGAATCCGGAAGGACCCTCACCCGGCCTTCGGGGACCACGACTCGAGGTGCCTCAGCCGCCGTCGGCGACCGAACGAGGGCGATCCAAACGATGCCCACTACCGTGGTGAACGCGCCGTACACCAGAAAGACGCGTTCCCAGGAGCCGACAAGCGAGTGAAGGGCCCCGGCTGAGACCGAGCCCGCGATCGCCGCCCCCAGGGTAAATCCGGCCAGGTTCACCCCCTGGGCCAGGCCGAGCTGGTCGGGAGCGAACCATTGGGAGAGGGCTTTGATGATGTTCGGATTGACCAACGCGATCCCGGCGCCGAGGACGACGCTGGTGACGATCAGGCCCGGGAGCGACGGGACCGCCCACCGGGCGGCCGTCGACAGGCCGGACAGGACGATCCCGGCCCCGACGACCCACCGGAGCGGGAACCGGTCGCCGAGCGCCCCGCCCGGGAGCTGAGCGAACACGAGGGTGAAGCTGATGGCGGCAAAGGCGATGAGCGCCCGGCCGGCACTGATACCGAGGTCCGCGGCGATCAGCGGGACCAGTGCCGGAACGGCCAGAAACAGGAGGCCAAACGCCGCGAAATGCGCCGAGAAGACCATCGCCAGGACGACCCATCGGTAGCGGTGTTGGTCCGCGTTCATCGGCTTCACGGCCCGCGCTACGCGAGCCCACGAAACCGCCGGAGAAAACTCTTCCTCCGGGATGGAAGGCTTATCCGGCATGGCGGGTTACCGCCGATAGATGACCGATTCGTCCGCGGATTCCGGGGTCGCCACCTGCTCGTTCCCGGTCAACCGGCTCGAGTTTCCCGTCGACTGGCCGCCCGGCCACGTCGCCGCCTACCTCATCACCGACTCGGAACCGGTACTAATCGATGCCGGCATGGCCGGCGAGCCGAGCCGTGAAACCCTCGTCGCATCGCTTGATGAGAGAGGGTATGCCCCCGCCGAGATCGACCACCTCGTCCTCACCCATCCCCACGTCGATCACCTCGGCCAGGCCGGCGCCGTCATCGAGGCCGGGGACCCGACCGTCTATGCGCCGGCAGGCGTGGAAGGCCGATTGTCCCGTGACCCTGACGACCTCGCCAAGGCGGTAACCCGGAACGCGACCGCCGCCGGACTCAGTGGTGATCAACGTGATTCCGTGGTCGAGCGGGCCACGGCGTCGCTCCGCCGCGATCGATCGTTGCTCCCGCCCGAGGTCGTCGACACGTGGATCAATGATGGCCAAACGATCGAGGTCGGTGACGTGGCCCTCCGGGCGATCCATACGCCCGGGCACCAGGCCGACCACCTCTGTTACGAAGCCGGAATCGACGACGAACGGGTCCTGTTCTCCGGCGACATGGCGATCAAACCCTTCCGGTCGGTCGCCATTCATGTCGGCCTCGACGACGGTGTCGAGGAGAGCATCGGAGCGTTCTACCGGGGACTGGACCGGTTGCAGGACCTGGAGATCGATCGGGTGTTCCCGGGACACGGACCGGCCCACCGGGAGTACGATGCGAGCCTCGATCGGTCGGTCGCGAGCCTCGACCGGTTGCTCGAGACCACCGTGGAATCGCTGCACGACGGTGCCTCGACGGCCGCCGAGGTCGCAGATCGGCGCAGCGGGCGCGAACTCGTCTACCTCCTCCCCGAGACCGTCGGGGCGCTCGCCCACCTCGAAGAGGGTGGCCGAGTCACCGCACGCCTGGTCGACGGGGTCAACCACTACGATCCGCAATGACGGACACGACCGAGCCCGACATCGATGCCGTGCTGTGGGATATCGGCGGCGTGATATTGGATATCGACTCCGTCAGATCGGGCCACGAAGCGTTCGTGGAGTGGCTCGTCGACACCTACGACCTGGAGTCCGTGGAGGCCGTCGTCGAGACGTGGCGACGCGAGATCGGGGAGTACTTCCGGGATCGAACCGGGACGGAGTTCCGGCCGGCTCGGGTGGGCTACGACCGCGCTGTCGAGGCGAGCGTCGGCGAGCCGATCCCACGGGAGGAGTGGTTTCCCCGGTTCCGGGCAGCCCTGGGCGAGCATCTCCGAGCCACGCCGGGCGCGCCGGCGACGATCGAACGGGTAGCGGCCACCGGCCGGCACCAGGGGATCGTGAGCGATGTCGACGCCGACGAGGGGCGGTTCATCCTGAAGGAGCTCGGCGTCATCGAGCACTTCGACGCCATCACGACCTCGGAGGAGGTGGGCCGGACCAAGCCGGACGCCGCGATGTTCGAGACCGCGCTCCGTCGGGCTGGCGTCGAACCCGATCGGGCGATCATGATCGGCGACCGGTACAGCCACGACATGGAGGGGGCGGCCCGCCACGGGATCCGAACCGCCGCCTTCGGGGCAGACGACGGGCCGGCGGTCGATCACCGCCTGACCGACATCAGGGATCTCCTCGGGATCATCGGCGTCGAAGCCTAGCCCGGACAAAGGGTTAACCGGGCTCCGCGAGCAGGCCATCCCATGCCGGACGATAACGTCTCTGAGCCCTACGGCCCCGACCGCCAGGTGGAGCTGTATTCCCAGGGGATGCTGGCGGGCGAGCCGCCGGACCATCCCGTGGCGTTCGAATCCCTGGAGGCTCGGGCCCGGGAGGTCCTCCCGGCCAAGGTGTTCGATTATGTCGCCGGGGGTGCCGGGGCCGAACGGACGGTCGAACGGAACCGGACGGCGTTCGACCAGTGGAAACTCGTGCCCAGGATGCTCCGGGGTGTCGAAGAACGCGACCTCTCGGTCGAGGTGTTCGGCCGGGACCTGCCGGTCCCGGTCCTTCTCGCACCGATCGGGGTCCAGTCGATACTGCATGAGGAGGCAGAGCTGGCGGTCGCCCGGGCGGCGGCCGACCTCGGGGTCCCGTTCGTGTTGAGTTCGGTTTCCTCACAACCCATGGAGGCGGTCGCCGACGCGCTCGGGTCGACACCCGGCTGGTTCCAGCTTTACTGGAGTTCCGACCGCGATATCGCCGCGAGCTTCCTCGAACGGGCCGGGGCGGCCGGCTACGAGGCTGTCGTCGTCACCGTCGACACCCCCGTCCCCGGCTGGCGGGAGCGGGACGTCGACCGGGGCTACCTGCCCTTCCTGGACGGCGAGGGGCTCGCGAATTACTTCTCCGATCCGGCGTTCCGGAACACCCTGGACGTCGATCCCGAGGAGAATCCCGGGTTGGCGATCCAGCAGTTCATCGACGTGTTCGGCGACCCCTCAATCACCTGGGAGAACCTCGGGTTCGTCCGGGAACACACCGACCTCCCGATCGTCATCAAGGGGATCCTCCACCCGGATGACGCCCGGCAGGCGATCGACGCCGGGGCCGACGGAATCATCGTCTCAAACCACGGCGGGCGGCAGGTCGATGGCTCGATCGGCGCGATCGACGCCCTGCCGCATGTGGTGGAAGCGGTCGACGGCGAGGTCCCCGTCCTGTTCGACAGCGGGATCCGTCGCGGGGCGGATGCGATCAAGGCCATCGCGCTCGGCGCCGATGCCGTCCTGCTCGGTCGCCCGTACGCCTACGGGCTGGGGATCGACGGGGAGGCGGGCGTCCGCGCGGTCCTGAAGAACTTCCTCGCCGACCTCGACGTCACGCTCGGGCTGTGCGGCCAGTCGGCCGTTGCCGACCTTGACCGCTCGCTGTTGATCGAGGACGACTGACCGGCCCGTCGCCGGAGTAAAGGCCGCCGCCGTCGAGGGGAGGGGCATGGTTGACGCCCGCGTTCACTGCCTCGACCGCGGCCGGATCCGTGCCGACGCGAACTACATGCTCGAGGGACACAACCTCTCGACCGCCTCGGAGCCGAACCCCGAGGTCACCCGTGGTGAGGGGCCCGTGTACAACCTTGTCATCGACCATCCCGAGGGCACCATCCTCTGGGATACGGGATCGCATCCCGAGGCGGCGACCCGCTGGCCGGACGGCCTCTACGACGCTTTCGAGCACTTCGACGCCGACGAGCACCCGCTCGAGGACGAGCTCGATGCCGCCGGGTTCGCGCTGGCCGATATCGACGCGGTGATCTTGAGCCACCTCCATATCGACCACACCGGTGGCCTCCCACGGTTCGACGGCACGGACGTCCCGGTTTTCGTGCACGAGGCCGAACTGAAACACGCCTATTACTGTGCGAAGACGGGAGACGGGGACCCGGCCTACCTCCCGGCGGATTTCGATCACGACCTGAACTGGGTCCCGGTCGCTCGGCACCGGGTCACCCACTTCGAGGACCTCGAGTTCCTCCACCTCCCCGGCCATACCCCGGGGCTCCTCGGGATGCGCCTCGAGCTCGGCGACGAGACTTACCTCTTCACCGGCGACCAGGCCTACCTCCACGCCAACTACGCCCACGATATCCCGCTCGGCCCGACGTTGCTCTGGGATCGGCCGGCCTGGCGGGACAGCCAGCGGTGGCTCCACGAATTGGAACGACGACACGACGCGACCGTCTTCTGCGGCCACGACCCGAAGGACTTCGAGCGGCTCAGCGAGGGACTTCAGGCCGAATAGCGCGTGAGGTGCTCGACTTCCCAGTCCCTGACGTCGGAGAAGGCCTCGCGGGCGATGACCCGTTTGTGGACCTCGTCGGCGCCGTCGACGATGCGGAACTGTCGCACGTTCTCGTAGAAGTCAGCCAGCGGGAGGTCCTTCCCGATGCCGTTCCCGCCGCACATCTGGACCGACGAGTCGATGACATCCTGGGTGACGTTGGCGGCGAACACCTTCGCCATCGCGACGGGAATGCGTGCCTCCTTGCCGTCGGCGATCTGTCGGGCGGCATGCCTGACCATCGTCCGGGCGGCGTGGAGGCGGGTCTCGGCTTCGGCGATCTCGAACCGGAGCGCCTGCTTCTCGGCGAGCGGCCCGCCGAAGGCCTCCCGCTCGGAGATGTAGGCCTTCGCGATATCGAGTGCCCGCTCGGCCATCCCTGAGAACCGCATGCAGTGGGTCAGCCGGGCAGGGCCCAGGCGTTCCTGGGCGTGTTTGAACCCCTCGTTGAGGTTGCCGAGGAGGTTCTCCTCGGGAACGCGGACGTCGTGGTACTTGATCTCGGCGTGGCTCATGCCCGTGACGCCCCCGCCGAGGTGCGGGATGTCGCGGACGATCTCCACGCCGTCGGTGTCCGTCGGGACGAGGATAAGCGAACAGCCGGCGTACGGGTGTTCGTCCGGATCGGTCCGCGCCATGACGATCAGGACATCCGACTCGGTCCCCTGGGTCGTCCACCATTTGTGGCCGTTGATGACCCATTCATCGCCGTCCTTTTCGGCGGTCGTCTGGATCATCTTGGGATCCGACCCCGACCCCTGCATCGGCTCGGTCATCGAAAACCCCGAGCGCATTTCGCCCTGGACCAGCGGCCGGAGCCAGCGGTCCTTCTGCTCCTCCGTTCCGACCAGTTCGAGGGTGTGCATGTTGCCCTCGTCCGGGGCATCGACGCGGATGGCCGGCGCGCCGAGCAGGCTTCGCCCGGCGGCCTCGAAGACGGGCAGCATATCCCGGTAGCTCATCCCCATTCCGCCGTATTCCTCCGGGATCTGTGGCGCGTAGATTCCATGATCGCGCGCCTGGTCGCGGAGGTCGGCGATCACCGACCCGTCGAGCGTGCCCCCGGCGAGGACGTCGCGCTCGACCGGGATCACCACGTCGTCGACGAATTCACGGGTGCGTTTGGCCACCTCGACCGCTTCGGGGGAGTCGTCGTACTCCATACCCCCAGAGAGGGCATAACAATGGAAAAAGTGTTACCCTCACTCTCTAGGATTGGTAACGGTAACCCGCAACTATTCGTACGGAGGGGATCAAGGACCGGGCATGGCGGACGAAACGAGCGAGGAGTACTTTCGTCGGCTCGTCGATGTGGATGCCCTCACCGCCTATCTCGAGGACCACCTCGGTCCTGCGGCCTCGATCGACGTCCAGCGCCACGCTCAGGGCCACTCCAACGAGACCCTGTTCGTCGCCTGGGGCGACCGCGACCTCGTCATCCGACGGCCACCCCCCGGCGAGACCGCCGAGACCGCCCACGACGTCCTCCGGGAATATCGCGTGATGGACGCCCTCCAGGACACCCCCGTCAGGGTCCCGACCACCGTGTTGGCCTGCGACGATCACGACGTCATCGGTAGCGATTTCTACGTCATGGAACGCGAGGACGGTGATGTCCTCAGGACGGAAGAGGTCGATCGCTTCGCCAGCCCCGACCACCGTCAACGGATCGGCGAGGAACTCGTCGACACCTTGGCCGAGATCCACGAGGTCGACTACGAGGCGGTCGGCCTCGGCGAGTTTGGCTATCCCGAGGGCTACACGGAACGCCAGGTCGACCGCTGGCACCAGCAGTACGAGTGGGCCTTCGACGTCACCGCCGACGTCAGGGAGATCCCAGTCATCCGGGAGGTCGGCGAATGGCTCGAGGCGAACTGTCCCGATTCGTATCCCCATACGCTCGTCCACGGCGATTACAAGCTCGACAACGTCATGTTCGCCCCCGGGACGCCACCAGAGCTGGTGAGCGTCTTCGACTGGGAACTCTCGACGCTCGGCGATCCCCGGGCTGACCTCGGCTGGATGCTCGTCTACTGGTACGACGAAAAGGACCCCCCACCCGCCGTCCCGGAATTGACGGCCACGTTCATGGCGAGCGAAGGATACCCCACCCGGCTGGAGCTGGTCGACCGCTACGAGTCGTTGACCGGGATCACGTTCGAACACGAACGCTTCTACCGCGCCCTCGCCGTCTACAAGCTCGGCGCCCTCGGTGAGATGTTCCTCCGACGGTACCTCGAGGGTAACAGCGACGACCCCATGTACCCGAAGATGGAGGAACGGGTCCCCGCCCTCGCCGACCGGGCGCTTCGGATCATCGAGGGCGACGAACCCCTCTGAAGCGGCACTGGCCGTTTCAGCCGCCAGGAGGCAATCCCCCAGCACCGGGGCTGGACTTACCGAAAATAACCCGACGACTGCTCAGGAATACCAACGTTGAGTCCGAGCCGGCCGGCGTTTACAGCGGAAACCAAGCTCGGTG
>CAYOLR010000087.1:0-11093 GCA_964404815.1 uncultured Halobacteriales archaeon
GTTCACCGGTCAACCAGGTGTTGCGGGCCGTACTCCCGACGTGCCGGACGTCGACGTCCAGGTCGCGGTCGGCGACTGCCGCTTCTGTCCGATCGAGGAGGGCATCGACGACGGTTTCCAGCCTGTCCTGCTCCTCATCGGTGGGACGCACTTGGTCGAGGACTCCCGCTTTCACCTCCTCGTAAGCCCCGGACATCGGCCGCGGCTACACCGAGGGCGCGTGAAAGCGTATCGGTCTCCCCCACGGAAACGAAACCCCTTTTTACCGAAACGGAGTAACGGAGGATGCCGAGCCGGAGTAGCTCAGATGGTAGAGCGCCTCGCTGTTAAAGCCCTCAGGTGACCTGTCGGCTACAGACACGAGGTGGTCCCAGGTTCGAGTCCTGGCTCCGGCGTCCCGAAACTTCGACCGGACTTTTTTGGTTAATTAATTCCCTCCCGGTTCGTACCAGTATTTTTAGACATCCAGTCCTACTGTCATGAAGACGGCAACAATCAGGCCTGAATAGAGACAACTGCTATTGAAACCGATCTCAAACCCTGTCTGCTCTAACACCCCGTTATACGTGAGGCCTAACTATCCACCGATCTGTTGGGTTATTGAAGTACCCGAAGTATGGTCGCATTTATCGTAGCAGATTCTATTTTCACTATGTACTATAAATATATATTAGTATATCTTTAATATTAACTTCGATATCACGTGAATTTTATGGTAACCAGCATACTGAAAAACGGGTTATGCAGTTCGATTATGATGACTTAGTTGAGGCGGTTATGGAATTGTCGAGAGAGATACGTCGGTCTCCGACGACGGAAGATGCAGCTAATTCAGATTTATTTCCAAGTATTGCGACAATTTTCAGGATAAAGGGTGAAAAGGAGTGGATCGAGGTTTTGGATGATGCAGGATTGGCCGGGACACAGGTCGGAAAATACGATGACTCTGAACGTCCCGCAATACTCAGCGATATTCGATCTGTATTTGAGCAATCACTTGATGGCTATCTGGTGATCCGAGAATACCAGAAGCATGGATCTTACAATAAGAGTGTCGTCAAACGTCTTTTCGGGACTTGGAAAGAAGCATGTAAACGAGCCGGAGTCCCCCCTGGCCACAGACATGGAATACCATCCGAAGGTCCAAATGGGGAACATCTCGCGAGTCGATTTGAACGCAGGGTTGCTTATGAACTCCATAGTAAAGGGATAGATTATATTGTTCACAAGCCAGTTCCTGAAACCCGGTGGTCTTGTGATTTTTATGTTCCAAATTTTGATCTTTGGTTGGAGGTTGACGGCTACATCCGAGATGAACGGCCGAACAAGGAATCATTCGAAAATAAACTGCAACACTATGACGAAATAGGGATGGCTTCCGCTATTATCAATTCCATCCCAGATCTTGAGGAGAAGGTATTTCAACGACGGTAACCCTCTCATTTCACGTGGGCCTGTAACTCAGTCTGGTTAGAGAGATCGGCTCATAACCGATTCGTCCCTGGTTCAAATCCGGGCAGGCCCATTCCAACTGTTTCCCTCCTGGGTTCCAGGTGCGAGGGTTCAGGAATGCGGTCGAATCAATTGCCCGTTGCGGACCACATCGATTCCTCGGGAAAGGCGGCTAACCGTTAGCGGTCTGCCAGCGCGTTCCAGGCCAGGCCGCCCACGAGCAACAGGCCTGCCGAACCGATGATCAACGAGATTCCCACGGTCGTCTCCGAGCCCATTCCTTCGCCGAGACTCCCCAGATTGAGGGCGAAGAGAACGAATCCGCCGACGACGATGACGAAGATGGCCCCGATCATATCCAGTGCCCGATCATCGACCATGGCTGGGTCCGACTGGGGTACCGCCCGGCCGACACGTCGGCGACCCACTCGGATCGCTCTTCCTGTCAACGCCGGGCCGGAACGGGAGGCCTCCCTCACGTCGGTTTTCACCTCCGTGCGTCTCGGTGGCTGATACAAGGGCGTTCATCCGTGTCCTTCAATGGGTCCCGGGTGCATTGATTGGAGTCAGCGATTGTGAAGCCGAACAATGAGGACGTACTTGGGCTTTAAGGTCAAAGGTGCTGGAGTCCTGGCTCCCAGAGCCCGATCGACTACCCTCGGATATGGAGTATGCTCTCACAGGGAGTCTGGCGGTGCGCCCCGGTCACGGTTAACCCTTGAACGTGGTGTTTAATGTCCGATCCGCCCCGGCCATCAGCCATGTCCAGAGGAGACCGGTTCGTGACCGTCGACGGTGTCGAGCTTCACTACTCCGAATGGGGATCCCCTGATGCTCCACCCGTGGTCTGCGTCCACGGCCTTTCCCGGGTCGGCCGGGATTTCGATCCAATTGCCGAGCCGCTGGCCGACGACTATCGCGTGTTGTGTCTCGACATGCCCGGGCGTGGATTGAGCGAGTGGGCCGAGATCCCGATCGAGGAGTATACCGGGGCCGCGATGGCGGATCGATGCGTGTCGTTCTGTGACGAACTCGGCCTCGACCGGCTCCGGTGGATCGGGACCTCGATGGGCGGTTCCCTGGGGATCGAACTCGCCGGCGGCGCCCTCGCCGACCGCATCACCCATTTGGTCCTCAACGATGTCGGGCCCGCCCCCGCCGAAGACGAGGCGGCCGACGAGGGCATCGAACGCATCATCGACTACCTCACGAACCCGCCGGCGTTCGACCGGTTGACCGACCTCGAGGCGTATTATCGGGAGACCTACGAACCGTTCAGCGAGATGACCGCCGCGGAGTGGCGACGGTTCACCACGACATCGTATCGGCGGAACGAGGGGGGCGAGTTCATGCCGGCCTACGACACGCGTGTCGTCGAACCGCTTCTGACGGAAGACCCCCCGGTCGCCCAGTGGGACCGCTGGGAAGCGATCGACGTGCCGACGCTCGTCCTGAAGGGCGAGCACTCCGACATCCTGGCGGATTCTACGTTCGAGGAAATGCAATCGCGACGGCCTGAGATAGAGACGCGGACCTTCGACTGTGGCCACGCACCGGCCCTTAATGTCCCCGAGATGATCGATCCCGTCGTGTCACTGTTTCGGGAGTGACCTACGGGCTGCCAGCAACGTTATGTGGGTGGTCTGAGTATGTCCCCCAATAGCATGGTTTCCCCGCCATCGGCCGGTACCCTCAGCTACACTCGCTTGGAAAGCGTAGATTCGGTGTGTCTCGCCCCCGGTGAATGTATCCAGGCGGATCCGCTCTCCCCGCTGATCGTTCTCGTTTCGACCGGCTTGCTCACGGTCCTCCTCGCCATCACGCTGGTCAAGCTCCGAAAGGCCCATTCGATCCTTGAAGAGGAGCGGAAGCGGACCGAGTCCGAGCGCGATGCCTTCGCCGCGTTCGCTCGCCGCATCGCCACCATCGATACCTCGCCCACCCCCGCGACGACGCCGAGCTCGGGCGGCGTGACGCCCCTCGCCGTCTCCGGGACCGACCAGCGCCTGGGCGAGGTCCGTGATCACTATCGCGAGACCGTGATGGCCGTGGGCCACTACGACGAGGAATACGGCGAGACGATGAAGCAGAACATGACCGGCGAATTCGGCGAGGACCTGGCAGTTGCCGTGTGTGAGGGGTCGATGTTCACCCCACAGCTGCAGCAGGCGCTCGTCACCCAGAGCCAGGTCGCCCGCGACCGCCGTGACCGGTTTTTGGACCGTCTGGCGCGGGAGGCCGACGACCTCTCGACGGCGGAAGAGACGGCAGACAGGATCGAGGCCACGATCCAATCGTTGAACGAAACGCGGTTGAGCGAGCGGTCCTATCCAGAGCTAGTCGACCTGTGGGAACGGCTCGGTCGGCTCCGCACCGAAGTCGAAACGCTCCTCGACGACCGGCAGGGGGAACTGCAACGAAACGGTGATCCTTCGGATCCGGATGGGGCGATCCAACCCTATCTCTACCGGTCGATGAACGTGACCTACCCCATCCTCGATACGGGAACGTCGCTCGTCGAGGAGATCAGCGAGGCCAGACACCGCGTCCTCCGAGCCATCACCAGCCGCGGGTAGGTACACTAAAACCAGCGGACTGTGAGGCTGGCATCACGCGATGGGCACTGACCTGCAGGTGATCGTGATCGGGGGCGGGGCGACCGGCGTCGGGATCGCCAGGGATCTCGCCATGCGGGGGTTCGAGGTCGACCTGGTCGACCGGGGTGGGTTGTCATCCGGCACGACCGGCCGGATGCATGGACTCCTCCACAGCGGCGCGCGGTACGCGAACGGAGACCCCGATAGCGCCGCCGATTGCCTGGCTGAAAACCGGGTATTGAGGGACATCGCCGGCCAGTTCGTCGAGGTTTCGGGCGGGCTATTCGTCCAGGGGCCCGGTGACGACCCGGCGTACTTCGAGGCCAAGGCCGAGGCGTGTGCGGCCGCCGGCATCCCAGCCGAACGAGCCAGCGGGACGGAGGCCCGCCAGACCGAGCCGACGTTATCGCGGGACATCGAACGGGCGTTGCGGGTCCCGGACGCGTCGATCGACGCCGCCGGGGTGACGGCGGCGACCGCGCTCTCGGCGGAGGAACACGGTGCCCGTATTCGGACCCACGCACCCGTCGTCGATCTGGTCCGGGAGGGTGACCGGGTGACCGGCGTGGCGATCGATGCCCGGAACGGCGATCGGACGGTCCTGACGGGCGACCACGTGGTCAACGCGACGGGCCCCTGGGCCGACCGTGTCGCGGCCATGGCCGACTGTTCGATCGGGATTCGCCATTCGAAAGGGTCGATGGTGGTGCTCACACAACCGGGCCAGGAGACGGTTGTGAACTGGTGTCGTCCCAGGGGCCAGGCGGACATCGTCGTCCCCTTCACGACCGAGGTCGTCCTGGGGACGACCGACATCCCGGTCGACGGCCCGACGGCCACTGCGGTCGAGGAATGGGAGATCGAGACGCTCGTCGAGGAAATGACGACACTCCTTCCGGGACTGGCCGACGCCCCTGTCGAACGCTCCTACGCCGGCGTCCGGCCGCTGTACGCGCCCGATATCATTGGCTCGACCGAAACCGAGAACGTGACGCGGGATTTCTTCGTCATCGACCACGGGGATCGGGACGGCGTCGACGGGTTCACGTCGATCGTCGGCGGGAAGTTCACGACCCATCGACTGATGGCCGAACGGACAGCCGACCATGTGGCCGATCGGCTTGCCGTGACGGCCCCGTGCCGAACGGCCGAGGTGGCCCTCCCGGGGGCTGACGATCCGGGCGCCATCGAGGATGCGAAAACCCGGTTCCGGAGCGAGTCCCAGCTCCCGTGAGGGCGGAGGGATGGAATTAACCCCGGCCCGAGCGTAGGGCCGGTCGATGTGCGGTCGGACCTCGCTGTTCGTGCCCCAGTCCGTTCTCGAGGAGCGGTTCAACGCGACGGCCACCGAGCCCATCACCCCGCGGTACAACATCCCGCCCGGTGACGATCTCGCGTCGATCAGGAACGAGGCCCCGGAGGCCATCGACCTGCTCCAGTGGGGCCTCATCCCGCACTGGGTCGACGACCCCGACGACTGGCCCAAGCCGATCAACGCCCGCGCCGAGACCGTCGCCGACAAGCCGGCGTTCAGGGACGCCTTCGACAACCGTCGCTGTCTCGTGCTCGCCGACGGGTTCTACGAGTGGGGCGGGGAACGCGGCCGCAAACAGCCGTTCCGGGTGACACGGGCCGACGAGGAACCCTTCGCCATGGCCGGTCTCTGGGAGTCGTGGGGGGACAATGGCGAACAGCTGGAGACGGTAACCATCATCACGACGGACTCGAACGAAACGATCGCACCAATCCACGATCGGATGCCCGTCATCCTCGAACCCAACGAGGAGGCCGCGTGGCTCGAAACCGATGACGGGGCCGCACTCAGTTCGCTGCTGGATCCGTTTCCCGACGACCTGACGGCCACCTATCCCATCTCGACGGCGGTAAACGACCCGGCCAACGACAGCCCCGACGTCATCGAACCGGTCGACCGCGGTCAGCAGTCGGGCTTGTCGGAGTTCGGATAACCACTGTGGCGATTAGAGAAAGCCTCACGGCCGTAGACCACCTATATTAGATAATGTACGACGAGATCCTCGTCCCGACGGACGGAAGCGACAACGCTGCAACCGCCATGGAGCACGCCCTCGAGGTCGCGTCGGGAGCCGATGCCCGCATTCACGTCCTGAACGTGATCAACCCTCGCTGGTACGACCTCTCCATCGAGAGCGCCCGGACGCCCGTCGAGGCCGACCGGAAGGAAATCGTCCAGGAACTGGCCGACATGGCCGCGGATACGGATATCGATATCGTCACGGCGGTCGTTGATGGGACGCCGGCAAAGACGATCTTGCAGTATGTCGATGACCACGATATCGACCTGATCGTGATGGGCCGCCGCGGCCGTGGCGACCTCGAAAACCTCCTCCTCGGTAGCGTCGCCGATTACGTCGTCAAAAACGCCCCCGTCCCGGTCCAAACGGTGCCGTAGTCGCGTCCACCGTCCGACGATGCCGGTTTCAGCGTAATACCTTCCGGCGTGCGAACACTTTAGCGGTGGCTCCTCCGATTCGGCGCCATGGCCGACAGCCAGCCCAATGGACCGGTCGCCCGCCGAGGTGGCCGTCGATGAGCGATGACGCGGTGCTGCTCGATGTCGATGACG
Organism: uncultured Halobacteriales archaeon; assembly: GCA_964404815.1. Lineage (GTDB taxonomy): Archaea > Halobacteriota > Halobacteria > Halobacteriales > Hikarchaeaceae > CAYOLR01. The sequence goes on from CAYOLR010000087.1 coordinate 6,655, forward strand.
ACGTGGCCACGATCACGCTCAACCGGCCCGGAATGCGGAACGCCCTCACGATGGAGGTCGCCGCGGGCATCGTCGACGCGCTCGACGCGCTCGAAAGCAACCCGGAGGGCGACCCCAGGGCGGTCGTTGTCGAGGGGTCCGAGGGGTCGTTCTGCGCCGGGGGTGACGTCAACGCGATGATGGAACTCCAGAGCGGGGCGGCAACGCTCCCAGAGGCGGTCCGGATCGTCCGGGAGGAGACCGGGCGTACGATCCAGCGGGTCGCGAACTTCCACCTTCCGACGATCGCGAAGATCGAAGGGGCCGCCTTCGGCGCGGGCGGGGTGCTGGCGCTGGCGTGCGACCTCCAGGTCATGCACGGGGACGCGGACATCAGCTTCGGCTTCCGTAACGTCGGGCTCGCGGTCGATTCGGGGGCCTCGTACCTCCTCCCGCGGGTGGTCGGCACCAACCTGGCCAAGGAACTCGTGTTCACGGGCGAGCGGGTCAGCGCCGACCGTGCCCACGACCTGGGCCTGGTCAACCGGGTCTATCCTGACGGCGAGTTCGAGGCGGGGGTCCGGGAGTTCGTCGAGCGGATCGCCTCGGGCCCAACGGTCGCCCTCCGGGAGTCCAAACAGCTGCTCAACCAGGGCCTCGAGAGCTCGCTCGAGCAGGCCGTCCGCAACGAGGCGGCCGCCCAGGCGGCCGTCTTCGACACCGCCGACCACGCCGAGGGGGTCGAGGCGTTCATGGAACGCCGACGGGCCGAGTTCGACGGCCGGTAACAACGGCCGCCCGGCTCTTCACGGTGAAACCAATCGAATACGGGTCCGTACGGCTGTCGACCTGCCGGGAATGACCGGCCGTTAGCTGATAAACTCGTTGTCGCGCCAGTTGACCGTGCCTTCCTCGTCCTCGCGCTGTTCCTCGACCACCTCGATGGTCGCGGGGCATTCCTCGCCGTCGACGATCCGCGTCGCCACCAGCTCGCCGTCCACGGCGGTGATGGCCGTCAAGGTGCCCCGATCGGCCAGCTTCGCGAGTCCGCACAGGACCTCGAACATGGGGTACTGGAGTTCGGTGTTCAGGAGGACGGTCTCGCGGGTCCCCTTGAACCCGGCGTATTCAACCAGCATCGTGGCCGGTTCCTCCTCGTCATCGTCTCGGGACCGCCACTGCAAGCCGGCGCTCGAGGCGGGTTCGGTCGGCTCCTCCTCGAGGACGCGCTTCTCGGAGACGGTTGCCTTGAGCTGGGCCGTCGGCGTGTACTTGCTGATCTCATCATCCGTCGGAACGGCGTCGATGATGAGGGTGTTGTTCCGGCGGGTGATCTCGATGTCCTCGATCACGTCGGGGAGGTCGGCGTCCTCGAAGTGTTCGTAGACGGTCTCGAGGGGCACTTCGATGGTCGAATGGAGTCGATAGACTCGTGGGGTGTCTGTCATACGTGGACGGGTGTAGGGATGGGTTCGTCCATCAATCGGTACCAGTTACCTCCTTATACGAGCCTGCGGTTTATATGAGCTACCCTTCTCCCGTCAGTCCGATTTCACGACGGCGTCGGGCGGAAGGCCCGGGCGACCACTAGTAATCCGATGCCGACGACCGTCGTCGTGACGCCCACCCCGACGCCCGTCCATCGGACGGCGGCGCCGAACCCCATCACCGGGACGAGACCGCCCACAGCGGCACCCATCAGGATCGGCGTCGCCGAGGAGGTCACCCGGCCGAACGACTCGGCCACGCTCACGATCCCGCCCCGGAGCTCGGTCGAGGCCAACCCGGTGACGATGCTCCGGTAGAGCGAGAGGGTGACGCCGAACCCGAACCCGATGAACGCCACCCCGATCGCCGCGGGCACCAGCGACGAGGCCATCGCCATCACCGAGAGGCCGCCGCCCATCGCTACGTGGCCGAGGACGAGCGGCCGGAACCGGTTGTCGAAGATATCCGAGATGCGACCGGCCTGGCTGGCACCGAGGGCGAGGGTGACGCTATCGATCGTCACGAGCAACCCCGCCTCGCTCGGCGTGCCGCCGATAATGTTGGTGACGATGATCGAGTTGTAGGTCAGAAAGCCGATCCAGACGATCATCGGGATCCCCCGGGCGAGCACGATCGACGACACCCGGGGATCCGAGAGGAGCCCGAGCAGGTCCCTGACCTGCTGGCGGGGCGGAACCGTTGCGGTGGCCTCGGCCGTGTCGTCGCGCCGGGCCGGTTCTTCGAACCAGATGAACACCCCGACGGCGATCGGGAAGGCCATGGCGTAGAGGAGGAACGGGTACTGCCAGGCGAGCACCACGAGAGCACCGCCGATGAGCGGGAAGACGGCCTGGTAGATCCCGGACGTCATGAACCGCAGCCCCTGCGCGGTCGCCTCCCGTGTCCCTTGATAGCTGTCGCCGATCGCCGTGATGATCATCGGGGTGAGCCCGGCGAAGCCGATCCCCTGGACCAGGCGGAGACCGAGGGCGACCTGGAAGTCGGTGGTCAGCGCGAGACCGGCCCCGCCGATACCGAACAGGAGGATCCCGGTGAGCATGAGCGGCTTCCGCCCGTAGCGGTCGGCCAACATGCCCACGATCGGGATGAGGACGATCGGCGGGGCGGTATACGCCGAGATCAGCAGGCCCGTCGTCGCTTCGGAGACGCCGAACGGCCCGGTGAGCGAACTCAGGATGGGCGAGACCAGGGGCACCCCCAGCGGGGCCAGCAGGTTGACGCCGAGCAGGAGCTGGAAGTTGCGATCCAGAAGGACGTCCGAATCCTGCCCGATCAGGCTGCCGAGCGGTGCCACGGGCTACGGGTCGACGCGCTCCGACGTCTCGGCGTGACGGCTGGAGAGCTCCACGTAGTGATCGGCCGTCGCGAGCCAGCCGGAGTCGCCGTCGAGTTCCTTCACCGGCTCGGCGGGCGTGCCGGCGACCAGCGTTCGCGGCGGCACGTCAGTCCCCTCGGTCACGACGCTCCCCGCGGCGACGATGGCCTCCTCGCCCACCTCGGCCCCGTCGAGGACGACCGCGTTCATCCCGATGAGCGCCCGTTCGTAGACGGTGGCGGCGTGGACGATCCCGCAGTGGCCGACGGTCGCGTACGGCCCGATCTCCCCACCCTCATGCATGACCGAGTTGTCCTGGATGTTCGTGCCCTCCCGGATGGTGATCTTGCCGCGATCCCCACGGATCGTGGTGTTGGGCCAGATGCTCACGTCCGGCCCGATCTCGACCTCGCCGATCACGACCGCGGCCTCGTCGATATAGGCGCTCTCGTGGACGGACGGCGCCATGCCGTCGTAGGACCGAATAACCATGCCCGCGGTCGGCCCGCCCGGGTCAAAACGGTGCCGGAACTCCCGTCCGGTTTTATCCTTGCCGCGGGCGAACCCCCCGGCCGTGGCCGACGACCAGGTGCTGACCCAGCGCACGGTCGGGGAGACGACGGTTCACCTCTACCAGGTGATCCACGAGGCCGGACGGTTCCCCCGTGACTGGGTCGTGATCGACCTCGGCGAGGATACGGTTACGATCGCGACCCTGGATTTCGAGGAGCGACGAACCCTCACCGACGCGGAGTTCTCGAACGGGGCGTTCACGCCCCTCACCGAGGGCGGCGTGCCGGTCTGGGGCTATTGAGCGTACCGGCGGACGGGACCCACCAACCGATTCACATTCACTCCACGGTCGCGATTTATGCCCGGCCGACCCGCCCGGGAAGATAGTGCGCCTGGAAAACAGCTTCATCCCCGTCCATGGCGTCGGCCCGAAGACGGAACGGCAGCTCTGGGCGGACGGCATCACCCACTGGGACGCCTTCACCCCCGACGCCGTCGGCGAGAAGACGGGGCGGCGGATCGCCGGGTTCATCGACCTCGCCCGCGAGCGGCTGGCCGATCGCGATGCCGCCTTCTTCGCAGACGCCCTCCCCAGCGGCAGCCGGTGGCGGCTCTACGAGGATTTCCGTGACTCGACGGCGTATTTCGATATCGAGACGACCGGGCTCTCCCCCGACTATCACGACGTGACCGTCGTGACCGTCCACCTGGATGGTGAGACCACGACGCTCGTCAAGGACCGGGATCTCACCGACGAGACGCTCCAGGCGGCGTTCGCCGACGCAGACGTCCTCGCCTCGTTCAACGGCGCGCAGTTCGATGTCCCGTTCCTCGAGCGGTCGTACGATATCGACCTCGACCGCCCCCACATCGACCTGATGTATCCCTGCCGACGGGTCGATCTCACGGGCGGCCTGAAGGCGATCGAGCGCGAGATCGGCATCGACCGGGATCGCCCGGACCTCTCCGGCGAGGACGCGGTACGACTCTGGCGGGAATCGGAACGTGGCGACGATGGAGCCCTCGAGACGCTCGTCGACTACAACCGGGACGACACCGTCAACATGCAGCGGGTGATGGAACACGTCGTCGAGCGGTTAGACCACGAGGTGTTCGGGTCGGT
>CAYOLR010000088.1:0-11066 GCA_964404815.1 uncultured Halobacteriales archaeon
CTGGCCACCGTGTCGGCCCGGTCGAGCATGGTGTCCGTCTCGGCGGTTATATTGACCAGGTAGCTCTTCGGTTCGCCGGTCTCCTCTTCGGCGGCATCGCGGCGGTCGAGGGATTCGGCGAGCCGATCAGCGAACGGGTTGAAGGCCTGATCGGTCAGGTTCTCGTCGTCCTTTAGAAGGTCGATTCCGCCAACCCATGCCTCGTATCCGACTTCGGCGTGCTGGGCGGTCGAGAGCCCCACCTTCGGCTTCGGGACGGTCGCGGTGATCGGTCGCTCATCGACGTCGAAGATCCGGGTCCGAACCGATGACCCGAACTGGGGGCCGGGGAACGTTCGGGTGAGCCCCTCGGGCCATTCACAGTCCAGTAGCCGGAGTCGGTCGACCGCCTTCATCCCGAGGACGTTCCCGGCGATACAGGACAGGACCTGGGCCATGTTTCCCGGGTCGAAGAGCGCCTCGGGATAGGCAACCCGCACGCGGTTCCCATCGATCGCGAAGGCGGTGGCGCTTAGGTCCGTCACCTCGCCAGCGACCTGGAGCTCCGTCCAGGTTCCGTTCGAGCTCTCCGAGGCGATCCGACCCGCGGCGTCCTTGATAGAGAGGTCCGCCCCGGCCTCGACGTGGAACGTACAGACGAGTTCCTGGTCAGCGGGTTCGTATCCGAGCTCCAGGAAGTCATCGTAGGCGATACCCGTCATTGGTCGGTGGTTTCGGGACGCGACACATAAGCCCGGCCCACGGGCCGTTCCTCCTACTATTAGTAACCCGGCCGCCAACGGTCCGACATGAGCAAACAATTCCTGGTTCCCTTGGACGGGTCACCCCAAGCCGAGGAGGCCCTGACGCACGTCCTGACCGAATATCCTGGCGCCGAGATCACCGTTATCCATGTCATCGACCCCGTCGATGCGGGATATGCCGCCGATCCGATGGGCGGCGATTACTGGGAGGGCTGGTACGAGTTCGCCGAACAACGATCTGAGCGGATCTTTGAGGCCGCACGTTCGACGGCCGCGGAATCCGACCGTGAGATCGAAACGGTTCAGGACATGGGGCCGCCCGCACGGATCATCGTGAACTACGCGGACGAACACGACATCGATCACATCGTCATGGGGAGCCACGGGCGCAAGGGCGTCGCCCGGGTCCTCCTGGGGAGCGTGGCGGAGACGGTCGTTCGGCGAGCCTCCATCCCGGTGACCGTCGTTCGATAAGCCGCTTCACTTCGCGCCGGCACCCGACCTGCCCGGCCGCAGCCGCGCCATCTCACCGGCCTTTATTGCCGGGCTGATCGAAGACTGCCCCTGAATGGTCGAGGTATCGTCGCTGTTCACTGCCGATCGCGTCGCCGTTATCGGGGCATCCGAATCCGAGGGATCGATCGGTCGGGCCATCATGGAGAACCTCCTGACCGATTTCGATGGGACTGTCATCCCCATTAATCCGAATTACGATTCGGTCATGGGTCGGGAGTGCTTCCCGGAGATCGCCGAAGCGGAATCAGTCGATTTGGCCGTCGTGGTCGTCCCCCCGACGATCGCCGTTGAGGAGGTCAGGGAGGCCGCCGAGGCCGGTGTCGGGAACGTCGTGGTCATCACGGCCGGGTTCAGCGAAACGGGAAGCGAAGGGGCGTCCCGCGAACGCGAGCTCAGGGCGATCGCCGAGGAGAACGACCTGAACCTCGTCGGGCCGAACTGCCTCGGCATCCTCAGCACGCCAACCGGGCTCAATGCGACCTTCGGCCCCACCAACGCCCTTTCCGGGTCGCTTTCGTTCATGAGCCAGTCCGGCGCGTTCGTCACGGCCGTCCTTGACTGGGCGAACGACCAGGACATCGGCTTCAAGGACGTCGTGTCGCTCGGGAACAAGGCCGTGCTGGACGAGACGGATTTCATCGCCGCCTGGGGAGACGACCCGGATACCGACGTCGTTATCGGGTACCTCGAGAGCATCGAGGACGGCCGGGCCTTCATCGACCGCGCCCGGGAGGTCACCCAGGAGACGCCAATCGTCCTCGTCAAATCTGGCCGAACCGAGGCGGGCGCTCAAGCCGCCTCCTCTCACACCGGTGCCATCGCGGGGAGCGATGCCGCCTACGAGGCTGGCCTCGACCAGGCGGGCGTCCTTCGGGTAGATACCGTCCAGGAGTTGTTCGATTTCGCCCGCGCGTTGGCCGGCCAACCGCTCCCGGAGTCACCGTCCGTGGGTATCGTGACCAACGCCGGGGGGCCCGGGGTGATGACCACCGACGCGGTCGGGGACGCCGATCTCGACCTCGCGTCGTTCTCCGAGGGGACGATCGAGACACTCCAGGATGCCCTCCCGGCGGAAGCGAACGTCTACAACCCGGTTGACGTCATCGGTGACGCCGACCTCGATCGCTTCAGGCGGGCCCTCGATATCGTCCTCGAGGATCCCGGCGTCGGGGCGGCCGTGGTCTTATCCGCCCCGGTGGCGATCCTCTCCTACGAGGAACTCGCCGAGATGATCGTCGACCGGCAGGCGGCGCATGGCAAGCCCGTCGTGACCTGCCTGATGGGGGGCCAGGCGACCGGATCGGCCGAAACCCGACTCCGTGAGGCCGGGATCCCGAACTACTTCGATCCCGCCCGCGCGGTCACCAGCCTCGACGCGCTTCACGACTACCGGCGGATCCGCTCGCGGACCTACGACGAACCGACAGGGTTCGAGGTCGACCGGGAGCGCGCAAGGGGGATCCTGGAGTCAGCCGTCGACCGGGGCGACAACCGGTTGGGTGTCGAGGCCATGGAGCTCCTGGACGCCTACGGGATCCCCACCCCGGCCGGTACGATCGTCGACACACCGGCAGAGGCGCTTTCGGTCGCCCGGGACCTCGAGGGTCCGGTCGTGATGAAGATCGTCAGTCCGGACATTCTTCACAAGTCCGACATCGGCGGCGTCAAGGTCGGTGTCGATACCGACGAAGTCGAGGATGTCTTCGAGGACCTCATCACGCGGGCTCGGAACTACCAGCCCGATGCGTCGCTCCTGGGGGTCCAGATCCAGGAACGGATCGACCTGACGGCCGGGACCGAGACCATCGTCGGAATGAACCGAGATCCCCAGTTCGGCCCGTTACTCATGTTCGGCCTCGGGGGGATCTTCGTGGAGATCCTGGAGGACACGACCTTCCGTGTCGCGCCCGTGAGCCGCAAGGAGGCGACCGAGATGACCCGCGAGATCGACTCCGCCCCTCTCCTTCAGGGGGCCCGGGGCCGTGACCCGGTTCACGTCGACGGTATCGTCGAATCGATCCAGCGTGTCTCCCAGCTCGTGACCGACTTCCCTGCCATCCTCGAACTCGATGTCAACCCGTTGGTCGCCCTTCCCGACCGTGTGACGGCAATCGACGTTAGACTGACCGTGGACACCGACAAGCTATGAACACTGTACTCGTCACCGCACTCGAAGAGAGCTCCGGCAAGACGGCCATCGCCCTCGCCTTGGGTCAACTCGCCCGGGAACGGGGCGAGGCCGTGGGTTACATGAAACCGAAGGGGACCCGCCTCCAGTCCCGGGTCGGGAAGACGCTCGATGCCGATCCCATGTTGGCGAGCGAATTGCTCGAACTCGACGCCGACATGGCGGACTTGGAACCGATCGTCTACTCCCCAACGTTTATCGAGGGGGCGATCCGCCGACAGGAGGATCCGGCCGACCTCCGGACATCGGTCAGCGAGAGCTTCGATCGGCTCGCCGCCGACCGCGACCTCATGATCCTCGAGGGCGGTGGCCAGCTCACCACCGGGGGGATCATCGAACTCACCGATCCGGAGGTAGCCGACCTCCTCGATGCCAGGGTGGTTCTCGTGGTGGGCTACGGGACGCCGGGTGACGTGGATGACGTACTCGCCGCAGCCGATATGATCGGCGACCGGCTCGCCGGGGTGGTGATCAACCGGGTGGCTGAATCCGCCTATGACGTCCTCGAAGGCGACGTCGTCCCGTACCTCGAAGGGGAGGGGATCCCAGTTATGGGGGTCATTCCGCGCTCCAAAGAGCTGGCGGGCGTGACTGTGGGTGAGTTGGAGGCAGAGCTCGGGGCCGACCGCTTGACCGACGCCCCCACCGACGCCTTCATCGAGCGGTTCAGCGTGGGGGCGATGAGCGGCGACGCAGCGCTCCGGTATTTCCGCCGCGCGAAGGATGCGGCTGTCGTAACGGGTGGCGACCGATCCGAGATCCACACCGCCGCGCTGGAGGCCCCGGGCGTGAAGTGCCTGATCCTGACTGGCGGCTTCCGACCCTCAGGCGCGGTGATCGGCGCGGCCGAGGAGCGGGACATCCCGATCCTCCTCGTCCAATCGGATACGCTTACGACTATCGAACGGATGGAATCGATCGTTCATGGCGGTCGGACGAGGGACGAGCGGACGGTCGATCGGATGCGTGAGCTGTTGTTCGAACACGCCGATATCGACGCGCTGCTTTCCGCGGAGTGAGACGGCTGAGAACCCGGCTTAGGTGTACTGCTGGATGAGGCCGCGGAGCCGACCCGGGTCCTGCATCCCGACGAGTTGCTCGACCGCCTGGCCGTCGGCGTAGAGGAAGAGTGTGGGGACGCCACGCACGCCGGCCTGTTGAGCCAGGCCCTGATGTCGGTCGATGTCGACCTTGGCGATCGCGGCATCGGTTTCGCGGGCCAGGTCGGCGACGATCGGTTCCAACATCTGACACGGCCCACACCACTCGGCGTGGTAGTCCACCAGGACGACGTCATACTTGGCGGTGACCTCCTGGAAGTGGTCCGGGCCGGAGATATGGATCGGCTCTGCCGGGGCTGTCGCCCCGCCCGACTCCCCACCGGTGGCGTCGGCGTCAGTCGATTGGCCGCCGGCGCTTACCTGCTCGACGATTTCTTGCCGTTTCTGCTGCCGAATCGACTCGAGGTCGTCCGAATCGCTCATTTCAGCCCCCTCTACTCGGCTAGACGTGATAACGGTTGTGGTCGTAGCATACAATATTCTGGTGAGGGCCTAAGGCCCCGTCCCCCGTAGGGGCCGGTATGGAACACTTCGAGTTCGCCTACACTAGCGGCATGGACGCCGACGAGGTGGATACGTATCTCGCCGAAAACCGAGTAGGCGTTCTCTCGCTGGCCAGCGGCGGCGAGGCCTACGGGCTTCCTATGGCCTATCATTACGACGGTGACGAGGTCCTCTTTCGCTTCGGAGAGCACGAGGGGAGCAAGAAACTCGCGTTCATCGAGGGGACGGACACCGCGAGTTTCGTCGTCTACGGGGCCGATCCCCCCGATCAGTCCTGGAGCATCCTTATCTCCGGCGTCATCGAACCGCTGCCGGCGGACGCCGCCGACGGGCTTAACGAGGCGGCCCGGAACCGGCTGTTCAACCCCATCCGTGTCTTCGACGAGTCGATCGACGAGCTCGAGACGGGCATTTACCGGCTCTCGATCGACCAGATCACCGGCCGAAAGACGGTCGACTGATTCGTCGCGAATGTATGTATCGCACAGCGCTCTTGATAGCACCAGCTATCGAGCGCCGGAAAACCGACACCAGCGACGCCGGTCGACCGAATGGGGATGGGTAGTTGTGTATAAGCTATGCAAACGCTTTTGTCGGTTTGTCTACTACAATCAGCTAACGATGGCCACCTCGATGGCGGATTACCTCAACAAGGACATGCAGTGTGAGGGGCTCCTCGAGTGTCTCCACGGGCTGAAAGAGCTCGATCGGGAGTGTTTCATGGAACTCACCCGAAGCCGCGAGCCGCTCACCGTCGACGAGATCGCTGACCGCGTCGACCGCGAACGTTCGACCGCCTACCGATCGATCCAGCGGCTCCTTCAGGCGGGCCTCCTCCAGAAGGAACAGGTCAATTACGACCACGGGGGGTATTACCACGTGTACCGTCCCACGGACCCTGACGAGATCGCCGACGACATGCAGGCCCAACTCAACGAATGGTACGCGATGATGGGCCAGCTGATCCAGGAGTTCCGGAACAAGTACGAGGACCGCGTCCAACAGGTCACGGCGGAGTAACCCGGTGTCGCACGGCCGAGGAATGGCCACTCCCACCGAATTCGTTCGTTCTCACGATAGCGATCTCGAACGGCTCGCACTCGACCTGCTGAGCTACGACACCGCCAATCCGCCCGGAACCACCCGCGAGGTAGCGGGCTACGTCGAGGACTACCTCGCCGACATCGGGCTCGAGACCGAGCGGATCGTCGTCGATCCGACGAAACCGAACCTCGTCGCGACCCTCCCGGGATCAGGCGAGGGACGGCTGCTGTTCAACGGCCATCTCGACACGGTGCCCTATGAGTCCGAGAAGTGGAGCTACGACCCGTTGGGCGAGAGGGACGGCGACCGTCTCTATGGGCGTGGGGCGTCAGATATGAAGGGCGCCGTCGCCGCCATGCTGCACGCCGTTACCGGGTTCGTCGAGACAGATACCACGCCGCCGGTCGACGTGGTCCTCGCCCTCGTCAGCGACGAGGAGACGAGCGGTGATGCAGGGCTCCCTGCACTGCTCGATGCCGGGATCGCTGTGGACGGCTGTGTCATCGGCGAAACCACCTGCGAACGTGGAAGGCATTCGGTCACCGTCGCGGATCGGGGCAGCATCTGGCTCACCATGGAGGCGTCGGGGATCGGGGCCCACGGCTCACGGCCGATGCTCGGCGAGAACGCGATCGATCGGTTGTACGAGGGGATCACGGAATTGCGCGAACGCTTCGGCGGCCGGCCACTCGACATCAAACCGGTGGTCCAGCCGATCATCGAGGAATCGGTCGAGTACTATACACCAATCCTCGGCCGAAAGACGGCTCAGGACGCGTTCGATTACCCGACGATCAACCTTGGGACGATCGAGGGAGGGACGGCCATCAACGCAGTCCCGGAGACGGCCACGGCCCGGATCGATATCCGGCTGACCCCTGGCGTCCACACCCCGACCGTCATCGAGGAGATCCGGACCTGTGCGGACCGGTGTGAGGGCGTCACCATCACGGATCTCTCCTGGAGTATCGGGACGTTCGAACCGATCGACTCCCCGCTGGTGACCGCGACCGCGTCGACCGCGGAGGCCGTCGTCGACGAACGGATCTACCGGCGCAGTGCGACCGGCGGCGGCGACGCGAAGACCTTCCGGAACGCGGGGATTCCCACGGTCGAGTTCGCCCTGGGGACGGATACGGTTCACGCCGTCGACGAGTACATCCCGATCGACGCTCTTCTGGCGAACGCGGAGATCTACACCAAGCTGCCCCGCGCATTCGCCGAACAGCGCTGAGTCAGTCGAACTTCTCGAGGAGCCGCCGATAGAACGATGACTCGCTTTCGCCCGCGAGTTTCTCGACGATCAGTTGGGGCGTCGACCGTGCGAGGTGGTCGGGTTTCGGTGTCCGGTCGACCTGTAGTTCGCCGTCCTCTAGCCCCAGTGCCTCGATCCCGTCGACCGGCACGAAAAGCTCGGCAGCGTCCCGGATCTCTCCCGCGAGATGGGAGACGAACACGCCGACGGCGCCGCGTTCCCGGAGGGCCTCGAGGACGCCGGCGATGATGAGCGCGCTGGCCCCCGGTTCGGTGATGCTCTCGAGCTCGTCGACCAGCACCAGGCCTTCCCGTGGATCCTCCGCAAGATCGGCGAACTCGCGGACGGTATGTTCGAACGCGCCCGCGTCAAGGGTTCCCTGGGTCTTGGCGTGGTAGTAGAGGGCGTCGAACCGCTGGAGCTCGGCCGTCGTGGCCGGCACTGGCAGGCCCATCTGCCCGAGGATGACGATCAGCGCGATGAGGTCCAGTAACGACGTCTTCCCCCCGCTGTTGACCCCCGAGAGCAGCCGGACGTCGTCGACTGCATAGGCCACCGGCTCGACCGAATCGAACTCGACGTCAAGGAGGGGTGACCGGCCGCCATCGAACGCGATACCGTCATCGACGAACGTCGGCAGCGTACAGCCTAAGTCGGCCGCGAATCTGGCGATGGCTAGTTCCACGTCGAGATCCAAGGCGTCAGCCACGAGTCGCTCGACAGCAGCACGGCGATCGGCGAGCTCCCGGGCGACATCCCGTTTCAGCCGTCTGGCGCGCCGGTCGCGCTTTCGGGTTAACGCTTCCCGGAGTGACTGCACCGCATTGTCGTTTCGTTCGACAGGATACGTGGGCTCATTCGGGAACACTGCCGTCGCGAGTGACTCTTCGTCCTCATCCAGGGCCATGGCGCCGATCAACTCGGCGCGGGCCGCGTCCAGGGCTGCCGAATAATCGTCCGCAAGCTCCCGCTCGAGGAGCGAATCCACACCGGCCCCCTGTTCGACTAGCGAGAGGAGATCGGTTCCCTCGATGGTCACGTCTCGTTCCTTGATGGCGGCCCGGAGCCGATCGTTGGCCAGACGGACGGCCTCAGACACCGCCGAGTCCAACGACTCGATCGCTGCCCCCAGCCGATCGAGTTCCTCGTCGTCCGCCACCGAGCCGTCCCGGTCGATCCGGGTCAACAGCTCCTCGAGCCGGTCGAGGTCGGTCTGGGGCTCACTCTTCGCGGCGCGTGCCACCTCGATGGCCGACAGGATTCGATCGCGGTTGGCGGCGAAGAATGCGATGGGTCGCTCGGGGACGATCTCGATCGGGTCATCGATGGCGGTTGGACGGACGGTGATATCGCCGTCGAGGTCGAGCCCGGCGAACGACTCGTCGAGGACGATCACCGAACTGTAGCCGCGCCCGAGTTCGGCCAGTTCCCGGGCGTCGTCAACGAGCTCGACGCTGATTTCCGGGATCGCCTCTCGGGCGGCCGCGTAGCGCTCGCCATCGGCGGTGGCCAGGCAACGATCCCGAACCACGACCTCGCTAGGGGCCCTCAGAGGGGCGACGCCAGCCAGCGCGTCCACGATCGCGGGATCCGGGTCCCGGTCCATCGCCCGCTCTGTGAGTTCCCGGACCTCCTCGATCCGCGACTGTCTGGCGCTCGGATACAACGTCTCCAGCCGTCGTTTGGCGTAATCGGTTACCGCCCGTTCAGTGAGGAGAGCCAGCCCCGCCTCGTGGATCTCTTTGGCGCGCGGGGTGAGGAGGAACTCGTCGACGTCGTCGTGCCGATGGCGGATGGCCGCCCTGGCGATCCGGGCCGCACGCGCCGACGAGATCCCCGGTGCCGACGCGAGCGTGGCCACGTCGCCTTCACGCAACGCCTGCTCGGGATCATCGAGCGTGGCCAGGGATTCAGCCGTCTTCCTCCCGACCCCCGGGATCGCCTCCAGCTCCATTCAAGTGGGTCTTTCCGTCGAGGTACAAAAACGCTCCCGGCTCTCACTTGGGCCTCAGACGTCGACCCGGTCGCCGATCTCGACGATCTCGAGGGTTCGCGGGTAGTCGAAGCTCCGTGCGTGTTCGTGGAGCGCCGTCGGGTCGGCTGTCAGGCCTTTCCACATGTCCCAGTGGCTCGGTAGCAACCGATCGAGCTGCAGGGTCTCAGCCGCCCGGATGATGCCGTTCTCATCGGCGTACCACCGGGTTCGTTTCGGTTCCCGCGTCGCCTTATCGGGAATCATCCCGACCGACCCGAAGGCGAGGATCCCGAGATCGATGTCGTACGCCTCGCCGATCGGACCGAGCGTGTCTGAGGGCTTGGTATCGCCCCCGTGGAAGACTGTGCCGGCCGGGTGCTCGATGACGTAGGAGACGGGGTGATCGGCGTCAGGGTCGTTCGCGGCCTCGACGTTTACCGTGAACGAGCCGATATTCATGCCGTCGCCCTCGTTCACTTCGACGAGCTGCTCGGGTGTGACACCCCAGGTTCCGGTCCAGTCTTCATCCTCGGTGACTGCGAGGCAGGCATCGGACCCGTAGAACGTGGCGTTGGAGTTGGCGAGGATGGGGGCTTGGCTGGGACCGTGAACGTGATCGCTGTGTTCGTGGGTAACCAGCAGGCCATCGACACCGACGATGTCGTCGGGCTCGAACGGGACGGGGAGCATCCGAACCGTGCGGGGCGGATCGCCGAGACCGAGGTAGGGATCGATCAATAGGGTGGTGCCGTCGGCTGCCTTGAGGACGAACCCGTTACAGCCGAGATACCAGATCGCCACGCCATCGGGGCTGGCGGCATCGATCGCTCGGGGCAGCCAGTCGTCCCAGTCGGAATGGATCGTCATGGATGCGGGCTGGCTCCAGCCCGGACTAAGCGTTCCGACTCACCGCGGTGAGAATCGAACCGGCCTCAGTCGTTACAGCAGCCACCGGCCTCGCCCCCGAAGTCGATGACGAGGGGTTCGGAGATCGTCTCGTTGATCGTCTCGAGGCGGTCGACAAGGGCCTCCTGGCGCTCGAGATACCGCTCCATCACCGGGAGGGCGTGAAGTTCCTCTTGAGTGGATTGGATCGATTCGAGGTCCTCCTGGGAAGCCTGGCCGGTCTGTCTGGCCATGGCGAACTCCTGGCGCTCCCGTTCGAACTGCTTGATGAGTTCCTGGGCAGCCTCGTCCTCCTCGACGGCCGTCTTCGCCGTTTCGAACGCCTCGTATTCCGGGAGGTCGGCGATCGCCTCGCCGAGCCGGCGGCTGAGTGATTCGATGTCCTCGGTGTCCGACACCCCACCCTCCGAATCCACGCTCATAAGCCTGGGTATCGGCGGCGTGGTTTTGTACCTGCCGGTACCGGTGTTCCGACGCCACGCTGCCGTCGCAGTCGTCGAAACGCCGGCGTTAAACCCGTTCAGCCGGTATCAGCAATGCATGAGCGGCGACGAGCGGTCGGTGGGAGATCTCCGAAAGACGGGGATGTCACTCAAGCACGACCGCGAGTGGGACTACGAACTCGACAGAGTGGCGGAGGCCGTAGCCGAACGCGACGCATCGACCGTCGGTCTCCAGTTCCCCGAGGGCCTCAAACGCCGGGGGCCGGCCGTCGCCGACGACCTCCGGTCGATCCTCCCCGACGGGGTTCGGGTCCTCATCTCCGGGCAGCCGTGCTACGGCGCCTGCGATCTGGACACCTTCCTCATGAAACGGACCGACGTGTTCGTCCACTTCGGCCACAGCCCGATGAAGGAGTCGGACAAGATCATCT
>CAYOLR010000089.1:0-11027 GCA_964404815.1 uncultured Halobacteriales archaeon
GTGACCGAGCACTGGGTGTACGTCGTCCGCTGTGACGACGGCTCCCTCTATACCGAGGAGGTCAAACGGATCGAACGGCGGGCCAACGAGATCGTCCGATCGAACTCGCCCGTCCGGCAGGAATGGCCCCACCGGAACAAGGCCGAGGAGGAGTACGGGTTCGACCTCTACCAGGGCGGGATCCCCGCCGGCGAAACCATCCGGCTGATCCACGTCGATGACGACGTGCAGGCGTGTGCCGGGACGCACGTCTCGCGGACCGGCGATATCGGATCGATCAAGATCATCTCGACTGAACGCGTCCAGGACGGCGTCGAGCGGCTGGTCTTCGCGGCCGGGGATGCCGCCGTCGAACACGTCCAGACCCTCGAAGACGACCTGCTGGCGGCCGCCGAGGCGTTCGATGTCTCCCCGAGCGAGGTCCCCGAGACCGCACAGCGCTTCTTCGAGGAGTGGAAGGACCGCGGCAAACGGGTGGACGAACTCAAGGAGGAGCTCGCCCGTGCCCGGGCGGCGGGGGCGGAAGCCGGCGAGGAGATCGACGTCGGGGGAACGATCGCCGTCGTCCAGCGGTTGGATGCCGACATGGACGAGCTCCGTGCCACGGCGAACGCACTGGTCGACGACGGGAAGATCGCGGTCATCGGAAGCGGGACCGACGGGGCACAGTTCGTGGTGGCCGTCCCCGAGGGTGTCGATGTCGATGCCGGCGCGGTCGTCTCGGAGCTTGCCGAGACGGTCGGCGGTGGCGGCGGCGGTCCGGCCGACTTCGCCCAGGGTGGCGGACCCGACACGGAACAGCTCGACGACGCCCTCGAGGCCGTGCCGGGCCTCCTGAAGCGGATGCGTGACGCGTAAACCCCTAACCAGTCCAGAACCCTTTTTCCCCCGAGACGATCAAGGTTACCAGAAGAACGCCGCCCGTGCCGCCGATCGAACGGCGATCGGTCCGATCCCCATGACACCGACCACCCGGCCGACGGTCCCTCCCCGTCGGCCACCCTCCAGTCAGCCCAGTAAGGGTCCCCGCCCCCACTCCGCCGAGTCAGCACCGTCAGCGTGTCGGGTGGTCGGCTGATGGCGGTCGCCGACGTCTTCCTTCGTCCGCTCGGCCTCGCGGCCCTCGCGTCGATCGTCCCGCTCGTCATCCTGTACTTTCTCCGCCCGGAACCGGCCCGGGTCGACCTCCCGACGATGCGGTTCCTGTTCGACGAGGAGAGCGACGAGGAGCGCAGCTCGGTCTTCAAGGCCCTGCAGCGGGATTGGCTCCTCCTGCTCCAACTGCTGGTTCTGATCCTCGTGGCCCTCGCCCTCGCCTCGCCCTACGTTGCCGTCGCCGAGGAGCGGGTGATCGACGAACGCGTGATCGTCGTCGACGGGAGCGCCAGCATGGCCGCCGAGAGCGGTGGACAAACGCGGTTCGCCCGGGCGATCGACGGCGCCAAGGACGTCGTGACCGGGACCACGTCGATCGTTGTCTCCGGGGCGTCGCCCTCCGTGGCGCTCCGGCGAGGACCGGGGCCGGCCGCCAGGCGGACGCTCGACTCGCTTGCCGTCTCGCACGCGGGTGGTGATCTGGCCGACGCCATCTCGCGGGCCACCGCGATCGCCGGCGAGGGGGCAAGCATCGTCGTCATCAGCGACTTCGTCGACGAGAGCGAGTGGCAGGCCGCCCTCGCCACAGCGCGGGCCCGGGGGTATCGGGTGGACGTGCGGCCGGTTGGTGGACGGGTCGACAACGTCGGCATCGTCGACGTTTCCTACGCCACGGGGACGGTGACGGCCACCGTCGAAAACTTCGGCCGGCAACGGGTGACCCGATCCGTCTCTCTCGGGAGCGAGTCCTCGCAAGTCCAGCTCGATCCGGGGGACACGACCACCGTCCAGCTCTCGATCCCGGCCGGCGGGGGCGAGCTTCGGTTGGGGCAGGGAGACGCCTTTCCCGTTGACGATCGGGTGCCCATCGCGGCCCCATCGGATACCTCGATTGACCTCCTCCTCCTGACGAACGACGAGAACCGCTTTCTGACGACCGCCCTCTCGCTGATCGACGACGTCTCGCTGACGGTCAGGCGCCCGCCCGTGACGGTAACGCGTGACTACGACGTTATCCTCTTCAGCAACGTCGAGCCGAGCAAGGTCCTTCCGGGGAACATTCAGACCGCGACCGAAGTCCTCCGGCGGGGCGGTGGCGTGGCGATCCAGGCACAACCCAACGTCGGTACGGTCAACTACGGCGACCTTCTCCTGATCCAGCCCCAGGGCGTGGCCAACGGGTCGTCCGTTGACGTGGTGGACGATTCGCTGACGCGGGGGATCACCTTCGCCCCGCCGGAGCGGTACGTCACCGGCGAGCTCCGCTCGGGGCGGACGCTCGTGGCGGCACCCGACGGCAGTCCCATTATCGCGACGGCGGCCAGCCGCGGCGGCTCGATCCTCTATTACGGGTTCATGGAAGACGCCTCCGGGTTCAAATACAACTACAAGTACCCGGTCTTCTGGCAGCGCGCCGTCTTCCAGCTGGCCGGGCGGGCCCCGCTGGCCTCGCTGAACCGGGAAACGGGCACCCAGCTCGACGTCGCCGCGAACCGGACGGTCCAGGCCCCGGACGGGGCGCGCGCGGGACCGACCGTCGTGCTCGATCGCGTCGGCTACTACACCGACGGTGAGCAACGCTACGGCGCGGCGCTTCTGGATCGCTCGGAATCGAACGTGACCGCCCCATCGGTGGCCACCGACGGCGACGGCGGCCTCGGCGGGAGAGAAACGGAGGAACGGACCGTCCCGTTCGACCTGACCCCGTTCGTGGCGGGGGGTGCCCTGGTGGTCGGGCTGGTCGAGCTGGTCATGCTCAGGCGCCGGGGTGACCTCTGAGATGCCCATCGTCGCTTTCGATCACCGGCTGGTCCTCGTTGGGATCCCGCTCGCGATACCCGTCCTGTGGTTCCTGGTGATCAGGGCGTCGCGGGCGAGCGAAACGTCTCGCCGGACCCGCTATGCCATGTTCGCCACCCGGCTCCTCATTGTCGGATGCCTGATCGGGGCAGCCGCCGGGCCGTATACCACCGTGACCAAGGAGACGCCAGGCGAGCCGGAAGTCAGGCTCCTCGTCGATCAGTCCGCCAGCATGGCCGTCGCGCCCGATGTCGCCGCGAGGCTCGCCCGCTCGATCGAACGTGAAGGGGTCCCGGTCTCGACGGCCACCGTGGCTGCTGGCAACCGGTCGGCCATCGGCGACGGGATCGTCGCCAACCTCAGGCCCGGCGGCAGCCTCGTCCTCGTCAGCAATGGCCAGGTGACCGAAGGCCGTGGGCTCGGCGCCGCGGCCGAGCTGGCCCGGGGCGTGAACGCCTCGATCAGTGCGGTCACCGTCGAGCCCGATCGGCGGGAGCGGTACGTCCGTATCGACGGGCCGGTAACCACGAGCGTCGGCATCGACAACCGATTCCTGCTCCGGGTCGGCGGGGTGCAGCTCGGCGACAGCACGACGGAGGTCACCGTCGCCGTCGACGGACAGCCCGTCGCGACGCGGACCATCCAGGGGACGGGGGCCGTCGAGTTCACCCAGCGGTTCAACCGAACCGGCGAACATCGGATCGTCGCCCGGCTCTCCGGCGACGACGTCCACGCCGCCAACGACGTGTTCTACCGGACCGTCCAGGTCGTCGAACAACCGGACGTGCTCTACGTGAGCCGTGGCGCCTACCCGTTCCGGGATTATCTCGCCAAGCTTTACAACGTGACGACGGCACAGACCATCCCGACGGACCTCTCGGAGTACCACGCCGTCGTGCTCCAGGACGTCCGTGCAACCGAGGCCGGTAACATCGACGCCCTCCAGCGGTTCGTCATCGACGGCAACGGGCTCGTCGTGGTAGGGGGCCAGCGTTCGTTCGAATACGGCGGCTATACCGAATCCACGCTCGGCTCGATGCTGCCCGTCCGTGTCGGACCCGCCGGTGTCGGCGAGCGCGGCCGAATCGTCATCACGATCGACATCTCGGGCTCCACCGCCGGCGGCATGCGGGTCCAGAAGGCCCTCGCCCTCGACGTGCTCGATCAGCTTGGCGACCAGAACGAGGTCGGCGTTGTCGCCTTCAACTCCAAGGCCTACCGGATCGCCGACCTCTCGCCACTCGCCCGCTCGCGAGGTGACTTGCGCGAGACGATCCGACGGCTTCAGAGCGGAGGGAACACCGAGGTCGCCGCCGGCCTGCAGGGTGCGGCCGAACTTCTCGGGGGGAGTCAGGGGACGGTGATCCTCATCTCCGACGGGGTTGACGCGACGGCGCCGACGGTCTCGGCCGCCCGCTCGCTCGGACAGCGTAATATCGAGGTCATCAGCATCGGGGTCGGCGAGCGCATCAACGCCGACCTCCTCCGTCAGGTCGCGTCTGTGACCGGAGGGAACTACCTCAGGGCCGACGAGACCTCGCGGCTTCGGCTGGAATTCGGTGACGAGGAGCGGCAGTTCTCCGCGTCCAAGCTGACGGTGGTCGATAGCGATCACTTCATCACCGCCGGTGTATCGCTGACGACATCGCTCACCCGGACGAATGAGGTCTCGGTGAAGGACGGGGCCGACTTCCTCATTGCCGCCGGGTCGGGCACGCCGGCCGTCGCGTCGTGGCGGTATGGGCTTGGACGGGTCGTCACGGTGACCGCCTACGACGACCGGGGTGAACTCGACGGCCTCCTCACCCAGCCCGACTCCCGGCTGCTCTCGAAGACCACGAACTGGGCCATCGGTGATCCGCAGCGGAAACAGGCCGGGAGCATTCAAGTCGCCGATACGCGGGTCGGCGAACGGACGGAAGTCCGCTATCGAGGGGATTCGCGACCCGATGTCGACGATCTGACCTTCGTCCAAACCGGCGACGGGACCTACGAGGCGACGGTCGTTCCCCAATCCCAAGGCATCAAGGAACTGCTGTCGGCCGACTACGCGGTGAACTACCCCCGGGAGTACGGTGCCTATGGGATCGATCCGGCGCTCCGCCAGGCCGTCCAGACGAGCGGCGGTCGCACCTTCACGACCGAACAGGCGGGCGAGATCGCCGCCTTTGCCCGGCAGCAGGCAACCCAGGTCAGGGACGTCCGACAGGACTGGGATTGGGCGCTCCTCATTGCCGCGCTCATAATATACCTCATGGAAGTCGCAGCACGCCGTTTACAAGCCTACCACCGCAACCCGTTCACCAACTAATCACAACAATGCCGCTCATCGGAAACTCGATCAACATCGTACTGGTCCTCCTAATCAGCCTCTCCATCGTCGGCACCGCCGGTGCGACGATGTACTACCAGGACTCGGTCGAGGAGTTTCGCACGAAGAATGAGGAGGTCGTCGACCGAAACGAGGCGCTAAGGAGTGAGATCCAACAGAAGAATCAAAAGATCGACCAGCTCGAATCTCGGGTCCAGGAGCTCAACCAGAGTCTTCAGACCCGCCTCAAGGACGTCGAACAGGTCTCCGCGAACCTCGAACGAACCGAACAGGAGCTCAACCGGACCCGGAGCGAA
This sequence comes from uncultured Halobacteriales archaeon, assembly GCA_964404815.1. Lineage (GTDB taxonomy): Archaea > Halobacteriota > Halobacteria > Halobacteriales > Hikarchaeaceae > CAYOLR01. The sequence goes on from CAYOLR010000089.1 coordinate 5,524, forward strand.
CTCGCGGCAACGCGGTCATCCCTTAACGAGGCCCGGACACGGATCGACACCCTCGAGAACCGGGTCGCCACGCTCCTCGATGAGAAGCAATCCCTCCAATCGCAGGTAAGCGAGCTGAAAGCCCAGCGGGCCAACCTCCAGGACAAGATCGAGGACCTTGATGACGAGGTCGAGTCCCTCGAGAACGAACTCCGCACCGTCAAGGCGGAGAACAAGGCCCTCAAGGACCAGAACTCTAATCTGGAGGACAAAGTTGACACTTTGGAACAGGAAAACTCCCAGTTGGAATCAGAAAATCAGAATCTCAGTGATAAAATCGACGACCTTGAGGCCTGTATAGAAGAACTGGAAGCAAACGAAACCCAGAATTGCCAATGACAGAGGAGGAACCCGAGGTCGTCGCGACGATGCGGCGGGCCATTACAGCGGTCCGTCGCGAGGGCTACAAGGCGGCGTTCATCTATGCCGTGTTGGACGGGACCCTCATCGGGCTCGTGGCGGACCTCCTTCTCACTGTCTTCCGCCTCGACATCCTGCCCAACCCGTACCCGGCGATCACAGTTGGGTTCCTCGGCGGCCTCGCGACCTTCGCCTATCGGATCCGAAAGCCGTTGATCGAACGGTTCGAGGCGGTCAACCCTGAGGTCCACGAGGCCCTCCGGACGGCCAGGGACGCCATCGAGGACGACGATACCAGCACGATGGCCCGAGCGCTTTACACCGATGTGATCGACCGGCTCCAGAACACTTCGAGCGTCGGTCTCCTGAGCCTCCCCCGGATCGGGCTTCGGTTCGTCTTCCTCTTCGCGCTCAGCCTCGGGGTGATCCAGGCGTCGATGCTCGGCGTCGTTCTCGACACCGGGCCCATCGGCCCGGTGTCGGACGGGAACGATGCCGGCAACCCCACCGCCCCGGCCGCGACGCCGACGCCCGCCGGCCTCCAATCAGGGGACGAGGTGCTCGGGGACCCGACGACCGTGACCCCCGGCGGGGAGAACCTCTCTGCCGCCATCAGGCGACAGGCCGGACAGGGCGACGACGAGCAACAGCGGGAATACGAAACTGGCGGACTCGGCGACGATGGCTCAATCGAGGCCGAACGCGCCGGGTACGCGCCGCCGGACGATATCGAAAACGCCGAACTCATCAAGGAATACAACCTTCGCATCCGTGAGGAGACCGATGACGGAAGCTGACGCGATCGACACGCTCGAGGAGGTCACCGATGTCCTGGAGCAGGTCCGGAGCGAGATCGGAAAACGCATCGTCGGGCAGCGGACCGTGGTCGACCAGCTGCTCACCTGTATGCTCGCCGACGGCAACGCCCTCCTAGAGAGCAATCCCGGCCTCGGCAAGACCCTTCTCGTCCGGACGATCGCCGATATCTCAGAACTATCGTTCTCCCGCATCCAGAACACGCCGGACCTCATGCCGTCGGACGTCATCGGGACGGAGATCGTCCGAGAGACGTCCGAGGGGCAGGACTTCGTCTTCCAGAAGGGCCCGGTCTTCGCCAACATCGTCCTCGCCGACGAGATCAACCGGGCGACCCCGAAGACCCAAAGTGCCCTCCTTGAGGCGATGCAGGAGCGGCAGGTGACGGCGGCCGGCACGACCTACGACCTGCCGGACCCATTCTTCCTCCTGGCGACGGAGAATCCGATAGACCAGGAGGGGACCTACGCCTTGCCGGAGGCGCAGGCCGACCGGTTCATGATGAAGATCCTGGTCGACTACCCGTCCTTCGACGAGGAACGCGAGATCGTGGACCGCTATACGAGCACACTGGAGGACTCGCCACCGGTCGAACGCGTGCTCGACCAACAGGGTCTGCTTGAGATCCAGAAACTGGTCAGACAGGTCCCCATCGCCGACGACATCAAGGACGAGGCGGTGTCGCTCGTCCAACGAACGCGGGATCACGAGGAAATCGACTTCGGTGCCTCGCCCCGGGCGAGCATGGGGCTGGTGCTGGCGGCCAAGGCGAGAGCATTGCTCGAAGACCGGACCCACGTCAGCCAAGTGGACATCGCGGCGGTCGCGGCGCCGGTCCTACGCCACCGGCTCATCCTCGACTTCCAGGCGGAACGGGCGGGGAAGACGCCCGACGCCATCATCGACGAACTGGTATGATCGACCCGGGGTTCCTCGACGAGCTCGACCGGTTTGAGACCGGGAAGAAACGGCACGTCGAGGACCGCTTCCCGGGCGAGGAGGAGTCGCCGGAGATCGGCGAGGGGCTGACCTTTAGCGATTTCCGCCGGTACACGCCCGGCGACGACACGCGGCTCATCGACTGGAAGCTCTACGCCAGGACGCGGGAACTCTACGTCAAGGTTTTCGAGGAGGAGCGGAACTTCACCGTCCATGTCCTCCTCGATGCGAGCGAATCGATGGATTTCGGCGAGGACGATGACGACAAGTTCGACCGGGCAGCAAAGCTCGGACTGGGTTTCTGCTATCTGACGGCCGACGAGGGCAACGACTTCCGGTTCTCGACGTTCACGGATACCTACGATCGGCTCGATGACGGCTCATCGTCGGCCGGCGAAGTCCTCGAACTGATCGAACGGTGTAACGTGGTCGATCCAGCCGGCGAGGCCGATTTCCAGGAGGTCTTCGAGACCTACGCGGAGACGATCCAGTCTCGATCACTGGTGCTGATCGCGAGCGACTTCCTCGGCGACATCGACGGGATCGGGACCGGCCTGGCCGCGCTCTCGAGGAACCGGCTGATCCTCGGGCACGTGATCGCGCCGGACGAGTGGGAACTCCCAGTCCGGGGCGACACAATCTTCGATGCGATGGAACGAGAATTTTCCCGGCGGGCGTACGTGAGCGGTCGATTGGCCCAGGAATACCGGTCCCGGTTGGAGGCACATGTCAACGAACTCGACGAGCGGTGTGAGGAGTTGCAGGCGAGACATGAGTTGGTCCTGACCGACGACGAGTTCTTCGACGCCTTCTCGCGCGTCTGGGTCGAATGAGGAGGACGCCGACGGCCTGAACCTGGTGATGGTAGCCGGTATAGCGCCTGAGGAAGACCGGAATGACATCGCCAAACTCGATAGTCCGGCCGCCGCACTGTTCCCTGAATGTATGGGTGTCTTCAGGTTCGCCAAATGGGATCAAATCCGGCCCCATTCCTCCGTAGACCTGGTTCCCGACCACGTAGTTCATTGACATCGCGGCGCCGAAGCTAACGTGCGATGTAAGCGCGGAAAGCACCTTCCGATCACCGCTCGACACGGTGTAATCTACCCCCCCCCCGACAGATCGACAGGGGTAGGTGTGACGCGCCCCGACCCGCCTGAAATGTTCCCGAGACACCCGGCAATTGCGCCGGGGACTGCCATCGTGCAAATGGATGCCAAGATGGCCCTCCGTTTCACACTGCCGTTCTCGGCCGAAGAGCGCAAAACCTTCTCGGTCACATGTCACCGGTGATCCATATTCACACCAAAACCCACTTTTCCATCGACTGCATTCGCACGGGTGATGGATCGGCTCCGCCTGGCGCTGCTCAACGCCTCCTTCAACGGCCAGAGCACGAGTCGAAACTTCCGTCGGGAGCTCGACGCCCACGTCGTCGAGTACGATGTCCACGATGAGCTCCCGGACACGTTCGACTTCGACGGCGTCGTCGTCACGGGGTCGAAGGCGTCCGTCTACTGGAACGAACCCTGGATCGAGGCACTCCTCGATTGGGTCGGGGAGGCCGTCGACCGGGACATCCCCCACCTCGGCGTGTGTTACGGCCATCAGGTCATCGCCGAAGCGCTCGGCGGCGAAGTGCGGGACATGGACGAGTACGAGATCGGCTACCGGGAGGTAGAGAAAGTCAACGACTCCGTGCTCCTCGAAGGGCTCGATGACCGGTTTACGGTCTTCACAACCCACGGCGATGAGGTAGTCGAGCTCCCGCCTGGGGCCGATCCGATCGCCGAGAACGACTATTCCAATCACGGGTTCCGTCGGGCCCCCGTCTTCACGGTCCAGTTCCACCCCGAATACGACCGGTCGACGGCGATCAGAGTTACCGAGGGAAAGGAGTTCCTTGGCGAGGAGCGCATCCAGCGGACGCTCACTGGGATCACCGATGAGAACTACGCGCGTGCTTGTGAGGCCAAGCGTCTCTTCGACAACTTCGTCCGGTATGTCCAGGAATATCCTGGGATCCAGCGGCCGGTCGACTGACACCCTATAATTAACACCCCATCCGGCGTAGGGCATCGTAGCAATGTATACCGTCGTGGTCGGTATCGACGAGAGCGAAGAACGGGCAATAGCCCAAGCGAACGCTCTGGCCGACGTTCCGGGGAGCGAAGAGATGCGGGCGATCCTGTTACACGACTTCACCCGCAATCCGGAGGGTGCCTCGGTCAGCCAGGTGGCGTCGGTCCGCCGTGCCCGGGAACGATTGGAAGAGGCGGGCATCGAGATCGAGCTCGAGGAGTCGAGCGGGGAGCCCGCCGAGGCAATCCTCCGATTCGCTGAACAGGAGGACGCCGACATGATCTGTGTCGCCGGCCGAAAACGAACCCCAACGGGCAAGGTGCTCTTCGGGAGCGTCACCCAGGCGATCATACTCGACACCGAGCGGCCCGTACTGGTCTGTTCGGCCCAGTCTGGCGAGTGAGGATCGGGTCCCAGGCGGGCTAAGCCCCGAAAGGCAAGGGCTTTGGCGTCCGTCTGAGAGCGTTGCTACATGCTGGATTTCGTGGATCTCGAGGCGGATCTCGACGAGGAGGAACGGATGATCCGCGACACGGCCCGGGACTTCGTCGAGGATCGCGTCAAGCCCGATATCGCCGACCACTTCGTCGAGGGGACGTTCCCGAAGGAGTTGATAAGCGAGATGGGTCAGCTGGGCTTCTACGCGCCCAACCTGGACGGCTACGACCTTCCCGACATTAGCGAACGCGCCTACGGCTTGTTGATGCAGGAGCTCGAAGCGGGCGATTCGGGGATCCGATCGATGGCGAGCGTCCAGGGGGCGCTGGTAATGTATCCCCTGCACGCCTTCGGCAGCGAGGAACAGAAGGACGAGTGGCTCCCGGTGCTCGGCGAGGGCCGGAAGGTCGGGTGTTTCGGGTTGACGGAGCCGGAACACGGGTCGAACCCGGCCGGGATGGAGACGCGGGCCGAACACGAGGACGACGGCTACCGACTCAACGGCTCGAAGACCTGGATTACGAACTCGCCCATCGCCGACGTCGCGATCGTTTGGGCCCGGGACGTCTCCGCCGAGGATTCCCCAGTCCGCGGCATCCTTGTCGAGACGGACCGCGACGGGGTCACGACCAACAAGCTCGACGACAAGTTGTCGATGCGGGCGTCCGTCACCGGCGAGATCGGCCTCAACGACGTCTGCGTCCCCGAGGAGAACGTCCTGCCCGGCGTCGAGGGGATGAAGGGGCCGCTGTCGTGTCTCTCCCAGGCCCGATACGGGATCGCCTGGGGCGCCGTCGGCGCCGCCCGTGACTGCTTCGAGACCGCTCGCG
>CAYOLR010000090.1:0-10767 GCA_964404815.1 uncultured Halobacteriales archaeon
GGGCTGTTCATGCTCGGCCTGGTGGTCCTGCTGCTGTGGGGTATCTACAAGATGGTGTCGCCGCAGATCGCCCCTGGTGGATCCGCTACGACCGAGCTGACCGCTGACTGAGCCGATCGAGATTTCGTTTTCCGGTTTTCCCCCGCGCGGAAGGAGGCAACGCCGAGAGCCGTTCCCAGCTCTGTAGGGTGACGGTTATCGGGAAGTGAGAATCATCGGACCGCTTCAAGGTAACGCGGGGCCAAGTAACGAAGTAGAGGAGGGACGCCCCAGCACGATGCCACCGATGTTCGAATCAGCACTCCTTACTGTGGTCGCGAAAGCCATCGTCGTGAGCCTCGGCATTGTCATCACCACGCTCGCCTTTCGTGCGTACCATCGCACCGGTGCCGAATCGCTCAGATGGATGGGAGTGGGGTTCGCCATCATCACTGCCGCCATGTTGTTCGGCGGCCTGGTCGATCCGTTCCTCGGCCTCGACCTCACCATCGGAATCCAAATCCAGAACGTTCTCATGGCCGTCGGGTTTGGCTTCCTCATCTACTCGATATACGCTCGAGTCCCATCGACCGTCAAGACCTGATCCGGCCAGGGTTCCCCTTTCACCGGTTACGGTCGTGATGGACGACCGGTCCGTGACATCCATTATGCTGCCCATCTGAATCTGAATAATGGGTGCTGATACCCGATCGTGGCTCCGGCTTTTCGGTGCCAACCTGGCGCTCGTCGTCGCGCTGCTTCACCTCGGGCTGGGGATCGTCAATTGGTTGCGATATCTGAGCGGTGGACTCCTCGTCCCCACCGATATCCGGTGGCCGTTATTCGTGGTTTCCGGGATCGCCATGTTGGTCGGGCTCGCCCTCGCGAGGAATCCGGGATACCGTCGTGCATTATACGCGAGCGGCATGGGCCTGATGGCCGTCTATATTGTCGGGTATTTCGGGTGGCACGTCGGTGGCCACCGACGGTTGGTCCTCTTCGGCCCGACGACTCACCACGACGTGTCGCTGGTCCCCTTCCTGATCGACCACCTGTTCGCCGGGGCGGTCGAATTCGTTGCGATCATCGCGGAGGTCGCCCTGTTCGTCGTGCTTGGGTATCTGTTGCTCGCCGGACGGGATTGACTCGGTGATTCCAGAACTGGCTGGCCCTGTCGGTCGTATACGGATGTCCACATTCGCGCACCCCGATCAACTATATCCGGATGACCCCCCTTGGAGAGACCATGCCCGACCCACCGAGCCCGGTGACGGCCGCACCCCCGGATAGCCCGTTTCGTACCACCGGAACCGACCATATCACCATCTGGGGGAGCAACGCGGAGGAGACGCTAGCGTTCTATCGGGATCTCCTCGGGATGCCGCTCGTGCTCCGTCAGCCCAATCTCGACGATCCGACACAGACACACCTCTTCTTCGATACGGGTGACGGCCGGATCCTGACCGTCTTTGTCAACGACGATCGACCCTCGAACCAGGGACGTTTGGCGACGCCCACCGGGGGCGTCCATCACCTTGCGTTCTCGATCGCCCCGGAAGAGTTCGAGACGGTAATGTCGAGCCTCGAAGAGGCGGGACACGCCTACAACGTCTTCGATCGGGGAATCTTCTTCTCGCTGTACACCACCGACCACAACGGCCTGGTTATCGAACTCTCGGCGGACAAGTACGACATTCCCGGCGATCGGCGTGGCGAAGTGCTGGCAACGGCCCAACGGCTTCGCGAGGAGGACGGGGCCGAGTACGCTGAGGACGAACATCTCCGGGGTGCGCTCGAGGAACTCGGTCTGGATACAACGGCGGCGGATCTTCCAGACGCCGCATCGGGAGTCGGTGAAATCGACTGAGGGGCCGGCCGGTCAGTCGGCGAGCGAACCGATAATGTCACCCGCCGCGTCGAGTTCGTCCTGGTTGATGGTGTGCCCCATCCCCTCGTAGATCCGTTCGTCGACCTCAGCACCGAGGTCGGTGTAGACCCTGGTCGATTCGTGGACGCGGTCGACGGGAATGTGGGGGTCGGCGTCGCTACAGCCGAAGAAGGCAGGGGTGCCGTCAAATGACCCGTTGTAATCGCGATCGACCCCGTCAGGGCCGATGAGGCCACCGCTGAAGGCGATGACGCCGCCAAACCGACGGGTGTTCCGGGCCGCGTATTCGGTGGCGAGACAGGCCCCCTGTGAGAATCCCAAGAGGACGACTCGGTCACGTGGGATCCCGGCATCACCGACGGTCGAGAGTTCTCGGGCAACGGCCCCGAGAGCGGACGTCAGTGCGGGTTCGTTCGACTCGATCGGTGCGAGAAAGGACTGTGGGTACCAGGTGCCGCTGGCGGCCTGAATCGCCCGATAGGCAACATCGTCGGTCGGAAATTCCTTCGCGATGTCGAGCATGCCCGCCGCTCGAGCGCCACGGCCGTGGAGCAGAACCACAGCCGCGGACGACTCCGTGAGAGGGGGGCCGGCCGTACGGACGGGTTGGTCCGCGTGTGGGTCCGATGCGGCTGGAGAATCCGCCATATAGCGGTGAATCTGTCCGTTCGACGGTAAATCTGTGCACCCCGGCCAGCGCTGCCACTTCCAGGCTCGGGATATCGGCGGTACAATTCCGAGCACACGAACGGTTCACCTGCTCGGTGCCGTTCAATCCGTTGTGTCGGGCCGAGACCCCGGTAATGTCTCCTTTCCCTGTCACCCCTGCACGAGTTCGGCGCCCGACCGTCGACGGAGCCCATCAGAATCCAAGACATCGTCTGAACCCGTTCGTTGGTCATCATGCCATGTCTGTTTATCCGCTGGATGGGATGAGCATCGAGGGCCAGTTCGACGGGGATCGTTTGCGTTGTTAACCAACGCTCATCGAAACGACATCGCTGTGAATCGGGCCTTGAAGGTCCGGAACAGTTCCGACCTTCCCATTTTGACCGTCGAAATGTCGATTATTTCGAAACGATTTTCGTGAATTACACGGAACCCGTTAGAACTCGCCCAAGGTCGCCTGGTGCTTCCGAAGGGCCCGGGTTTCGTAACCGAATTCGGTAGTGAGAGTGGCCGCGAACTCGTCGGCGAAGCCGTGATGGGTGTAGACCCGTTCCGGGTCGACCGTCTCGACGACCTCGACGAGTTCGTCGAAATCACAGTGATCGGAGAGGGAAAACGTCACGTCGTATCCCCCACGGTACCGGTAGGCCTCCTCTGCGGCCCATCCCGAGACGCCCGCCGTGGCAACGGGTCCCGACTGGGCGATCTTCGAACGGACAGCCTCACGGTTCATTCCGGGCGGGAGGACCAGTATATCACCGGGCTCGAGTGACAGCAGGTTCTCATACGGATTTGAGTTGAACTGTACAGGTCGGTGCCGTTCGATCACGGCGTTCAAGTCGTCGATGGCCGGGGAGACCAGGAGGGGACCTCGATCGAGTTCGCCCGCGATCAGTTGGAGTTTCTGGGCTCGGCCGAGGGGATAGCCGAACAAGACGGAGATGCGGTCGGGCGTCGCCGCCAGCCACTCGCGAATGTCGGCCACCACCGTGTCGGTCGGGGGGAACCGGTAGGTCGGTTTCCCGTACGTCGATTCGATGATTAGGACGTCGGCGGCCGGCGGTTGAAAGCCGTCGAGATAGAAGCGAGATCGAGTACTGAGATCGCCCGTGTAACAATACCGCCGCCCGGTAGCTGGATCGGTGACGAGGGCTGCTCGTGAGCCCGCGATATGGCCCGCATTCCGAAGTTCCACCCAATCCGGCGGGGATCGTGTGTCGATCGGCGGCCCTCCTCGGCGTTCCGAGGCGAGTGCGGCCGTGAGGGCCGAACAGATGACGGTGTCCCGGCCAGAACATAGGTGATCAGCATGCGCGTGACTGAGGACGGTGTGATCGGCCTCACCCGACCCATCGAAAACCACCTGCTGGCCGTCGGCGAGGTCGAGTTCGATCCCGTTTTGGAGCCGGACCGCAGGCGCCACCCTCGGGGAGAGGCGGAAGCCCACCGAAAGGGTTCGCCACGGGGTGGAAGTTATTACTGCTGGGATTGATACAATCGGTCGATTCTGTCGAGGGTGTCGGCGTCCTCGGGATCGAGATCGTGCCGGATCCGTTCGAACCTTGGGAACCGCAAGGCGTACCCCGACCCGTAGGTCGGAGACGTCTGGATCTCCTCGTAGGAGACTTCCAGGACGACCTCCGGTGAGAGGCGGGCTTCCCGGCCGTCAACCTCCTGAATGAGGGGTTCGACGAGTTCGGTGAACTCCTCGAGGTCGGCATCGGTAAACCCGGTATGCATCCGGCCGATCTCCTTGAATGAGTCGTCACGCGTATCGAGACAGGCCAGGTAGGGCCGACCCAGGAAGTCGCTTTTCCGGCCCTCGCTCCATTTCACCCTGGTTACGACGAGGTCGAGCGGTTCCATGGTCGATTTTACCTTCAGCTGGTACCCGACACGGGAGCCCGGTTGGTAGGTCGCATCCAGGTTCTTCACCATGACCCCCTCGTGCCCGGCCTGGAGCGTCCGTTCGTAGAACGCCGTCGCGTCTTCGATCGAGGCGGTGCGGAGATGGTCGGCCCGTTCGATCGAATCGGCTGCCGTTGTCAGGATGGTGTCGAGCCGGTCCAGTCGGGTTCGGAGGGGATGGTCGAGCATCGGGGTTCCATCGAGATACAAAAGGTCGAACACGTAGACGACGACCGGGATCTCCTCGGCCATCTCTTCGATATCGTATTTCCGTTTGATCCGTTGGGAGAGCTGCTGGAACGGGACGTATCGATCGGCCTCGGAGTCGTACCCGACGACTTCGGCCTCCACGATGTATTCGTCCGCCGTAAGGTGATCGCGCGCCGCTTCGACGACATCAGGGAACTGTTCAGTCACGTCCTCCAATCGACGGGTGAACATCCGGAGGTCCGTTCCACGACGGTGGAGTTTCGCCCGGATCCCATCGTATTTCGTCTCGATGTGGACCTTTCCGTCCGCGTCACCGAGTTCCGCCAGTGCCTGGGCCAGGTCGTCTGCCTTGTGGGCGAGCATCGGCTTGATCGGCCGGAAGATTTCGACACCGAGCTCTTCGAGTCCCGGCCGGCCATCGGTACTGACCCGTTCGGCCACCACGCTGAAATCGTTCGTAACGTCGTACGCCCGCTCGATCGCTGCTGCAGCCTCATCGGTGCCGTCGAGAAACGATTCGGCGAGGGCGTCTCTGACCAGACCGGCCCCGACGCCGAGGCGCATCGTCCCGAGTACTGTTCTGACGAGGTATCGAGCCTCGGCCGGATCTACATCCACGAGGAGGCCCGCGATGGCGTCGACCTTCCGTTGCTGACTCCCCGGTCCGGTGTAGCTGGCGAGTTCCTCCAGGGTGGTGTGAACCCGTTCGACGTCGACGGTGTCGTCGAGTAGCGTTCGCTGGGAGCGGTTCGCGACGGCGCGAGCGGCAGCGCTGCCGAGGTCGCCCTCTTCCCGCCACCAATCCTCGAGCTGTGCCTCCTCGATCCCCGTGGCCTTCGAAATGGCTTCCCGCGTGAGCGAGGAGGAAACCCCCAGATCCTTGGACCGCCAGTCGCTGAATACCTGTCCCCGAACGAGGTTGACCAGGACCGGGAGGAGGTCCTTGTCGGTAGTCAAAAAGAGCTCGGCCAAGATGTCCGTCTTTTCGAGGGTCGCCTGGGTCCCCTCCAGGTCGGCATAGAACTGGGCCAGCCTGCCGAAGTCCATCAGTGGCGCGTAGGTCCGGCGGCGAAGAAAGTGTGGGGGCCATGAGTCCATCGTTTATGGGCTTCACATGCACAAACCCGTCGGCGGTTAAGTCGCGGGTCAACTGAAGGATCATCGAGAACGCATCTTCGGGGACGGGCTGGACGGACGGGTGGCACGGGAATTTCCTGGAGTCGATTGCTCGACAAGGTAATCTGTAGGCCGAAAGCCGGTGAGACGGTGGACCTCCTGCCGGCAACCGTCACGACGTGATAGATCTGGGCCGATCGACATCCCGGGATGGACGTGCTTCACCCGCCCCCACTGTTAGGGGCGTACACCCCGCTGTATTCACAAAACGGTCCGCCAGGGCTGCCTGAGGGGTCGCGGCTGGGCTGACCGTTCCGAATCGATGCTCACTGTTCGAACGAATAAAAAATGAGACAACGTTCTCGTGAACGGCTGATCGATTCGATCGGTTCGGTCGCTAGTCGGCGCCGTGTCGGGGCGCGTAGCCGCACTGGGGACAGGTTTCGGCCTGGTGGCGGGGTTCCAGGTCGCCGCCGCAGCGCGGACAGTTCGGACGTCGCATTGGGTAGCCATTCGTGTCACACGGCATAAACCTTGACATCGACATGTTAATCCGCTCAAATAGGGGTACCTGCTCGCCCGGAACGAGCGCCGACCGTTGAGTTGTTCACCAAGTGATCCCAGCCCCGTGTCGGTTTCTCACTGGCGGATCGGGCCTTTAGATAATTAGGCAATAAGATAATTAGAGATTAACCGGAAGGCCCCGTGAAAATGGGCTACCGATACCTCGAACCGTTCCAAAATAACCTCGAGGACCCGCCGCTGACACCCCGGAAGATCACCGGGATTTACGTTCTCTTCGGATTGGTTTTCCTGGTCTTATCCGATATCCTCTGGCCGATGATGGTGACGGACCCGCTCTTGCTTCGACGATTACAAGGGGTGAAAGGGGCCGTCGAAGTCCTGATTACCGGAGGTGTGATCTATGTCCTCGTGGCCCGGATGGAGGGCCAGCTCGAACGGCAGGAGCATCGGTACCGAAACCTCATTGAGAACTCCCCGGCCCCCATCAACCTCTTCGACGAGAAGGGGGTGTCCGTCTGGGGTAACGAGGCTGTCGTCGACCTCTTAGGTCTCGAGGACCGCGAGGACCTCGTCGGGCGATCGATCTTCGATTTCATCCATCCGGACGACCATGACATCGCACGGGGTGAACTGGCCGAGGTCATTGACCGGGGCGAGGTGGTCGGGCCGACACAGTTCCGGTTGGTTCGGGATGACGGTGAGATCAAACACGTCCAGGTGACCACGACCGATGGGTGGTTCGATGGGTCCAAGGTCGGGCAGGCGGTGGTCAACGACGTCACGGAACTGAAACGGACGCAAGAGGACCTTCGGGCCGAGCGGGACTTCATCCGCGATGCCCTAAACGAACTCGATGACGTGTTTTTCTTCATCGACCCCGATGGTTATCTACAGCGGTGGAACGAGGAGTTCTCTCGGATCGCTGGGCTGGACGATGGCGAAACCGCCGATATACACGCGACGGAATTCGTCGCCGAGGGCCAGCAGGACCGGGTCCGTTCATCGATCGATACCGCCCTCGAAACTGGTGAGGGGTACGTTGAGGTCGACGTCGAAACCGCCGACGACGGGGCCCGTCGTTACGAGGTCAAATCCGCTCGGCTAGACACCCCAGCGGGAACGGCGAAAGGAATCGTTGGCATCGGCCGTGACATCACCGAACGGAATCGGATGGAGCGCGAACTGAGGGAGAACGAGCGCCGTTATCGGACGCTCGTCGAGATGTCGCCGAACCCGGTTGTCGTCCACATCGATGGCGAGATCGTCTTCGCAAACGAGGCCGCCGTCGAACTCGTGAGTGCCGAAACGGCCGAAGACCTCGTTGGGACCGGTATCGGTCGGTATCTCCATTCGGAGGATTCCGAGGGGTTCATCGAAACCGCCAAAGCGATCCAGCGGGGAGAAGTCTCGTCGACACGCGAGCTGAATCAGGTCCATACCCTGGATGGTCAGCTGCGGTGGATTCAGAGTACGTCCCGGCCGATCGCCTATCATGGGGCCCCCGCGGTGCTAAGTGTCATTCAGGACGTCACCGATCGGGAACGCTACGAGGAGATGCTCACCCAGCTCAATGAGCGGAACCAGTCGATGATGCGAGCAGCGGATCAGCAGGCGATCGCGGATATCGCGGTCTCGACCATAACCGATCTCCTCGGAACCGACGGCAGCGGGTTCTTCTCGCTGGATGACCGGGGACGATTACAACCATGGGCGTGGGCCGGCGAGGGCGATGTTCGGCTTGCCGACCTCGACGAGATCGAGCCGGGCAATGAAGCGATCTGGGAGGCGTTCTCCGAGAACGAGGAACGACGGGTTTCCTCGGACACCGACGGACTCCCCGTGCGTGAACTACTGGTGCTACCGATCGGCAATCATGGCGTCCTGGTCGCCGGCAATACCGGAGAGCTTGATCTCGAAGGGACTGATCGTCGGATCGCCGACCTCATCAGGGACAACGTGATCGCGGCACTTGATCGCAGCACACGGGAGACCGCTCTCCAGGATCGGGACCGGCAACTGGAGCGCCAAAACGAGGCGTTGAAACAACTCAATCGCCTCAACGAGGTGATCCGTCAAATCAATCAGACCCTCATCAAATCTACGACCAAGGCCGAGGTATTGGCGGCCGTCTGTGACCGGCTCAGTCAGGCCGACGAGTATACCTGTGCGTGGATCGGTCGGCAGGATCCGGTCGACGGGTCGATCGAGCCATCACACTGGGCTGGCATGGACAGACACGATCTCGACGGGGTCGGTGTGGATCGGGACGAGTCACCGATGGGGAGGATGCTCGCTGCAGCGATAGATTCGAAACGGATTCAGACCGCACAGGAACTCCTCGAGGACCCGGCGTGGGAACCGCACCGCCGGGAATTGCTCAACCAGGGGTATCGCGCAGTTGCAGTCGTTCCTATCCTGCAGCGCGGGAGCCCGACAGGCGTAATCGTGATCCACGCGGTGGACGCCGATATCTTCGACGAACGTGAACGGCTCGTGCTCGAGGAACTCGGCGAAACCGTCGGCTACGCCTTAGCGAATATCGAACGGTCCGAGGCGATCCGGGCCGATGACCGGACGGAAATCGAACTTGCGATCGAGGACGACCGGTTGATCACGAACGCGATCGCGGACGCTGTCGGTGCCGATGTTGAGTTCGTCGGGACCATCGAAGATTCATCGGGGCAGCATCGGCTGTTCGTCAGGATCAAGGGCCATGACGAAGAGGGCTTTGCGGACCGCCTGGAATCCGTCCGGAGTGTTTCCGCCGTGCAGGTCCTCGGTGTCGATGAATCCAATGCCCTGGTCCAACTCACGGCAACGCAGCCATCCTTGTTCGGGCTCCTCCGGGAATTCAATGGCACCCTCCGGCGACTGGAAACGACCGATGGGACGGCCAGGCTCGTCGTCGTCTTTTCGGACTCGAACGGTGTCCGGCCCTTCGTCGAGGCGGTCGAACGCTCGTTCCCTGACACCGACCTGCGAGCCCGTCGGGAAAACGCCGATCCGGTCGAAACGCGTGAGACCTTCCAGGAAGGCCTGATCGATCAGCTCACCGAGAAACAGCTTGCTGCCGTCAGGACCGCGTATTACGGCGGGTTCTACCAGTGGCCACGGGCGACCACGAGCGAAGCATTGGCAGAAACGCGTGACATCGCCCCGTCGACGTTCCAATACCACCTCCGGGCGGCCGAACGGAAGCTCATGGACGCCATCTTCGCCTGATCGACCGCCAGACCATCCTAGACTCACCTAGAGTGAACCTGGGTGACACGGCTAGCTGAGTACCGATGACGGACATGGCGATTGGGCACCTTCCCCAGGTATGGATGATGAACCATCACCCGACCGATCGACGCGGAGCGACCTGCCGACCGTACTCGTTGTCGATGACGAGCGCGGCCTCGCCGACCTCTATGCCGCCTGGTTGAGTCGGGGCTACAACACCCGCGTCGCCTACGGTGGCGAGGAAGCCCTCGAGGTCCTCGATGCCGATGTCGACGTGGCGCTCCTCGATCGCCGGATGCCAACGGTATCGGGCGATGCCGTCCTGGAGGAAATCCAGGCCAGGGAGATCGACTGTTCGACGGCGATGGTTACCGCGGTCGAACCGGATTTCGACATCATCGAAATGCCGTTCGACGACTACCTCACGAAACCAGTGTCCCAAAACGATCTTCTCGATCTTGTCGACAGATTGGTGAATTATCGCGAGTACGATTCGAAGGTGAGCGAACTGTTCACGTTGATGAACAAGAAGTCCCTCCTCGAAGCTCAGAAATCCCAGCCGGAACTCGACCGAAACGAGCGGTATCAGGACCTCGTCAGGCAGATCGACGAGGTCAAACAGGAGGCCGATGCCGCACTCTCGGAGCTGCAGGCGTCGGATTCGGACTGGGAGTTTTTCAGGTATCTGAAAAATAATTCGAAAGAGAGCAATGTCTGAGACCCCCTGGCCGGGTAATGCTCGCGATCACGGAGACCGAAGCCCCCGAACGATCACCCAGGGAATTCGCGTCGATCGTTCGCGGGAGGGTCGAGGAACAGGGGGCGTCGGTCGTCTGGGTCGGCGATCTCACACACGTGCCCAACAGCCTGGGCCGATACCTGCAGAACATGGGTGTCACGGTCATGATGGTTGATACCGTCGACGCCATCGTCGGGGAGTTCAAACCGACGAGGGGCGGAGTCAGTTATCTCACCAACGACATCGTGTTCCTCCGGTATCTGGAGGTGAAGGGCGAACTTCGCAAGGCCATCGGAATCCTCGTGAAGCCCACCAGCGACTTCGACCGCTCGCTCGGGAAATTCGGAAACACCGAACACGGTATTAGGGGCGGGGATCCACTGATCGGGCTCCAGGGCCTCCTTCCCGGTGCGACGGCCCTTGTCCACCCTGATTTGGGATCAGAGCCTGATGACTGAGATCGACGGGCCGGAACAGCCGCTCTCGACCCCGGTCACCCCGAGTAAAC
>CAYOLR010000091.1:0-10735 GCA_964404815.1 uncultured Halobacteriales archaeon
CGCGTACGTACGCCAGGAAGGCACGGAGCATTCCATCCTGTTAATGAATAAAATAGTAGGTAAGATAATGGTGCGAAGTTATCGATCCAATGGCTTACAGCGATGTCACCGGGCGATAGATAGTATCGAGCCCATCCGATGTCCCTTTCCGCTTTGACGGCGTCTGCCGGTGGTATGAACGCGCGTTCGCCCGCGAGTACCACGCGGAACATGTCAGACGATTTAGTGAGGAACGTATGACAGGCCGGGATCACTACTACAACAAGGCCAAACAGGAGGGCTACCGCTCGCGGGCGGCGTACAAGCTCAAACAGCTCGACGAGGGGGCCGGCCTCATCCAAGCCGGCGATACCGTCGTCGACCTCGGTGCGGCCCCCGGCGGGTGGCTGCAGGTCGCCAGGGAGCGCGCCGGCGATCGGGGTCGAGTCCTGGGGGTCGACCGCCAGCGGATCGACCCGATCGACGGTGTCGAGACCATCCGCGGCGATATCACCCAGGAATCGACGAAGACGGCGATCCTCGAGGCGGTCGGCGAGGCTGACGTCGTGCTCTCTGACATGGCCCCCGACATGACGGGTGAGTACTCGGTGGACCACGCCCGGTCGGTCCACCTCGGTCGGCAGGCCGCAGAAGTCGGCCTCGAGATCCTCGCCGGGAGTGGCGACCTCGTCGTGAAGGTATTCGACGGCCCGGACCTCGCGGATTTTCGGGCGGACCTCGAGAACGAGTTCGATCACGTGCGGACGGTCCGGCCCGATGCCTCACGCGACGAGTCCTCGGAGGTCTTTCTCGTCGCCAAACGGCGGCTGACGGCCCCGGTCAGGGCTGGCGACGAGATCGACGTCGAGATCGTGGATATCGGCTCGGAGGGCGACGGGGTGGCCAAGGTGAAGGGGTATACCCTGTTCGTCCCCGACGCCGAGGAAGGCGAGCGTGTCGCAGTCCGAGTGACCGACGTCTCGCCACGCTTCGGCTTCGCCGAGCGGATCGATAGAGAGACCAGTTAGTCGAGGTCCAGGTCGGTGTCGTCGGTGTGTTCGGGAGCAGGGAACTCCCCGTCGACGACGGCGTCCCGGTAGTTCGCCACCGCGCGTTCCATCTCGCCCTTGACGTCGCCGAAGCTTTCGGCGAACGGTGCGAGCCGATCCGGAAACCCGAAGACGTCGTTGATGACGAGGACCTGACCGTCGGTATCCGGCCCGGCACCGATACCGATCGTCGGGATCGACAGGTCCTCGGTGACGACCCTCGCGAGGTCGGCCGGAATGTGTTCGAGGACGAGCGAGAAGGCCCCCGCCTCCTCGTGGTCGCTGGCGAGCGATCGGAGCTCGTTGGCCGTCTCCTCGTCGGTGGCCTGCCGGGTGAGGCCGAGCTGGCGGATGCGCTGGGGCGTGAGCCCGAGGTGGGCCATGACCGGGATGCCGAGGTCGACCAGCCGGCGGGTGAGCTCCACGGTATGTGGCCCGCTTTCGAGCTTGACGCCGTCGGCGTCTTCCTCTTTGAGCATCCGGCCGGCGTTCTCGATACTCTCCGCCTCGTCGACGCCGAAGCTCAGGAAGGGCATGTCCGCGAGGACGACGGCGTCGTCGACCGAACGGGCGACCGCCCCGGTACGGCTCGCCACCTCGTCGACGGTGACGGGGAGGGTCGAGTCGTAGCCGAGGACGTTGTCGCCCATGCTGTCGCCGACGAGGATCACGTCGATCCCGGCATCGTCGATGATGACGGCCGTGGCCGAGTCATAGGCCGTCAACATCGTGATGGGCGGTGCGTCCGGTCCCCAGTCCCGGAGCGAACTGATCGACGGCATGTCCGGGGGGTCGAACCCGGGGCGGGTAAAGACACGGATATCCGTCGGACAGGTACGAGTCAGTCCTCGGCCGTCACTCCCTGGCCGCGTTCCCACCCCTTCACGAGGGCGAACAGCGTCCGGTTGACGGGAACGTCCACCGCGTTCGCGGCGGCCCGCTCGATCACGTAGCCCGTGATGGCGTCGATCTCGGTCCGGCGACCGGCCATTACGTCCTGCAACATCGAGGAGTGGTTCGGCGCCGTCGCCTCGATCACGGCCTCCGTCCGATCGACGGCAGCCCCCTCCCTGAGGTCGGCCCCAATGGCCCGGGCGACCCGGGCTGTTTCGGCGGCGGCGTCCCGGGCAATCCCGTGTAACTCGCCGTCCGCTAACGCCCCGTTCTCGACGCGGGCCAGGGCGGTCACGGGGTTGATCGCCGCGTTGACCGCGAGTTTCTCCCAGAGCTTCGTCCGTATGTTGGCTGCGACGGAGGTATCGAAGCCCGCGCTTCGGAAGGCGTCGGCCACCCGGTCGACCGCTGGGGTTACTGGCGGCGCCCACGGCCCGAGCACGACATCGCCCTCACCGGTCCATTCGACGACGCCCGGCTCCCTGCGTCGGGCGCCAAAGGTTGTGGTCCCGGCGAGTACCGGGCAGTCAAGGGATTCGGCGAGGCCGTCCTCGTTCCCCATGCCGTTCTGGAGCGAGAGGACCGCATCGTAGCTGCCAGTGGCGAGTTCCCGGGCCGCCGTCTCCGTATCGAAGGCCTTCACCGTTACTACGGCCAGGTCGGCCGCCAGGTCGGTCCCGTCGGTCGTGGCGGCCGGGTGGGTGACGAAGGTGTCCAGCCCCGTTACCCGGAGGCCGTTCTCGTTGACGGCGGCCATATGGGGATTGCGGCCGACGAGCGTCACCTCGTGGGCGGTCGCGAACTTGGCCCCGAGGAGGCTGCCGAGGCTGCCAGCACCGAAGACAACGATCTCCATTGGCTGGACGCTGTTCCCGTGGACGCTAAGGGCTTGCCGTTTTGGAAATTGACCCGCTCCCGATTACGCGCCCGGCCAGGGTTCGGCGAGACCGTTGGCGCGGGCGTACCCCACGACAGCATAGACGAACGGGGTATCGATCAGGGCGATCAGCAGTTTCACCAGATACTGGACGGCAATCAGCTGGGCGAGGACGCCTCCCGGAAGGGCCCGGCCGATGCCGAGGAGCGTCGGAACAGCATAGAAGGCGACGGAGATGAAGATGGCCGTGTCGATCAGCTGGCTCGTTGCAGTCGACCCGATGTTCCGGAGCCAGAGGTGGCGACTGCTGGTGCGCTTCCGGATCGAATGGAAGGCGAAAACGTCCCAGTGTTGGCTAACGATGTAGGCGAGGAGACTCCCGGCCACGATATTGATCGAGGGGCCCAGCACGGTCGCGAAGGTGTCAGCGGGAACACCGGCCGACGAGCCCGGGAGGACGATCGCGACCCAGACGAGGCCGAGCAAGACGAAGTTCATGGCGAAGCCGACGTTGACGACGGCCGAAGCCGCTTTTCGACCGTAGAGTTCCGCATAGCAGTCAGTGGCGAAGAAGGTGAGCGCGTAGGCCAGAACGCCCGCGGGCACGATGGCAGAGGCACCGATCCCCGGCATAGAGAAGGGGAGCGGCAGCGCGAGGACCTTGACGGCGATGAGCTGGGCGGTGATCAGCGCGGTAACGAACAGGGCAATGAGCCCGACCCGGAGGATGTCACGCATCCTCGAGCCTCCCGTGACGGGCGTCGATCTCGTCCAGGAGGTCCAGCGTCTTCCGGATCGAGGCCCGGATCGCCTCGCTCCGGTTGACGAACTTCCCGTCCTCGCCGACCTGTTCGTCCAGGTCGTCCAACAGCTCCTGTGGGACCTCAACGCTTATCTTCGGCATCGGCATGCTCCCGAAGCCGCCTCACGAATTATTCTCATGGTATTCGTTCGTTATTATCCGAATCATCAAAACCTGTCGACTCCCCCGAGTGGACGTGGGATTTCGAACCCCGGACCGACTCCTATGGGCCGTTTCGATCGGTAGCGATTCTCCATCCACCCCGATCAGCCGCGGCTAGACCAAGTTACGGGTCACGAATAGCTAATCGGATTATCGAACAAGATAATTTTAGACCCATGGCCAGACCGATCCGACGCGTTGGGTCCGATGGTCGCAAATGACACCATTTACATCGGCGATAGGGATTCAACTCTGGACGCAATTTGAACAAATGGCAGCCTGCGATGGACGTCAACGGGTGCAAACGACTCTAGGTACAAATCGGCGGGGGCCGGAATGTGCCGGGAGCACATCACCGCCGAAGAGTTACCTCACCGTCTCCGGAACCCCTCATCCATGCTGACACCACTCCAGCTCGGCGTCGGAGGCGCCATCATCGGTATCGCCACGGTGGTGCTCATTGCGATGTGGGTGTATATGTACACCCAGCTCGCCCCCGGCACCCTCACCGGGAACTAGGCGATCGCGCTGGGGATCCATCGGTTCGTGTCCCGTGCCAACGCCCGCCATACTAAGTTCCTTAAACAGATTATGGTGTTAAATCATGATGATGGACAATATTTATAATTATTCTTCAAGTCAAACCAGGGTATGCGACTGAAGGACCTCGACGACATGATCGCAGACATGGACTATCCGACGACTTCCGATGAGATCATCGACTCCCATGGCGGACGGGAACTCTCGCTCGCGAAGGGCTCGGAGACGGTCCGACAGGTCTTCGACCGATGTGGCTCCGAGTCGTTCTCCTCGGCCGACGAGGCACGGATGACCCTCTACTTGTCGCTCTCGGAGGGCGCGATCGGCCGTAAGGGCTACACCGACCGCGACCCGCCGATGATGTTCAGCGAAGTCGAACACGTCTCCTTCTGACCGGTCGATTCCGAATCCCGCGAGTCACCATTTCTTCCCCGGGATACACCGATGTCGAACCGGTTAGCCGGCCGCTGGCCTAGTCGTTCGCCGGCCGCCAAGCGTGACCACCCAGAGGATACCGAGCCCGACTCCGTAGCCGAACATGACGGGGATCGCGATCAGGATCATCGAGAGCACGCTCGCCGGGGTGAAGATGGCCGAAAACGCCAACACCGCCAGCGTCACCACCCGCCACCGCTCCCGGAGAACAGTATAGGGCACGATCCCCGCCCGGTGGAAAAGGATCATCGTGATCGGGATATCCAGCCAAAGACCGATCCCCACGGTCGTGAAGAACACGAGCCAGAAGAAGTTGCTCACCCGGTAGACGATTACCATGTCGGCCTGCAGGGCGTCCCAGACGAAGTAGGAGACCACGGCCGGGGCGATGTAGCTATAGCCCAGGGCGCTCCCGATGAGGAGGCCCCCGAAGATCGCCCCGGCCCAGCCGAAGAACACGTTCCGGTTCCCCCGAGCGATGCCGCGTTCTCTGAGGGCGGGCCAGGCGTAATAGAGCAGCATCGGCAGCAGCGCCACGGCACCCAGCAGCGTGGCGATCTTCACCTCGAAGACGAGCGCTTCAACCGGGTGCAGCGTGATGACGTTGACCTCCTCGGGCCGGACGACGGCTGGGAGGCGGCTGATGAAGTCCCGCTTGATCGCCCCGATGCCGCCGGAGTAGAGGAACCCGAAGACGCCCGCCAGGACGATGATGAAGACCGCGAAGAGCCGGAAGGCCTTCGACCGGAGCGAGTCGAAGATGAACGCAAGGTCGTAGTAGTAGCCGCCGACGTCCTCCTCGGTTGTCTCCTCCTCGGTGAACGCGTCGACGATGCCCGTCGTTGCGCGGGTCATCGGCCCGCTTGTCGCCTCCTCGGCACCCTCCTCGGCTTCCGCCCGTTCGTCCTCCGTCTCGTCGAACCGGTCGAAGATGGCCTGGGCTTTCTCGGGCAGCCCTTCGTCCATCGCCGTCCGGGCGTGCTCGAGGGCTTCCTCCTCGTCCATCTCGGCGAACACCTCCGAAGGCGCCGCCTTGACGCCGGCGGCGTCAAGCTCGTGGATGTCGATCGCGGTCGGATCGCCGAACTCGCCGGCGGCGGGCTCAACCTGTGGCCGGGCGTAATAGAACACGAGCAAGAGCGCCACGATCCCGCCGATGATCGCGGCCGCGACGACGGCCTCGGTCGTTCCATCGAAGGGGAGGAACCGGGACAGGCTGATGGGCTCGGGACGGTAGGCGGCCGGGACTTGAGGGAGCACCCGTCGGTTGACGAATCCGAGGCCACCCGTCAGGAACCAATAGGTGAGCCCGGCAGCGAGCACGAACCCTGCGGCCACCTTGTTGAGGTTGCTCAGGAGGTCGCCGAGGAGCTCCCCGATCGAGGTGCCACGCTTGAGGCCGACCGCCAGCCGGGCGAGGTAGAGGCTGAATCCATAAAGGATCACCAGCGGGCCGGCCCACATGACCTGCGTGAACGGGTCGGGCGGCGAGAAGAGGGCGCCGAAGCCGAACATCGCCACGATCGCGTACTTCCACTTGTCGCGGAAGGTCTCGTATGGGACGATACCGGCGTACGACAGCGCCGTCATGACCAGGGGGAGCTGGGCCGCCAATCCAAAGGACAGCCCCAGCACCAGGATGAACTGGGTCCAGTCGACGATCGAATAGGTCGGGGCGAGCCCCGCGCTGATCGCGTTGTGCGCGAGGAAGTCGAACATCACCGGGAAGAAGATATTGTACGAGTAAGTGACCCCGCCGACGAAGAGGACGGCCGCCAGGACACCGATCGTCCCGAGCTTCCAGGTGGCGACGCCCTCCTCGGGATACCACCCCCGGCGTTTGAGCGGCTCCCGGGCGTAGTAGAGGAGGAACGGGATCGACATGAGGAGCCCGACGAAGATCCCGATCTTCGCCTGGAGCAGAATCACGTCGAATGGAGTGATCACGACGATGTCGGCGCCGCGGGCCAGGAGGTCGCGTTTGAGGATCGGCCAAATCCAGACCCGCATCGCGTAGACCGTCCCGAGCAGGCCGATAACGAAGACGATGAAGATCCGCCTCCCCTTCTGCTGGGCGGCGCCGAGGATGTCGCCGATCGTCCGCCGGCCGGATGCGAGCGTCTGCCGGGTATCGGGATCCAGGACACCCTCGTCGGCTGCCATCGGACGAGGTTACCGTTTGCTGGTTATCAATCTTCTCGAAGCGATCCGCGGGCGGACCGCCCTGCCGGCCGTCGATTCGACCGAATTTGACGGCACGAGCACACGAAAAGGCCTATAGTCGGGAGACCGCCTACCCGGAGATGGATGGACGGGGATCGACCATCGGATGACGAGCCGGAGCCCGAGGCCGAAGAGCCCGGGGAGCCGGCCGACGATGACGCAACCTCGGCCAATTCGGAACCGTCGGAAGGATCACCCGATCAGGAAGCCGACGAGGGGGACTCGTCGGTCGCTGACTCCGATGCCGAGGAACCGGCGTCGGCGGACCCCGACGACGCAGCGGCCGACAGCGACGACGCCGACGGAGCCACCCTCGACGACAAACCCGACCAGGACGGTGACACGGACGCCGCAGATTCCGGGGAGGATTCTTTGGAGGAATCCCAACCCGAGGGCGATGTCGACGAGGACGATGCCGCCCCGGCCGACGATGACGAGGAGGACGAGATGGTCGAGGGGCCGGACGCGATCGACGACGATTACGAGGTCGAAGTCCCGGCCTACGCCCAGGTCGACGGCCCGAGCGAAGACCAGGAGATGCCCCTCGCCGAGCACATCGAAGAGATGCTCAAGCGGCTGGCAATCATCATCGCGATCGCCGGGATCGTCAGCCTGGTCACTTTCCCCATCGCGGAGGAAGTCATCAACTTCCTCTGGAACTCGATCCTCCCGGAGGGCGAGCTTACGCGGCCCCGGTTGTACGGCATCCTCGAGCTCAAACTGACCGAGCTCAAGGTGGCGAGCCTGGCCGGCCTCATCGTCGCCCTCCCGGTGCTCGTCCACCAGACCTACCAGTTTATGCGGCCGGGCCTCTACCCCCATGAACGTCGATACTACCTGGCCGCGATCCCGACCAGCCTCGTCCTGGCGTTGGTGGGGGTGAGTTTCGCCTACTTCATCATCCTCCCGGCGATCTTCACGTACTTCCTCTACTACTCACAGGACGTCGCCACGATCGGGTTCGCCCTGGGCCGCACCTTCGACCTCATCCTCATCCTGATGGGTTATCTGGCCATCGTGTTCCAGATCCCCCTGTTCATCATGCTCGCCATGATGATGGGCCTGGTCACCCGCCAGTGGCTCGCGGACCGCCGGATCCTGTTCTGGGGCGGGTTCCTCGGGCTCTCGTTCATCTTCAGCCCCGACCCGACGGGCATGGCCCCGATCGTCGTCGCCCTCACGATGGTCGTCCTCTTCGAGGGGACGCTCCTGCTGACGAAGTGGACCCAAGGACGGTCGTGACGGCCCCCGCACGACCGCGTCAGGGCTTTTGAGGCAGGGAGACAAGACCGGCCGATGAGCGAATGGACCCGGCGGCGGTTCCTCGGGGTGGCCGCCGCCGGGTTAACCGGGTCGATCGCGGGCTGCACCCGACCGACTGGCGGGGAAATCGACGGCTGGCCCCTGTGGCGTCGTGATCCCGGCCGGACGGGCTATTCGCCGGCTGTAACTGGCCCGCTGGCCGGTCGGCTCGCCTGGACGATCCGCCCCGACGAGGCCGCCGGGCCCGCAGTCGCCGACGGCGGCACGGTGGTCACCGGCGGTTCCAGCGTGACGGCCATCGACGGGGTCACGGGGCGTATCCGCTGGCACCATCCGATGTTCTTCTCGACCCGGGAGTCGCCGGCCATTGCCGGCGGTAAGGTCTACGCAGTCGGACGATCGACCTTCCTCTCGTTGGACGCCAACGGCGGCCGACGGGAATGGTTCGAGTCAAACGACATCTGGCGGTACCACGCTCCGGTCGTGGCTCACGCTCGCCTGTTCGTCGCGATGACCAAAGTGAAATACAGCACTGCGTTCGACGCACGGGTCGTCGCCTTCGACCTGCAGGGAAACGTCGAATGGCGAAGCCCGGTCGGATCGAACGTGCTACCCCCGTTCGCCGTCGCCGTCGACGGCGACCGGGTCTACGCCGGACGTGATCAGATCTACGCGCTCGATGCCAGGACGGGCGGTCGGGTCTGGACGTTCGACGACCCGGCGGTCTCGGCCTTCGCGAACCCGGTCGTCGCCGAGGAAACGGTCTATGCAGCCGCCACGATCCGGACTGACGGCGTCCCGACGGGGATCCTCTTCGCGCTCGATGCCGAAGTCGGTACCGAACGGTGGCGGGTCGAGACGGGATTGAGCCCGACGCCGCCTGCAGTCACGCCGGACGGACTCTACCTGGCGGCCGACCGGGTCCTCGCGCTCGATCACCGCGGCCGGGAACGGTGGGAGTACGGCGGGAACCAGTTCGTGACCGCCTCGCCATCGGTCGCCGGTGACACGGTCTACCTCGGCGGGATCGACGGCCGGGTGGTCGCCCTCGATGCCGACGATGGGGAGCGCCGGTGGACCCGTGCCACGCCCGGGTCGCTCCTGTTCTCGCCCGCGATCATCGGCGAGCGGATGTACCTCTCGAGCGCCGACGGGTACCTGCTGGCGTTCGACCGGTGAGGAGGACTCCCTTTATTCGCCCTGGCGGCGGAGATTACCTGTCGATGGCGTCCATTGCGACGATCCTCCTCTCTGTTGGCCTCCCAGTCGTTGCCATCGGGGCCGGCTTGTGGGTCTATCGCGACGCCACGAACCGAGGTCGGGGCGAGTTGGCGCCGTGGATCGGCGCCGTCATCGCCGGGTTGTTCCTTGCGGGCAGCGTCCCTGGACTGGTCGCGCTCGCGATCGCCGAGGAGACCGCCATCCAGGGCTTTCCCACTGCCCTCCGGGTGATCCCCGGGCTCGCGGCCCTGCTGGTTTATGCCCGGTTCAGGTAGCCCGCTCGGAATCCCGGACCCACTCCCGCGAAACCGCCATCAGGACGACCGTGACCACGAAGAGGACGGTTCCGATGTCGTAGGAGTACGCGTAGGAGGTCGTGACCAGCCCGGACGTCGGCCCGCCGAGGAGACCGACGACCGGCGCCAGAACGGGGACGGTACACCCGACGCAGGTCACCAGGCCGAGGATGCCCGGGAGTGCGGTCCGGACCAGGTCGAGCGTCGCGACGTACACCAGGTAAGCAAGGGCGGCGTAGCCGATCACCTCGAAGGGGATCAGGTACAGCCGGAGCGGGCCCGAGAGGGCGAGCAACGGCCCCCACCCCGGCGCGTACCACCCGACACGCGCGACGAGCTGGGCGCCGACATCGCCGACGCCGATGTTCCCCGGGACGGCCATCACCACCAGGAAGTACGCGGTACCGACCCCAGCGGCGACGAGCCGGTGACGGCGGTTCGCCGCAGTCGGCCGAGTCCGGACCACGGCCCACAACCCCACGTTGATCCAGACGAACGGATAGAGCAGGTACCGGATCGACCGGATCTCGGCCGGTTCGATCGCGAAGTAGAGGGCGAGCAGGAACAGTTCGAGGACCACGAGCCCGGACCACGCCACCGCTGTCGACACCGCGATCGGAAAGCGCCGTCGGTGACGTGTCTCGAGGTTCATACCACCAGCGTGTCGACCAGCACCGCGATCAGCAGTGTCCCGAGGTAGAGGTTCGACGCGTGGAACGTCCGGAACGCCGCCGCCTCCGTCCGCTCCCGATACAACCGGACGACTGCCCAGAGGAAGACCGCGGCGACGACCGCGGTCGTCCCCGCATAGACCCAGCCGAGTCGGGTGGCCGTCCCGAGCGCGATCGTCCCGAGGAGGGTCGCGCCCAGGTAGAGCGTGATGTGCCGCCGCGTGACCGCCTCGCCCCGGACGACCGGCAGCATGGGGAAGCCCGCCCGCGCGTAGTCCTCCTTGTAGGCCAGCGCCAGGTTGTAGAAGTGCGCCGGCGTCCAC
>CAYOLR010000092.1:0-10631 GCA_964404815.1 uncultured Halobacteriales archaeon
GGCCGAGCCTTGTCCCGGGCGATGACGAGCCCTATGAGTGCCGAGGCCAGTTTCCCTACTCTAGGATCGATCGAGGACTCACCAGTCGAAAACGTGAGGCAAGTCCAGGAGTGGTCCCACCGTCGGTTCGCCCCCGGCCTGGGCAATCTTAAGCTCGTGGTGATCGTTCTAATGCACTTTCCGGAACGGATGACGCTGGGGATTCGCCAGGATTATCTCCTCGGATAACTTATAGGAATCATGTCACGTGGCAGAGCAGCAGCAACCTTCCTGTTCATGGGAATCGCGTTCGGGTCGGCGTTTCCCGCGATCAAAGCGGGACTGGCCGATTCACCGCCGTTGCTGTTCGCTGCGCTCAGGTTCTACCTCTCGGCCTTGCTGTTGATCGCGGTTTCGGTAATCGTCCTCAAGGAATGGCGACCCCGGGCGCGGGCCGACTGGTTCGCCGTATTAGCAGGGGGAGTCTTCTCCATCGGAGGGGCCGGGTTCCTCTATCTGGGGCAGCAATACACGGCGAGCGGAATTTCGGCGATTATCTACAGCCTCGGTCCCGTGCTAACAGTGTTGTTTGCGGTATTTTTCCTCCCGACCGAACGGGCATCCCGGCGAACGCTACTTGGCGTCCTGATAGGCCTGCTCGGCGTCGCGCTTGTAATAAGACCCTCTCCGGATGATCTACTGGCCCCCGACATTCTCGGGAAGACGCTGGTCCTCATTGCCATCACCTGTGTCGCCTTCGGTTCGGTGCTGATCAGACGGACCGGTACGCACATGCCCGCCGTAACCCTGACCGCCTGGTCGCTCGGACTCGGTGCCGCCCTTTTACATCTCGGGAGCCTCGCGCTCGGTGAAATCCAGGTCGTTTCATCGTCGCCGACGTTTCTCGCGATCGTAGTATACCTCGGGGTCGTGCCGAGCGGGATCGGGTTCGCGCTGTATTTCTCTCTCATCGAACGTAGCGGTCCATTGCATGCGAACCTAGTCGTCTATATTGTCCCCCTCGTCGCGGTGTTGATCGGCTGGCTCTGGCTCGGCGAGACGCTCTCGATGCTCACGCTTGCTGGCTTCGTCATTGTCTTTGCCGGGTTCATCGTCCTCGAATTCGAGGAAATCGCCGAACTTTTTGCGGGTAATAGGGGTGTCCTGGGGATCAATGATAACCGGTCCCCCTGATGCCCCCACGTCCACAGTGCCAATGGCACATCGATTAAGCCCCGTGCGACGCTCGATTACCCATCTCAGGGAACTGTTCGCACCCGGAAGGCTGTCTTAACGGGTCGATAACAGTTGGATCGACGTTTTGATATCGGTTATTAGAGCCGATAATTCTCGTTTATGATATTAATCTCCCGATACCTAAGCAGGGTTTCCCCTTAGGGAGGAGTGGAATGAGTGTCGCAGGCTCCACCGGCTATCGATCGGCGGCCGATCGGGTCCGGTCGATTGCCGAAAGAATCGCTGACGGCTTCGACCCGATTCGCACCTACGTAGTTTGTTCGATCGACGACTGGTTCGAATCGATGGCCACCGGGCTCGACGGAATGTTGGAAGAGTTGTAATCCGACCGAAGTTCGCCCAGATCAAATCCGATATTCAGTTATCGGGAGTGAAAACTGAGGCGGGTTAGTCGATGTGGCCTTCTTGTCTCAACTGATCGGCGTCCTGACCGGTATAGCGCCACTCGATGTTGGCTTTCTCGTCCTGCCAATCCCACGGTTCCACGAGGACGACGTCACCCTCCTCGATCCAGGTCCGGTACTTCATCCGGCCGGGAATCCGGCCCATCCGGTTCTCGCCGTCCTCGCATTGGACGCGGACGTGGTTCCCGCCGTTGTGCTGAGTCACGACCGCGAACAGTTCATCCCCATGGGGCATTCGGAGGTTCCGACGTTCCGATTGGTCTTCGCTCATACTACTACTTAGGGGATGTCACGGATAAGTTAACGGAGACGCGTGCTACCGAAGCCCATGAAGCCGATGTAACATCCCGAGCGGCCCGCAGTGGGCTCGGGACGGCCGGAGACCGCGATCGCAGCGGTTCCGCCCGCCTATACATACCCCAGGGACCAATCGAGGGCTGATGGCGATGCGGTGGGCGCCTCGACCCGCGACTTCGTCGTGTTCTCCCTCATGCTCCACCGGATCTACCGGGACAAAGTCAACGTGACCTGTCCGACCTAAGGCCTCGAGTCCCCAATCCGGTCGCCGTCCACTGCACGGCATGCGGCGATGTCATCAACCAGGAGTTCGATCCCCGTCGCTGAGCACGACTCCGTTCATCGGCCAAGACGGAGAAAACCCGATTTTCGACCCCAAAGACGGCGCGTGTCGTGTCGGGACCATGCCCTTATCCGTTGGCCTCTCGGAATGGAGGGCATGACGATCGAACCCGGGGATAACGTTAGAATCGAGTATACCGGCCGGTTGAAGGACGGCACCGTCTTCGACACCTCACGCAAAACGGTTGCCGAGGAATCGGGCCTGGCCGACGACTTTCCAGACCGGGAGTATGGCCCACTGTCCGTCGAGATCGGGTCCGATCGCCTCGTCGAAGGGCTGGACGAGGCACTTCAGGAGATGGACGCGGGCGAGTCGCGAACCGTTACGCTCCCGCCGGAGAAGGGCTACGGCGATCGGCGGGAGGACAACATCGCCGAATTCGACCTGGAGGTCTTCGGCGACGCTCTCCAGGACGACGACCCGGATGTCGGGATGCACGTCCAGACGCAACAGGGGATGATCGGCGAGGTGGTCAGCATCGAGGATGACGTCGTGACGGTCGACTTCAACCACGAACTGGCCGGTGAGATCCTCGAGTTCGACATCGAGGTCGTCGATATCGAGTGAGGTCGAAGGTATGAGCCTCTTCCGGAAGATCGGACGGCGGGTCGAACGGTTCAAACAGGACGTCGAGTCGGCCGCGGAGGGCGACACCAGCGAGAACTGTCCGGAATGTGGTCAACCCCTGGCCGAGGCCCAGACGACCTGTCCGAATTGTGGGGCCGAAATCCCGACCGACGAGGACTGAGGTCGTTTTCTTCCCGGTTACGACAACGACCGACGATACCAGGTGAGGAGCGTCGCCGTTGGTACCACGGCAATCCACGGGGCCTCGAACAACGTCGGGAGCGCTTCGATCGAATAGAGGAGACCGAACGGGCCGTGGAGCAATGCCATCGCCGCGGTCCCGACGAAGGCACGGACAACCGAATCGCCGACCGCCAGGACGACGATCGCATCCCCGACGTCGAGGACGACGGCGGCCAGGAGGACATTGCGACCGCCCGAGGTCCATTCCGGCACCAGAAACCGGAGACCCTCCGGGAAGAGGATCCTGGGTAGCCGGATCGGCGGCAGCGTGAACCCGAGCCGCGTACCGCCGTCATCGTCGTCGGCCATACTCGGGGAGACGGTCTTCCGGGAGATGAAACTAGCCCGGCGCTCCGACACGGACGTTCGCCGGCCCACGACACTTCCTCACCGGGGCTGAGCCCTTTATAACCGGGGTGGATATCGTTGGCCATGGCGACAGCCCTCCCGGAAGTCCTTCTCGGCGTCCTCGTCGCCGTCTCGGTCCTCTTGGTGATCATGGTCGGCTGGCTCGTGATCGATCGCCGGAGCGGCCGGGACGCCGTCGATGCTGATCAGCTCACGGCCGCACTCAACCACTCTCTGGACGAGGCCGACCTCAAACGCAACCTCACGCTGATCGAGGATCACGCCGAACAGATCCAGGCGCTTCATACGGAACTGTCCGAGCTCCTCAGACATCCACAACAACGCGGCCGGTTCGGCGAGCAGCAGCTCGAGTTGATCCTCGAGGATCACCTCCCGCCGGATCGGTACGGCATCGACGAAGCTGTGGTCGACGGCAAACGACCGGACGCCCACATCGACTCCTCGGCGGGTGTGGTCTGTATCGACGCGAAGTTCCCCCTCGATAACTATCGGAAATTCGCGAACGCCGAGGACGAATCGACCCGTGAACGGGCCCGGACGGCGTTCCGGCGCGACGTCGACGACCGGCTGGACGAGATCTCGTCAAAATACGTTCGGCCCGACGCGGGGACGGCCTCCTTCGCCTTCGGGTTCATTCCATCGGAAACCGTCTACCACCACCTCATCACCGAGGAGTACGACCTGCTCCGGGAGGCGACGCGGGCCGGCGTGCAGGTCGTCTCGCCGCTCACCCTCGGCCACAAGCTCGAGCTGATCTCCGCTGATATCCGTACCCAACAGCTCTCCGAACAGGCCGAACGGATCCGCGACGAGCTCGACGGGCTCGACCGCCGGTTTTCCGCACTGGGCGACGACTGGGAAACCATGATAACCCACGTCCGGAACGCCGAAAGCAAGGCACGCGACGTGGACGAGGGGTACCACCGCCTCCGCGACGAATTCGACCGGATCACCCAACGGGTCGACGACTCCTGACCCGGCCTGCTATCACGACCCACGGAAGCGCTTTCCGGGGCGACCCACTGGTTCCTGTATGGAGTATGACGATCTTCTCGATAACGCGATGGACGAGATGCCCGAGTTCGCCCAGGACCACGACCGATTGAAGATCCCCGACCCGGTCGGCGAGACGGACGGGGCGTTCACCCGCCTGACGAACCTCGACGCGATCGCGAACGCCCTCTCCCGTGACCCGGCGGACCTCCACCGGCACATCCAGCGGGAACTCGGCACGAACGGGCAGCTCGAGGAGGGCCGTGCCCGTTATAACGGCTCGTTCCGCGTAGCCGATTTCGATGCGGCTATCGCCGACTTCGTCGAGGAATACGTCCTCTGTTCGGAGTGTGGCCTTCCGGATACCCGGCTCGTGAACGAGGACGGCACCCAGATGCTGCGCTGTGAGGCCTGCGGAGCGTTCCGCCCGGTCACAAAGCGCTCCGGAACCGCCGACCGGTCACAGCGGGAGACCCTCGAGGAGGGACACTCCTACGAGGTGGAGATCACCGGAACCGGCCGGAAGGGTGACGGCGTGGCGGAGAAGGGCCAGTACACCATTTTCGTCCCCGGCGCCCGAGAGGGCGACGTCGTCACAGTCCTCATCGAGAACATCAGCGGCACCCTCGCGTTCGCCCGGCAGGTCTGATTTTCAGGCGTTCCTACGGTTCGCCGAGCGGCAATATCGACCGGACCGCACGCTCGACCGTCGACCAGTCCGGGAGCACGCTCGGATCGTCCGTCACCCATCGATACCTGACGGTGCGCTCGGTGTCGATCAGGAAGACCGCCCGTTTCGAGACTCGTTTGTGGTTATTGAACTCGTCGTAGAGGACGCCGTACGATTCGCTGACCTCACCGCCGCTGTCCGAAAGGAGCGCAAAGTCGAGGGCGAACTCCTCGGCGAAGGCCTGATGGCTGAAGGCCCGATCCGTCCCGATCGCGAACACGTCGAGAGCAGGGTGGATGTCGAACCAGTTGAGGTCCCGGATCGAACACAGCTCCTGCCGACACGATGGATGGAAGTCGAAGACGTAGAACGCGAGGACGACGAGGCCCTCGTCGAGGTAGTGCGAGAGCCGGAACGTCTCCACCTCCCCACCATCAGTGCCAGGTAGCTCGAACGTCGGGGCCGTGTCACCGGTCTCGATCATCTCGGTTTCCGGTACTTACCCGGTCACTATCAACCTCCGACAACGGACCGGTAACGGACTATGCATGCAGTAATCCCGACGGGAAAGCGACTATCCGACCCGGGACCCATCACCGTCCCATGGATACCAGCAAACAACTGTTCGAGCAAGCGGCAACGGGTTGGCGCCGAGGGGTCTATGACGACATCAAGGCGACCTTTCGGGCCCCGATCGTCAACTGGATCTGGCGAACGCTCATGGCCAACGACCCCGAGTTCACCCGCTACCTCTGGGGACAGGTGAAACCCGTCTTCGAGACTCGGAGCTTCGCCCGGTGTTCGATCCAATACCGCGATGCGGTCCTCTCGGCGGTCGAAGCTTCGTTCGACCTGCCATCCTATCGGCGGGGGGAGATCGGCGTGAGTCCGGCCGGATATCGGGAGCTCCGGGGGCAACTCGCCACCTACGATATCGTGGCCCCCCGGCTGGCCGTCCTCTTCGACGTGGTTCACCGTGCCCTGACGGGGGAACGCCTCGGGACGGACCCGGCGGACGATCGGGCATCGTCGGCGCCGTTTCCCCACTGGTTGGACGCCGATCGGGGCCGCTCCCCGACCTTAGTGGACCTTGCCGACATCCCGCCGAGCCTCGACGGGACGGTCGCCTCGATTCAGACCTTCCACGGATTCGACGATGGGCTCCCGAGCATCTACCGGACGCTCGCCCAGTGGCCGGGGCTTCTGGATCCGCTTTGGTCGGATGCCGAACCCATCCTCGAATCGGAGGTCTT
This sequence comes from uncultured Halobacteriales archaeon, assembly GCA_964404815.1. Taxonomy (GTDB): domain Archaea; phylum Halobacteriota; class Halobacteria; order Halobacteriales; family Hikarchaeaceae; genus CAYOLR01. The sequence continues at coordinate 6,376 of CAYOLR010000092.1, forward strand.
CGACCGGGCGTGTGCGAGTGCGGAGGGCGTCATCGAAGGCTACGTCGACGACCTCGCATACACACCTCGACTCGCCCCGAAGGACCTCAGGGAATGGGGGTGGGAGGACGATCGGATCGACGCCCTCGCCGACCTCTTCCACGGCTTCCGCCACGGCCCGGTCGAAACCGTCCTTCCCGCGCTCCATCTTTGGCCGGCGGCCGTCGACGTGGTCGGCGACCGCGGCTGGTGAACCAGGAAACTCAGATCAACTCGGCGATTTGCGTGTCAGCGTCCGACACGAGCCGGAAGCCGTCCGTCATTTCTTCGACCGCGCCGTGTCTGATCAGGTGATCGATATGCGCGTAGGACTCGCCAGGGCCGTGGAGGATGTGGATCCCGTTCAGTTCGCCGAAGAGGTGATCGCTGACCGTCCACGCGTCGGCTGGCCCGTGCTGTTTGAGCACTTCGTAGACCCGTTCGGTCCGGTCTCGGTGGTGTTCGATGATGGTGCGGACCCGATCGCTCGGTGCGTCGATGGCGTCTCGATGCCCCGGCCAGAACCGGTCGTAGTCCGCCCCTTCCAACCGGTGGAGGGTTTCGAGATAGGTCTCGAGCGGTCGTTCGACTCGGAGGTCGGCCCCGCCGACGTTCGGCGTGTAGACCGGCAGGACGGCATCGCCGACGAAGGCCTCCCGGCCGGCGTCGCCGTCGAAGGCGAACAGGCTCAACCCGCTGGTGTGTCCGGGGGCATGGACGACATCGAGGGTGCGACCACCGACCGTCAACCGGTCGCCCTCCGTGACGGGTTCGACGTCGACAGGGTCGCCAGCGATGGCGAAACCCATGTCGAGCCGATCCACGAGCTCGGCGCGTTTCTCCTCGGGCATCCCCCATTCCTCGAACCGCCGTTCCTGCAGCTCCCGGAGTTCGTCCAACGCGTCCGTGTCCTGTCGGACGATCGGAGCGTCGGCCTCGTGGACGTAGACGGTGGCGTCCCCCGCGTCCTTGATAGCGCTCGCCAGCCCGACGTGATCGGCGTGCCAGTGTGTGAGGACGACCGCATCGATATCGGCGAACCCGACGTTCCGTTCGGCGAGCCCGTCTTCCAGCTGCTCGCGAGTCGTCGGCGTCGCCACCCCGGTGTCCACGATGGCGGTCGAGTCGTCGCCGAGGAGAAGATAGGCGTTGTTCCGGCCCTCGAACTCGGTATTTCCCAGCGAGATCCGATGCACGATTCCGGGTAGGACCCTGTCGAGTTATTTAGGTTCTGATCCCCCGCTGGCTGCCGCTACCCCTTGTCGAGGAAGGCCCGCATGGCGTCATGTTGGCCGTCGGTGCCGAAACACATCGCGCCGTGTCCGATGGTGCGTTCCATACCGGCCTCAAGCCCGTTCGAACGCCACCGCCGGAAGGCGCGTTTCTGCCACTTGAGGACGGTCGGGCCCTTCGCGGCGAGCCGGTCGACCAATTCCTGACGGACCTCGTCGTAGCCGTCTGCCGAGGGGGCGGCGTACACCAGTCCCAGGTCAGCCGCCCGCTCGCCGTCGAGCGTCTCGCCGAGAAAGATCAGCCGCTTCGCCCGTGCGACCCCGAGGTGGCGGACGAGGAGCCCGCCCTGGATGACCGTCGGGAGGCCGACTTCGACCTCGGGCAGGCCCAGCGCGGCCTCCGCCCGTGCGATCCTGAAGTCGCTGCCGAGCGCCAGCTCGAACCCCGCACCCAGGGCGGCGGTGCCGCAATCACACACGGTCACCGCTTCGAGATCCCGCACGGCCTGGATCATCGCATACAACGAGGCGAGCATGGCCCGGCCCTCATCGGGCGAGCGATCCACCGCCCACGAGAGGTCCAACCCGCCAGAAAGTGCACCGCCGGCAGGCCCGATGGTCACGACGGCGATCTCGTCGGGGATCTCGAGGATCGCCCGATGGAGGCGATCGATCCGCTCGGGAGTGAGGAGGTTCAACGAGTCGAAATCGACCGTGAGTTCCCCGACGTGTGCCCGGTCCGGGTCCTCGGCGAACGTGACGTCCATGGGGGGCCAAGGCCCGTGGCTCGTATAATTCCCTCAGTCCAGCCAGCTCGGGTCGGGTCGGGGCGGACTGAAGATGTCGATGGCCTCCATTACCCCGTCCCCCTGGTTCTCGGCGGCGTGGGGCTCCTCGCTCTCGAGGAAATATGACTCGCCGGGGTCGACGTCGACTTCCACACCGTCGTCGAGGATGAACGTCTGCGTCCCCTGATAGACGAAGCCTAACTGCTCGTGGTGATGGTCGTGTTTCGGGACGCGTGCGCCGGGTTTCATTCGCAGGTGTTGGATGCTCATCCGCTCGCCGATGGCGAGCTGTGTGAGGAACACGCCGTCCATCGCCTCGACCGTTTCCCTGTGGTCGGGGGATACGAGGTCCATGACGGTCCGTCGCTTGCCGGCCGTATTTACCCATTGGTCCGGGTGGGGACACACTCAAGTTTGCCCGGACCATGGTGCGGACGATGGAGGATCCCGGGTGGAGCTTCGACGAGTTGACCTACCTGTTGAACCGGCGGTCGGCGGCGGTTCTCAGGGCGGTCGACCGCCACGGTGGCGAGGCCACCATGCCGACCATCGTCGGGGAGACGGAGCTGTCGCGCGGCGAGCTCTATCACCTCTTCGCGGACCTCGAGACGATGGTCCTCCTCGAGCAGCGGCGGACGGTGACGGAAGAGGGGATCGAACCGATAGTCTCCTTGACCGAATCGGGGCGCGAGGCCATCGACGACGGAATCCTCGATGAGTTCGAGGAGCAGCCCACCAACGACGGCGCCAGACGGATCTGGCGGGATTCGCTGTGGCTCGACGGGATCGTTCACCGCTAAGGGTCAGTCGTTTCTTTCCTTGATCGACTCGAAGGCGTCCGTCCCTGACCGTTCCTTGAGTCGGGCTTTTACGTCGCTGGAGGAGTCGATGCCGCGGCCATCGTATTGACCGATCCTCACCACCTCGATATCGGGGAACCCCGCCCCGGCGAGGTCGGCCTCGAGCTGGTCGATATCGAACTGTTGGTCGTGGCCGAGGGTGATGACGTCGGGGTCGAACCGTTCCACGCTATCGAAGATGCTCTCGTCTGAACCGAGGACCGCGGCATCGACGACGTCGATCGCATCGACGACCGTCCGCCGGCTCTCTTCATCCATAAGGAGGTCCTTCCGGTCGCCCACGCGGTCGTCGCGCGCGATGATCACGACGAGCTCGTCCCCGAGCGCGGCGCTTTCGCGGAGATAGTGGAGGTGGCCCGGATGAAGGATATCGAAGGTCCCCTGGGCCATGACCCGTCTCATGCGCGACCGTTATCGGGTCAGCCTCATGAGCGTAGCCCTTTGTCGTCATCGTTTTCGATAACCGGAACGACAAGAATCAAGGTACCAACCCCCTTCACCGGGGCTATGGAAATTCCAGATGACCTGCTTTGTCTGTTTTCCGGCCGTGTCGAGCGGCGCGACGGGTCGGTCGTGATCGACGTCCCCGCCGACGAACTCGACCACGGCGATATCGCTGTCGGCAATGTCTATCGTATCGCGGTCCTCTCCGGTGTCGAGGGGTCGGACGGTACCCGAACGCAGTCCCGCGACCAGCCGCCGCGGGAGCCACCGGTCCAAGAGGGCGACCTTCGGACGGTCGAGATCGAGGGGATCGGTGATCAGGGGGACGGCATCGCCAAGGTCGACCGGGGCTACGTCGTCATCGTTCCGGGGACAGATGTCGGGGACGAGGTCACCGTCGAGATCGAGAGCATCTATCCCAACTTCGCTATGGGGCGCGTTCTCGACACCGAAGACGGTGACGGCACCGATACGGCCGATGAGCAGGAATCCGACCCCGAACCGGCGGCCGAAACGGACAAGGCGTCTTCGGACGAGCCCCTGGCCGACTCCGAGGCGGAGGAGGCCGACAATCCCGAGACCGGGCTGGATTTCGGCGATACGGAAACGGAATTCTGACTCCGCCGGCTCAGTCCTCTTCCAGGAGTGCCTCGTCGCCGTAGCGGTCCCTGAGTTCCGTCATCCACCGGCGCTGCGCCTCGATCTCCGGGGTCGGCTCCTCGAAGACGTAATCGAACATCGCCTCTGGCGGGTCGTCGGGCATCAATTCCGCCGACTTCACCAGCTCGGCAACCGTCTCGGTGATCTCCGCCTCGATACGCTCGTCCGTCGCGTCGTCCAGCACCTCTCGGTCCCTGAGGAACGCGCCGAGCCGGGTTATGGGATCGCGTTCTTGCCAGGCCTCGACTTCCTCT
>CAYOLR010000093.1:0-10401 GCA_964404815.1 uncultured Halobacteriales archaeon
CGGGGTCGATGCCCTCCTCCTCGACGACGAGCCCGCAGTCCTCACAGACCGTCTCGGCCCGCTCGTCGTCGTGGACGAGTTGACCACCGCACTCCGGGCACTGGAGCTCCTCGTCGATCGATTCTTCCTCTGTTTCCTCGCGTTGTTCGCTGGTGTAGGTTCGGATTGACGTATCGCTCATGTTGTGTGCCACGGGGGGCTCACCGGGAGGGACATATCAGCCCGAAAATTCCCGGAGGCGCACCGTGGTGCTCCTAACCCCTTGTTAGTCCGTAAAGCTTATAAATGTTTCGGCCAGATTTTCGGAACTATCATTGTCGTTAGTGCAATTACCCCCGGAGCCGGGTCCGGATTTCCGGCGGGACTTGCCGGTGTGGTAACAGGTCACATATCAGTCCCAGGTCACCCACAGCAGGAATAAAAGGGCCACGGTTGTGAGCGTCCGAAGCAACATCATCGCCAGCTCCGGTGGCCCCGGCATATGGGTGAACCATCCGCTCAGGACCGGATCCATCGTGAAGTAGTAGAGGGCGAGGCCGTTCTCCGCCAGCATCAGGAGGGCGAAGATTGTCAGCCCGAGGGCGTGTTTGGACCGGAATCGGCGGTAGTTCCGGGCCCAGATGGTGCCGAGGACCAGGAGCAAGACCACGTTCACCCCGGCAGCTGCCCGGGTGACGTCGAACCAGAGGCCCATCGGTTCGAAACCGTTGGGGGTGGCCGACAATATACTCTTTCCCAAATTCACTCCGGCTCGGCTCAGTCGAGGGCATCGAGGATCTCCTCGATGGTCTCCCAGTGGTGGTGGGTCCGATCGCTCGGCATGTAGACGGCGCCGTATTCGTCGCCGCTGGCTTCGAGGACGTCGTTCTCGACGAGCACGTCGAGGTGGTGACGGACGGTCTTGTAATCGAGGTCGAGGGCCTCAGCCAGCTGGTTCGCGTTCCGGGGCCGGTCGTCCAGCGCCCGGAGGATCCGGGCCCGGTTTTCGCCACCCCGGGTCCCGGTCAGGACGTACCAGAGGAGGGCCTCCATCAGCGTAGCTTGACACTCCCACCGGATGTAAGCCCACCGCCGGAGTCAGGCCGCGAAAAGGTCGGTTTCGGGGACGTCGAACAGCCCCATCCGGGCGCCGGCATCGAGCCAGGCGTGGCCGTACGCGAAGGCGGCGAGGGCGTTGACCGGGTCATCGTCCTCCAAGAAATGCCGGCCATCCGACAAGTACGAACTGGCCATCGATTCGAAGTCGACCGCGATCTCCCCCAAGGGCGAATCTGGTGGCTGGACGGGATCGGCCGCCTCGAGGGCGTCCGCGAGGAGCCCCTCGTACCGTCGGGTCTTCTCCATGAGGTCCGCGGGCATGGCCGGAGGTACGGGGGCCAGCCCCTAAGCCCACCGACCGAGGACAGCCTTTACCCCTCGGCACGCCGATGCTCGACGAATGGCGATCAAGATCCGCGGGCGGCCGGCGGATCCTCGGGTATTCGAATGGCCGGGCGGGTTCACCTGGCTGGCGCATCCGGCCGAAGCCATGGAACGCGCCAGTCATGCGATCGGAGTGACGGTCGACGGTCGGCCGGCGGCGACCGCCGCCGACGTGGATGCGGTCTGGGTGGTCGAACCGATCGACTACGACGGCCTCGATGACCGGTTGGAAACCCTCGGGCCCGTGGCCGGCGTGGTCGTCCTCGCGAGCTTTCACCGCCGCGACGCGACGGCCGTGGCGGGTCGACATGACGTGCCCGTCCACCTCGCGGGCACCGTCGGCAGGTTGGCGTCACGGATCGACGGTCCCACACGGGTCTTCCGTGACCGACTCGCCGGAACGGGGTTCAAGGCGATCCCGGTCATGGGCGGCATTCCGTGGTCGGAATCGGTCCTCTACGACGGCTCGACGGGCACGCTGGTCGCCACCGAGGTCCTGGTGAGCAGCGACGCGGCGACCGGGCCGGGGGAACGGGCGGCCGTTTCGCCGTTCGTTCGGTTGTTTCCGCCCCGGGCGGTCCTGGGGACGCTATCGGTTTCCCGCCTCCTGTTCGGTCACGGCCCCCCGATCCTGGACGACGCCCAATCGGCCCTCGACGGCGCCATGGCCGAGTGCTATCGCGGGTTTCCGGCCTATGTGCGGAACAACTTCAGGTACATGCTCAGAGGGGCCTACACAGCCCTCCGGGACTGATGCGAGGTGGGAACTGGTGGTGTGGCGTTCGCCGGGCACAAGGTAAATACCCGACCGACACTTACATTGGGTAATGACGGAGACGGACGATCCATTCGTTGAACACCGACGGCTAATTATCGCCGGAAGCGGCATCGCCGGCCTGAGCGCCGCGATCTATGCGGCCCGGTCAAACAACGACCCCCTCGTGTTCGAGGGGAAGGAACCGGGTGGCCAACTGACGCTCACGACCGAGGTCGAGAACTACCCGGGCTTTCCCGAGGGGATCAGCGGGCCGGAGCTCATCAACCGGATGAAGGACCAGGCCAAGCGGTTCGGTACGGAGATCCTGAACGGAGTGGTGGAATCGGTCGACGCCTCGGACCGACCGTTCCGGGTGACGCTTCGAAACGGCGACGTGTATACGGCCGATGCGCTCATCGCCGCCAGCGGTGCAAGCGCGCGGACGTTGGGCGTCCCCGGCGAAGACGAATTGATGGGCTACGGGGTCTCGACCTGTGCCACCTGTGACGGGGCGTTCTTCCGGGATGAAGACATGCTCGTCATCGGTGGGGGTGACGCGGCGATGGAGGAGGCTCATTTCCTGACCAAGTTCGCCGACACGGTGTACATCGCCCACCGCCGGGAGAACTTCCGGGCGGAGGATTACTGGATCGACCGGATCATGGAAAAGGTCGACGCTGGCGAGGTCGAGATCATGCGGAACACCGAACTCATGGAGATCCACGGATCGGCCGAGGAGGGCGTCGACCACGTCGATCTGGTTCGCCACCCCGAGGGCCACCCCAAGGAGAAGCTCGATGATCCGGCGTCCGCCGACGAGGTAGAGTCCTTCGAGATGGATGTGGGGGCGGTCTTCCTCGCGATCGGCCACGTCCCGAACACGGAGTACCTCACGGGGACGGGCGTCGATCTCGACGAGGAGGGGTACATCGTTACCGAGGGTGGCCGGGGGGCCGGCCAGACCCGGACCGACGTCGAGGGCATCTTCGGCGCCGGTGATGTCGTCGATTTCCATTATCAACAGGCGGCGACGGCGTCGGGGATGGGCGTGGAGGCCGCCCTCGATGCGGACGATTACCTCGACGAGGTCGATCGAGGCATCGCCACCGCGGCCACCTCCGCCACCGCCGAATCGGACGACTGAGCGGTTCGGTCCCCGGGCCACACGGGCTCGACAGGGGCTTAAGTGGCCCCGGCGTGCCACGCGTATGGTTGATGCTGTAACCGTCGGTATCGAAATCGACGACGAGCGTGCCGAAATCGAGATCCCGTCGGGGCTGATCGACCGGCTTTCGGAGCCGGGCGAATCGCCAGCGACCGTCGTCGCGGACGTCGCGGTGATGTCGTTCGCCGGCCGGGCGCATGCCCTGGCCCACCACGCCGAGGGCGACGTCGACGCCGAGCTCGGCGAGATCGAGACGGACATGATGGACCGGTTCGAGGACCGGTTCGGCGTCACCTACGCCGAGGCGACCGGTCACTCCCACTGACGGCCCAGGTCAACAGCACGCCGGAATCGATCCGTTCGACGTCGGTGAGCGACAGTTCTGGGAACGCGTCGACGAAGCCCTCGCCGTCGACCAGCGTGGGCGCGTTTCTGCCCCCGATGATCAGGTCGCCGACGTACACCGAGAGGGTATCCACTAATCCGGCATCGAACACCGAGTAAAGCAGTTCGCCACCGCCCTCGACGAGTAGCCGATCGATCCCATGCTCGGCCAACCGATCGAAAGCGGCGCTCAGGTCGACGCGGTCCCCGCCGGTCCTGATGACCTCGGCGTTGGCACGTTCGATGGCGTCGATCCGGTCGGTCGGGGCGGCGTCGGTGACGAGGGCGTACGTGGCGGCGAGATCGTCCAGTGCGGCCGCGTCGGTGGGGACACGAGCCCGCGAATCGGCGATGACCCTAGCGGGATGGGGCGGTTTTCCTCGTTCCTCGCGCTCCCGGACGTTCGCGGGGTCCTTGACTGTCAGGTGGGGGTCGTCGGCGAGCACCGTCCCGATACCGACCATGACCGCGTCGGCGTCGGCACGGAGGCCGTCAACGCGGTCGAAGTCGGCCGGCCCGCTGATGTCGATCTGTTCCCGGCGGACCGACGAGAGCTTTCCGTCGGCGCTCATGGCCGCGTTGACGATCACCTCCATGGACCGAGCCTCTCGGGGGCGGGGAATACCGGTTTCGGTCGATCAGGACAGGGGCGGGGATGGGGGACCGCCCGATAGCCGGTCACGGTCGTGCGGCTCGCCGAAGTCCGTCTCGGGCCCCGTGGCGACGATCCCCGTGGGGTTGATGTCACGGTGTGTCCGATAGTAGTGGGCCTTGATGTGGTCCATGTTGACCGTCTCGGCGACCCCCGGGAGCTGATAGAGTTCCTTCGTGTAGTTCCAGAGGTTCGGGTAGTCGACGATCCGTCGGACGTTACACTTGAAGTGGGTGTGATAGACCTGATCGAACCTGACGAGCGTCGGGAACAGCCGGAGGTCGGCGAGGGTCAGTTCCTCGCCGGCGAGGTACCGCTGGTCCTCGAGGACGGCCTCCCAGTGATCGAGAGCTGCGAAGAGTTCCCCGACCGCCGAATCGTAGGCCGCCTGTGAGGTGGCGAACCCCGCCCGATAGACGCCGTTGTTGATCGGGTCGTAAATCCGGTCGACGATCGCGTCGATCTCGCCCGCCTGGTCGTCGGGGTAGAGGCTGACGTTCCTGGCCTTGTACGCGTCGAAGGCACGATCGAGCATCCGCATGATCTCGATCGATTCGTTGTTGACGATTGTCTCGCGTTTTCGATCCCAAAGGACGGGCACGGTCACCCGGCCGGTATAGCCCGGATCGGCGGCCGTATAGACCTCCCTGAGGTAGTCGGCCCCGGTGACGCTGTCCGGCGTACACCCGGCCTTGTCCGGGGTGAACTCCCAGCCGTTCTCGATCCGTATCGGGTCGACGACGTCCATCGAAATGACGTCCTCGAGGCCCGTGACCCGCCGCACCAGTGCCGCGCCGTGCGCCCACGGACAGGCTCTGGAAATATAGAGGTGGTACCGGTCAGCGTCCGCCGAAAATCGGGCGTCAGCGTCGCTCCGTATCTCGTCCCGGAACGTGGTTTCGTCGCGTTCGAATTCGCCGTCGTCGGTCGTCGTTTCGGACCCGTCGGGGTGCCAGGTACCGTCGACTACGATTCCCATAGTGGCGGGCGGTTAGGGGTCGGTCGTGGATAGGGCCTTTGACACCGGCGAGCGATGCGAACCCGCCAGCTATTTGCCCCAGATACCCGGAGAGGCCACCAGATGCGCCGCCCAGCCCTCCAGCAGGATCGCACGCTCCAGGCCGTCCTCGCCGTGACCGGGGTCGCACTGGTGCTCCGTCTGGTTTGGCTCGGTCAACGGGTCGCCCATTTCGACGAGGGTCGTGTGGGTTACTGGGCGCTCAGATACTTCGAGACCGGCCAGATCGACTACCGGTTCATCGTCCACGGCCCGTTCGTGCAATACCTCGACGCGCTCGCCTTCGCGCTGATCGGGCCGAGCGACTTCTCGCTCCGGCTGCCGGTCGCCCTCATCGGGGGGCTGTTACCGCTCGCCGTTCTCTTGCTCCGCGACCACCTCTCGGATACCGAACTCGTCGTCACGGCCGTTTTCCTCGCCGTCAACCCCGTCCTTCTCTACTATTCGCGGTTCCTCCGGAGCACCATCATCGTCGCCGCGGTCATGTTCGTCGCCTTCGGCTGCCTGGTCAGGTACTACGACCGGCGGCAGCTCCGATACGTCTACCTGGCCGTCGGCCTCGTCGGGGTCGGGTTCGCCGCCAAAGAGAGCGCCGCCGTCTACCTCCTCACCTGGATCGGGGCGACGGGTTTGCTCGTCGATCAGGCGCTGTTTCGGTCTCGGGAGTACGAGACCGGCCTGCAACGGGTGGGCCATCACTGGCGGCAGCTCCGCGCCGGCTATGTCGACGACCGGCGGCGATACCTCCGCTACGGTGGCCACCTGATCGGGCTCGCGATCGTGTTCGTGGTCGTCGCCGGGTTCTTCTACGCACCGCGGGCCGGGACGGGGGGCGGCGTCGGCCTCTGGCGGGCCCTTGGCGATCCGAACCTGATCCCCGACCTTATCCAGACGACGCGTGGAGACATCGTCGAAGGGTACCGCTACTGGTTCGGTGGGACCACCCGGAAGGAATCGCTTGCAACGACCTATGTCGATTTCCTCGGCCGGTTCATCGAGACGATCCTTGCAGATGCCGGTCCGCTCGTTGCGTTCGCCGTGATCGGGTTTCTTGTCGAACGATACGCGTCAACCGAGCCCCGGAACCTGGTCATGTTCGCGAGCTATTGGGGCTTCGTGAGCGTCATCGGGTATCCGCTGGGGACCGACATTTACGGTGCCTGGATCGTCGTGAATGCGTTGGTACCGCTTGCGGTCCCGGCCGGGGTCGGGGTTGGGTTGGTGCTCCGGCGGGGGCGGGAGGCGCTCGCCGATGACGACCAAATCAGCGTCGGCATCGCCGCGATTTTACTGATCCTCGTCGTCGGACAGATCGGTGCCTCGGCGGTCTATGGCGTCTATCTCAACGATACCGCGAGGGACAACCCCCTCGTCCAGTACGCACAACCTGGCGACAACCTCAAACCGTCGCTTGAGAAGGCCCGAGCCATCGCGCCAGCAAATCCCGGCGTCGACGTGGTCTACTACGGCAACGCGCTGACCGTCAAGGCGCCCGGGGGGAACGGTATCCCGCCACCCTGTGCGGACCTCTCGAACACGCTCCCGCTCCAGTGGTATCTCGAGAAGGCCGACGCGGATCCCGACTGCGCCCGCACCCCGGAGGAGTTGGGCGAGAACCCCCCACCGGTCGTGATCGCCCGACCCGAAGAGCGCGAGACGCTCTCGCCGGAACTCGAGGGGTACACACGGCGGTCGTACCTCCTTCGGACGTTTGGCTTTGACGTCGACATCTACTACGATCCCGCCGCGGTGCCATCAACCGGCTCGTGACCAGCCGTCGTAGAGCTCCCTGACCACGTAAACAAGCGCCAGGCCGATGGCCACGATCACGCCGAGTTTGACTAGGAGGGTCGTGACGCCGATCAGGATGCGGATGAACCAGAGGGCGACGAAGCCGACGACGAGCAGGAGGACGAGCCCGATCCCCCACGTGGTCAGCGTTCGATTGACCATAGGGGGATTTGCGGCTCCGGGGAATTAAGACCATCCCTCGGCGCACCGTCGTTCAGTACCGGTAGCCGCGTGGCAAACGAGTCGGCCATAACTCTCAATACTGCGACCGCGGAACCCCGCTTGAGGCGTTCGTATCGCCCCGAAAGGATGTGTCCTTGATGGCAACAACTCCGCTCGTTTTGGTCGTGGCGGTCGGCGCGGTCGCGGCCGTGGTTGCGACCATCCCCTTCATTTCAACCGCGATCGAATACCGCCAGCGGGACAACGGGCTCTCTTACATCATGTTCGTCCTCGGGATCGGTGTCTGGAACGGCATGCTCGTGGCCCAACTGTTGAGCCCTCGCCCGTTGATCAAGGGGTTCTTCCTGGCGCTCATGATCGTCGGCTCGTTGATCGCCGGCCTGGGATGGTTCCTGTTCGCGGCGACCGCGAGTAGTACTCCCGACGTGCCGAACCGCCGGCTCCTCTACGGGCTCCTCGCCATCCTCGTCGGCATCGATATCGCGGCGGCCGTCACGGCGCCGGTCCATACCTTTTACTGGGTGCTCGTGCCGGAGGCCACCGATCCCGCCGGCTTCGCCGTTATCGATCCCGGGATCGGCTTCTGGCTCCATAGCCTGTTGCTCGGTACCCTCTTCGCCGGTGCGACAATCCTCTTCGCGTCGGTGTGGCAGGACGAGCGGAACGTCCGCTACACCCGGGCCTATTCGGTCATCGGGACGTTGACCGTGATCTCGATCGGGGCCAGCGGGTTCCTGTTCCCGGGCGGGTCGACAGTTACCCCGTTGCTCGCCGCGGCCCTGGCCACGGTCGGCTGGATTCAGGCCCGCCGGGGCCGGGTGTTCCGATTCGTCAGGACGGCGCTCGGCTGAAACCCCTATCTCAGTAGTCGATAGCGGACCGGATACCGGCCCGGATCCGGGGCGGGTTCGGGATGTAGTAATCCTCCATCGAGAGGAGCGGCACGGGAATGTCGTAACCGGTGACCCGCTGAACGGGTGCTTCGAGGTACATGAGGGCCTCGTCGTTGATCGTCGCGATGAGTTCCGCGCCGTACCCGCCCGTCTTCGGCGCCTCGTGAACGATCACGGCCCGACCGGTCTTCTTGACCGATTCAAGGACGGTCTCGCGGTCGAACGGGGAGATCGTCCGGAGGTCGATCACCTCGCAATCGATCCCCGTCAACCCGTCGACGGCCTCCAGTGTCGACCGCATCATCGATCCCCACGACACGACGGTTACGTCCGACCCGGATTGCCTGATGACCGCCTCCCCGATCGGTTCAGTGTAGGACTCGTCGGGTACCTCCTCCCTGAAGGAGCGATAATGGAGTTTGGGCTCGAAGAACAGCACGGGGTCGGGGTCGCGGATGGCGGCTGTCAGGAGCCCTTTCGCGTCCGCCGGCGTCGACGGGATCACCACTTTCAACCCGGGGATGTGGGAATACACCGCCTCCAGGCTCTCGGAGTGGTGTTCGAGTGCCCTGACACCGGCGCCGTAGGGGGTCCGAACGACCATGGGGGCGGAAAACCGGCCGCGGGTCCGCCACCGGAGCCGACTCGCGTTCGTGACGAGCTGATCGAACGCCGGCGGCAGAAACCCCGAGAACTGGATCTCGACGATCGGCCGGAAGCCATAGGCGGCAAGGCCGACCGCCGAGCCCACGATTGCGATCTCCGACAGCGGCGTGTCCACGACCCGGTCCTCGCCAAATTCGTCGAGCAGCCCCTCGGTCGCCCGAAAAACGCCCCCGCTCTCGGCGACGTCCTCGCCGTAGACGAGCGTCCGATCATCCGCCGCCATCTCGCCGTGCAACGCGTCATTGATCGCCCCGACGATAGTTCGTTCCACGACTGATCACCCCTTGGGCCGCTGTTCGATGTGGTCTTGGAGTTCGGGAAGTTCGGCCAGCAGGTCCTCGAGCGACCCGAGCTGTCGTCGTAGCGTCGGCGGCATCGACTCGTAGACGTAGGCGAATGCTTCCTCCACCGCCCGTTCCTCGAAGGCGTCGGCCGCCTCGACCGCCTCGTCGAACTCCGCTCGGACCTCCTCGCGGACGGCTTCGGGATCGATGTCGTCCCAGTAGCCCTCGTGCCGGAGGAAGGCCTCGTACCGGTCGATCGGATCACGGTCCTTCCAGGTGTCAACCTCTTCCTCGTCGCGGTACCGTCGCGGGTCGTCGCTGGTGGTATGGGCCGCCCGTCGGTAGGTCACCGCTTCGATGAGCACCGGCCGGCCCGCAAGGGCCCGGTTACGGGCACGGGTCATGGCGTCGTAGACCGCCAGGACGTCGTTGCCGTCGACACGGATCGCGTCGATACCGTAGCCGATGGCCTTCTGGGCGACCGTGTCGGCCGCCGTCTGCTCCTCGAAGGGGAGCGAGATGGCGTACTGGTTGTTCTGACAGAGGTAGACAGCCTGGACCCCGAGCACGCCGCCGAGGTTGATCCCCTCGTGGAACGCGCCGGTCGAGGTAGCGCCGTCGCCGAAGTTCGGTACGGCGACGCTCTCGGCGTCCTCGAGTTTCATCCCCCAGCCCACTCCGGTCGCCATGGGCATCTGCGACCCGATCGAGATGGCAACGCCGAGCACGCTCGCCCCCGACACCCGCGAGGCGTCCTCGATCCCCCGCCAGTAGAGGAGGAGATCCCGCATGGAGACCCCGTGCATGATGAGCGCTCCGGCCTCGCGACCATAGGGGAGCAGCCAGTCCGCGTCATCGAGGGCATAGGCGGCGCCGATAATGCTCGCCTCCTGGCCCCGACCCGACGCGTACGTCCCGAGGTTACCCCGCCGCTGGAGCTTGATGGCGCGGTCGTCGAAGGTCCGCTGGAGCAGCATCCACCGGTACAGGTCCTTGAACTCGTCCGCCGACAAGTCGGGAACCGCGGATTCCTCGTAGGTCCCGTCCGGTCCAACGATCCGGTGAAGCGACGGATCGATCGCCGAGGGGGTGAGAAAGCCGTCCGCCTCGGTCGGCCCGGTCCGGGTCAAGATCCACCTGCTCGGGCTCGGTCGGTTGCTCTTCCTCCTCACGCCGTTCCTCTTCG
>CAYOLR010000094.1:0-10391 GCA_964404815.1 uncultured Halobacteriales archaeon
GCGGTCTCGTCGAGGGTGGCGACGAACTCGATCGTGGCGTCTTGCGATTCGGCGATCCCGTCGGCGACGATGATCTCGAGGGGATCGAAGGGTCCCTGGTCGGCGACGAGGAGCAAGGAGTCGAGGTCATCGTAACCTCGGTTACGCACGAACACGAAGTCACCCTCGACGTGTTGCATGTACCAGTCAACATCCGCCCCCAAGAGCTCGGCGTGCCACCGGCTAGGGTGCCAATCGCCGAGGACGATATCGATGTCGTAGTGATCGACGAAGTTCGCGATCGACCGTTTCGTCTCGTGGGTGACGACCTCGGCGTATTCCACGGGGATGTCGGTCCCGAGCAGTTCGCCCGAGTCCACCTCGAAGTCGATTTCGCCCGGACTATCAGAGGCTGCCGCGAGGTCCAACTGTTCGGGAACCTCCTCGAAACGGACGACGCGAATCCGGCCGCCCCGCGGACGGATGATGTCCTGGGCCATGTTGATCAGCTCGAGGAACTCCTCGCGTTGTTCTGGTGACGGTGTCCGTCCGAGGGGTACGAGGACCTCGATCGGGGATTCGTTTGCACAGGCCTCACGGGTTCGCTCGAGGGCGCGATCGGCCGAACTCCGTCTGATCGCGTCGAGAGCCGCACCCTCGCGTTCCGTCCGTTCGCGGCCGTAGACGCGATACCAGATGGCGCCTATGACGATGAGGCCGATGGCCCCGCCGATTGGAATGGAGCCGAGCTGGGATATGAGCACAAATCCGCCGATAATACCGAACAGCTGGACCCAAGGATAGCCCGGGGCGATGAATTCGGGGTCATAGCCCTCCATTTCGCTCTCCCGGAAGGCGATGAGGGCGACGTTGACGAAGGCGAACACGAGTATTTTGAAGGCGCTTGC
Source organism: uncultured Halobacteriales archaeon (assembly GCA_964404815.1). Lineage (GTDB taxonomy): Archaea > Halobacteriota > Halobacteria > Halobacteriales > Hikarchaeaceae > CAYOLR01. Next base: position 888 of record CAYOLR010000094.1, read on the forward strand.
GAGCTTCGCCAGTTCCTTAACGGGAACGAACACGATCAGGAGCACCAGGAGGGCCCCGGTTGCAAGGATGGCGTACCACGGAGTCTTGAACCGCCGGTTCACCTCACTGAGCCGGCTCGGTGCCAGATCGTCACGGCTCATCGCGAGTGGGAATCGCGAGGATGAGAGGATACCGGCGTTCGCCATGCTGGTCAATGCGAGCACGGCGACAGCAGAGATGACGACCGTCCCAACAGGTCCAAGGAAGGCGTCGGCCGCATCAGCCATCGGATGGAGGGATGACTCGATCGTCTCAATGGGGACAACACCCACGATGACGAACACGGTGAAGGTGTAGACGACCATCATCATGAGGACCGATACCAGGATCCCGAGTGGGATATTCCGCCCCGGGTCCTCAACCTCCTCGGCGACGCTCGCGATTTTCGTTACGCCCGCGTAAGAGATGAACACGAACCCCGTTGCCTCCACAAGCCGAATGGGACCTTTCGCGAAGAATCCCGGGTGGAAATTCGTACGATCGACGAAGGTCAGCCCGTCTGCAATGAAAACCAGGAGGACCAACAACACGATACTGACGATAATCGCCTGCAACCGACCGGTCTGTTTTACGCCAAGCAAATTTACGATCACGAGACCGATCGCCAGTCCCAAAGAGACGTAGATTAGCGACCCCTCTGGGAGAGCGACGAATAAAAGCATGTACGCACCCAACCCGACCAGGGCAAACGCGCTCTTGAACACGAGGGAGAACCAGGCACCGATCCCGGCGATCGTACCAGGGAGGGGCCCCATAGCCCGGTCAATATAGAGATAGGTTCCACCGGCCTCCGGCATGGCGGTCGCCATCTCTGCCTTTGATAGGGCGGCTGGAAGAACCAACACCCCGGCCAGGAGGTAGGCGAGGATGACCGCCGGCCCGGCGATCTTGGCGGCCAACCCGGGAAGGACGAAGATGCCGCTCCCGATCATAGCCCCGATGCTGATGGTGATGGTCGCGTAGAGCCCTAGGTCACGCTCAAGTTCCTTTCCCACGGTTACCTCGGGGGCTACGGGAGTGGGGGTCAAAACACATTCTATCACAGCGACGGGGTCCGGATGCCGCGATTGCCGCTTCCGAACGGGTCGATCGGCGTGTCAGCGCGTTCCGATCACGGCTGGCGGCTATCGGGTTGCCATCCCGAAGAAACCCGGAGTGAGAGACCAATCCGACCCGTAGTGATAGAGGCCGCCAAGGGATATCCCCCAGATCACGTGGCCGATCAACGCGGGCGGCGTCAACGACGGGATGGGGGCAGGCAATCCGAGGAGATTGAGCCAGACCGGCATGACGATCCCCGCCGCGAACAGCCAAAGGACCAGCGCCCATGCCAACCCGACACCGATACACCCCACGAGGCTCGTGGTGTAGCGGCGAGGGAGAGCAAGGAGAAGTCCCGCGTACACGAGGCCGAAGACCACGCTGTGGAACTCGTGGGTGATCCATCCGACGATCGGGTTCGGAACCCCATACAAGGCGCCGATCACCGGGACGACCCCGGCGAGCGCCTGGATCGCGATCCCCATGAGGGCGCCGGCGACGAGCGAGGCTCCGACCGCGGCCGCGAGCTGGGGGGGTTCGATCCCATAGGCCCTGACGTCCGTCGGCGTCTGGTCCGGTGGCGAACTCCCAGTTGCCCGGCGGAGTTCGATCTCGACGCTCGTTCCGTCGTCAGTCCGAGCCGTTGAGATATCGCCTCCGTAGCGCTCCACGAACATCCGGGCCAGGTTGGTTCCGAACCCGCTGTTGGGGTCGTCGTGGGCCGGGATATCGCCTGCCTCGAGGACGGCCCGCTGGTCCGGGGGTAATCCGGGCCCGTGATCGGTGATCACGACACACGCGACATCTCGGCCAATCCTGACCTCAATATCGACCGCGGGAGTTGGGTCGTCGGTATGGATAACGGCGTTCTCCACGAGATGGTAGAACACATGGGAAAGACGTGGCCCCGCCCAAACGCGAACGTCCTCCGTCGTGGGTCGACTGACGGTCACGTCGGCATCGGGGTATCGTTCGGCGATCGAGGTGACGGTTTCCTCTACCGTCGAACCGAGGTCGACCGGGAAGAGCCCCCCAGCGTCCGACCGGGCGGTCTGGGTGAGGTACTTCACGTCCTCGATCGTGTCGACGACGTGTTGGGATTTCTCCTCGATGTGTTCGACCGGTTCGTCCGGATCGTCGGCGGTCCTGATGGCCTCGGTACTACCGCTAATCACCGTTATGGCATTCAGGACTTCGTGCCTGAGGATCCGATTGAGCGTCACCAAGCGGTTGGCCTGTTGGCTGAGTTCCAGCTGGTGACGGGTGTTCTGGGCGGCGTAGAGGCCGATGAGGGTTCCGAGGAAGCTCCCGCCGATCAGGAAGTTCGAAAGGTAAACCTTCGAACGGATCGACCCCAGCGAGTCCAGGGATTCCGGCGTGGATCCCAACAGGGTGAGCACGACCAGGATGAACATCGACAGGGTCCCGATCGTACACCAGATCGCGACCGTCCGAACATACGTGTGATCGAACGCGCCCACGACGAGGGCCACGCCGAAGGCCGCGAGCAACAACCCGAGGATGAGCGGGACGATTCCAGCGAGCACGAACTGGGTAGGGTCATCGTACGCCGCCAACGTGACCGTGAACCTGGTGATAAAAAAGCCGATCGCGGCGACCCAGAGGCCACTGATGGTGAACCGACTCGGCAGGGCCACCGCGTCGACCTTCATTCTCCGCGTGGCTCCTTCACCGATTATCGGGTTTATAGCCCGGGGTTAAATTATCGGATCGGATAACAAACTGCCCACCTTCCTACAGTGGTCACGGTAACGATGCCGCCGGCTGCCGGCCCTTGGGCCACTGTTCCGACAATCGCTCCGCGATCTCCGATTCGATTGGCGTCAGTGAGGGCTCGATCCGTTCCGCCAGTCGGGTCATCCGCCCGCGGAGTTCGTGCGCCTCGGAGTCCGACCGTCGGTCCCTGTCTTCCACCACCGCATGGATCTCGTCGGCGAGGGCGAAGTACTCCTGGACTTGGATCGCCCGATCCGAGAGCGCAGTCACTCGATCGATAGCTCGTCGCAACGCTGCCCGCTCGATCGGCTTGACGAGGTATTCGTTGTAATGGAGCGTCGCGATATCGATGTCGGGTTGCGTGGCGCTCACCATGATCACGCCACAATCGAGGTCACGGCGACGGAGCTCGTCGAGAACGTCGTCCCCGTGCATGTCCGGTAACCGCCTATCCAGGAGCACGATATCGACGCTCCCGTTCACCTGGGCCAAGGCGGCCTCGCCGGATCCGGCCGTCCGGACCGCGGCATCCCCGTCGAGTTACTCCGCGATCAGATCGAGGGTTTCAGGGTCGTCATCGACCGCGAGCACGGTCGGCTGTGCTGATATGTCGGTCATCGATCCTGAAAATGCAAGGGATCGATATTAATATCGAGAACCGTTCTGACTGTTTAGTACCGTTTATTTTCCGATGATTATCGAATTTGATCGTACTTTTTAAGACAGGCTATCTTGGTAAGGGGCCGACCTCCAGTTGAAACGGGTCGCACGATCGTCCGCCGACCGTCTGACGCCAGAGGCGAACAGGCCGGGATCGAAGGGATTCGGGGACCTATCGAGGCCGCTCTGTTCACCCCGTGGCAGTCAGTCACGTTTATCGCGGCCCGTCATAAGGGTGGGATATGGGCACGGACGGTGGTTCGAGTGACGGACTACCCAGGGACGAACTCAGACTCCGACTCTACGAACTTCTCGAGAACCGGCTCGAAAAGGAACGGCAGTGGCGCATGGTACGGACCGCCGGTGGCGGCGTGGTCATCGGCGGAATTCTCGCCTTCGCCATATTAACCGACCAGCTCCGGCTTATCGCGCTGACGCCGATCCTCTTCGGGATCGCGATCATGGCCGGGTTAAAATCGACCATCGACATGCTCTATCTGCAGCGGAACATGGTCCGGCTCGAACGGGAACTCCAGGACCGCGAGCCCCTGTTCACCTGGATGTCGGATTACGGCGTCTTCGGCGGCGCCCAGGCTATCGAGTTCGAAGAGGTCGATCTCAACGCCATCCCGAACACCGCCCTCGGGGTGATGATCGTGGGGATATACGTCGTACTCCTGGTCATGGGATACTGGTCGTGGACGCCGCTCACGGAGTCGTCGATCGGGCTCACCGGGAACGCCGGTCGGGGACTCCTGATCGTCGGATACGTGACCTTCACGGTCCTCGTATCGGTGATCGGTATCGTCGGTTATCTCCACTACCGTCGGATCGCCGATGAACTTCGAAGGTAACCCCCGTCAGTGAACCGTACCATCCGGAGTGTCGTCCCGTCACGATGACGGGCGTCGGGGGCCGTACATGCCACCGGGGTCGGCCACGATGTCCATACGGGGAATGGCGCGGCCAGTAGCGCTAGTGTTGCTTCTGGTGGCGGATCTTCTCGGCGACTACGCCGGGGACGCTGGTTCCACAGGCCGCACAGTTCCAAGAGGAATAGACCTGTCCCTGTTCTTTAACCAGGTCCCGTTTGCTTCGGAGAACAGCCCCACAACCGTCACAGGTATGCGTCGTTCGAGACATCTGCACGTCGTCAGGCGGCCCTACGGTCCGCCCGACTGTCAGGATATCGCTTCGGAAGCGCCACTAGCGCCGAAGGTCCGTGAGGTGAGTATCGCATTGATAGGCAGCATCAACAAGCCACCCAGGACGAACGATAGCCAGTAGTCACCGGCGGTGTAGAGGCTGCTGGCAACCACCGGCCAGAAGGTCCTCGCCATACAGCCGGCGCTCTGTGTCAGCCCGAACGCCCCCCCCCCCGACAAGCCCGAGACCCTTCGCCCGGTCCGCCGGCGGTGTGATATCCGCAATATGGGCCTGGGCCGTCACGATGGTTCCCCCCGTCAACCCGGCGAACATGCGGGCTGCGAACAGGACGATGAGTGAGGTGGCGAGGCCGAACATCGTCCACGCGATAACGCTTCCGAGCAGCGAGACAAGGAGGACCGGTCGCCGGCCCCGTTCGTCCGACAACCGGCCCAACACGGGGGCGCCGATGAACTTTATCGCCGAATACGACCCGATGAGGAGGCCGACAACGAACTCGGAGGCCCCGAAGCTCTCCGCGTACAACGAAATGGTCGGGATGAGGATACCGAACCCCAGTAGATCGACGAAAACTATCGCGAAGACCGTCACCAGCGCCTGTCGCCGGTTATCGACTAGGGGTTCGCCTCACTCATCGGGGCACGTTGTCGTCCCGGGTATTATCGAAGGGTCGTCCGATCAGTCCCGGGTGGCACCGGGGTTCGTCACCGCCCCGTTCGCGGCAGACCCGAACGTCGCGCCGTATTTCGCGAGGACGCCGGACGTGAAGTTCGGGTCGGGCTGTTCCCAGTCCTCGAGCCTGGCGGCCATCTCGTCGTCTGAGAGGTCGACCGCGAGCGTCCGTTCGGGGATATCAACGGTCACGATATCGCCGTCCTCGAGGGCGGCGATCGGCCCGCCGACGTAAGCCTCGGGGGCCAGGTGACCGACCATCGGGCCGCGTGTCGCGCCGGAGAACCGGCCGTCGGTCAACAGGGCGACGTCCTCCTCGTGCCCCTGGCCGACGACGGCCGCCGTAACCCCGAGCATCTCGCGCATGCCGGGACCGCCCTGCGGTCCTTCATTCCGGATGACGATTACATCGCCCGATGAGAGGTTACCGTCCTGGACCCAGTCCATGGCGTCCTCCTCGCGCTCGAAGACCTTGGCCGGTCCCTCGTGATGGAGTTTGTCATCGCCGGTCACCTTGAGAACGGCCCCATCAGGGGCGAGGTTGCCCTTGAGGATCGTGATCGCCCCCTCCTCGTGGATCGGATCGTCCAGGGGTCGGACCACCCCTGGGTCGACATCATCGTCGGCCGGGAGGTTGAGGCGGTCCAACTCCGCCGCGATCGTGCGGCCGGTGACCGTCATTGCCTCACCGTGGAACAGCCCAGCGTTCAGGAGCCGTCGGATCACTACCGGGACGCCACCCTGGTGATGGAGGTCGGCCATCACGTGGGTTCCGCCCGGTTTGAGGTCGCAGATGTGGGGAGTCCGTTGGCTGATCTCCTCGAAGTCGTCGATCGAGAGGTCGACACCGGCCTCGGCCGCCAGCGCCAGGAGGTGGAGGACGGCGTTGGTTGACCCACCGACCGCAACCTGGAGGGCGATCGCGTTCTCGAAAGACTGCCTCGAGAGGACGTCGGAGGGTCGAACCTCGTTTTCGATCGCCGCCAGCGCTGCCTCGCCGGCCTCACGGGCGATGACCTTCCGTTCGCCAGTCACGGCCGGGGCCGAGGCCGTCCCGAGGGGCGCCATCCCGAGCGCCTCGGAGATGGATGCCATCGTGTTCGCGGTGAACATCCCGGCACACGAGCCCGCCCCGGGACAGGCGGCGTGTTCGAGGTCCTCGAGTTCCTCCCTGGTCATGTCGCCCTCGGCGACCGCGCCGACCGCCTCGTAGACGTCTTGGATGTTGACGTCCTCACCATGGAACTGGCCGGGCAGTATCGTTCCGCCGTACAGGAAAACCGAAGGGAGATCGGTCCGGATCGCCGCCATCATCATCCCGGGAAGGTTCTTGTCACACCCGGCCACCGTCACTAGCCCGTCCAACCGTTCGCCAAACGCCACGAGTTCGACCGAATCGGCGATCACCTCGCGGGAGATCAACGAGGCCTTCATGCCCTGTGTTCCCATCGAGATAGCGTCGCTGATGGTGATGGTCCCGAACTCGATCGGCATGCCCTCGGCCTCGTCGACGCCCTCGATCGCCGACTGGGCCACCTCGTCGAGGTGGACGTTACATGGCGTGATATCGGCGGCCGGATTGGCGATACCGACCATCGGCGAAGAGAGGTCATCGTCATCGTACCCCATCGCCCGGAACATCGACCGGTGGGGAGCCCGCTCGATCCCCTCCGTCACCTCCGCGCTCGGGAGGTCCTCGTCCTTCTTCCGTCGTCGCTGTGTCGGCCGTTGACTCATAGCCCGGTGGTGGGTCCGGATGGCCTTAAACGTCCCTCGATCCGCCCGAAACGTGTAAGCACAAGGGGATATGAGCACGACCATGGACCGGATCCCGTTCGGTATCGCTCGCCTGGACGCGATCATCAACGGCGGGGCGCCGCCGGGGAGCGTCGTGCTCCTGGCGGGCGATGCGGGCGCCGGCGCCCGTGAATTCCTGTACACCAGCGGCGTGATCAACGCGCTTCACCACAGCGATCCGGACCTCTTCGATCTCAACTACGGCGAGGTCGGCGAGAACTCGCGAGTCCCCGAGGAGATCCACTACGTTTCCTTCACCGAGAGCGAACCCGAACTCGAACGCGAGCTTAACCTGGTGTTCAGCGAACAACTGGTGGAGTCCGCGACCGACTCGATCACGTTCAAGGACCTCTCGTCGTCGTACTTCCAACTCAGCCCGGTCCCCCGATCGTGGTACGCGGGACACCACCAGACCCTGAAGGAGCTCGGGGGACGGGCCGAGCGGACGGACACCCTCGAGGCGCTCGGTGACTACCTCGACGCGAACGCCGCCGAGAACCTCGTCCTCATCGATTCGCTCTCGGACCTTGCGGCGGTAATCGGCGAGCAGTTCGAGTGGGGTGACATCGCGCTCCTGGTCAAGGGTCTCCGGCGGGCGGCGCGTGCCTGGGACGGCCTCATCATGCTGTTGGTCGAGAAGGAGGCGATGACGGCCAGCGAGTTCGGCCTCCTGATGTCGTCCGCCGACGGGACGTTCGTGTTCGAATGGGCGGCGGGCGGTAACGAACTGGACCGGACGATGGTCGTCAAGGAGTTCCGCGGGGTGCTCCCGGAGATCGAGGAGGAGGACATCGTCAGGTTCGAGACCGAGATCGGCGAGGCCGGGTTCGACATCACCGACATCCGCAAAATCCGCTGACGGCCGTCGTACGTCCGGCGACCGCGACGCCAAGCGTTTTAATAACCGACTTGCCTACGTACGGACCGATGGCACAGGATCCGTCCTCGGGATCGGCCCAGGGGGACCTCCCGGAGGCCGTCCGCGACTGGCTCTCGGATATCGCGGCGGACTCGGATGTCACCCAGGAGGAACTCCTCGCCAGGCTGGTCTCGCGGCCGGACGACTCAGGCCGGGACAGTCCCGGCAACGATAGCGACGAACCCGAGTTCGAGGGGCGGCTGGCCGAGCTTGCGGCGACCCTCGAGGAGACGGACACACAGCTCCGTGACCGGATCGCCGAGGTCGAGGACGGGTTCGAGGAGAAAATCGATGACGTCCGGGACCGGGTGATCCAGGTCAAACGCGAGACGGACACCAAGGCCCACGCCAACCACTCCCACCGCGAGCTTCGAGCCGACATCGACGCCCTCGAGAGCGAGGTAGATGACCTCACGGAATCGGTGCACGACCTCGGGACCGACCTGGAGGCCGCCGTCGACGCGATCGATCAGGAGCACGACGACCTCGCCGAGAGGACCGAAGACCTCGGCCGAAAGCTCGACATCCTGGCCAAGGCAACTCTCGAGGTCCGCAATCATACCTCAGAGGTCTCCGAGTTGGGGAGCCGGATCGCCGCGGTGACGAGCCTCTCCGATGCGGCCAACCGGGCCGGCGTCCGGGAGGCGAAGTGCGAGTCCTGTGGGTCGATCGTTGACATCAGCCTCCTGACCCGACCGCGATGTCCCCACTGTCAGGAACCCTTCAACGAGTTCGAGCCGAAAGGCTGGTTCCTGGGATCGAACACCCTCAAGACCGGGTCCCGGCCAGCCCTCAAGGGCGAGGTCGCGGACGACTCCGACCTCTCCGAAATCGCCGAATCGGGATCCGGAGTTGCGGACGCTTCCGGGAACCGTCCGGGGGAAGTCGACGAGCCAGCCGAGACGGGTGACCTGCAGACCCTTGATGGGATCGGCTCGTCGTACGCCGAACGACTGGAGTCGGTCGGTATCGGCTCGGTGTCTGAACTCGCGACAGCGGACCCTGACGACCTCGCCGACCGGATCGACGTCTCATCGAAGATAACGACCGACTGGGTCGATCAGGCCCGGGAAACCGTCCGGTCGGACTGATCAGTGCGGAGGTGATCACCATGCAATTCTGTGATGACTGCGGATCGATGATGCGATCGGAGGGGGACCGAATGGTCTGTTCGAGCTGTGGCGCCTCGGTCCCCAAAGACCCCGACCTCGCCGAGGAGTTCACCACTACCGAACGGCAATCGACCGACGACGTGATCGAAACCGAGGAAGGAAGCGCGTTCGAGGGGAAGCCGACCGCGACCGACGTCTCCTGTGACGAGTGCGGTCACACCGAGGCCTGGTACACGATCAAGCAGACCGCGTCGGCCGACGAGCCGCCGACGCGGTTCTTCAAGTGCAAGGAATGTGGCCACCACTGGCGGGAATACAGTTGATCAGGCCCGGTCGAAGGGTTGATTCGCCGTCGACCG
>CAYOLR010000095.1:0-10327 GCA_964404815.1 uncultured Halobacteriales archaeon
CTTCCCGGGAATCCCGAGCTACGCCGGTGGCAAGCTCGACTTCCTCACCGGTGACGAGGAGCGGGCCGCCGCGGACGGTGGCACCGTAACCGGTCATACGGCCGGTCACGAGGAGGAACACGCCGACCACGCGAGCATCTGGCCGTTCGCCATCTCGGCGGCCGTGTTCGTGTTGTTCCTCGGACTGTCGGGCATCAACACAGGCGGCGTTTACCCCGGGATCGCCGGTGTCGGCGCGATCATGCTCGTCGGCACGTTCATCGGGCTCGGCCTGGAGCCGTTTCACGTTCCGACGGAACCGATCGCGAGCCGGTGGCCCTTCGAGGACGTAGAGAAGACCAAGCTCGGGGTTTGGATCTTCCTGGCCTCGGACATCGTCCTCTTCGGCGCCTTCATTGGCTCGTATATCTTCATCCGGGTCGCCGCCGGGTGGACTGACTGGCACATCGTCCCGCACGATCCCATCCCGGGGCTGATGAACACCTACATCCTGCTCACCAGCAGTTTCGCCGTCGTGCTCGGGCTAGTGGCCGCCGAGAAACGGAGCCGGAAGGGGCTGGTCGCGAGCCTGCTCATCACGCTCATCCTGGGGCTCGGCTTCCTCGGGAACAAGGCCATCGAGTGGGTGGTCCTCTTCAACGAGGGGACCTGGCTCTCGTCCAGCGTCGAAGCCTCGACGTTCTTCCTCACCACCGGGCTCCACGGTGCCCACGTCGTTGTCGGGCTCATCATCACCGTCTGGCTCATCTGGCGCGCCTGGGGCGGGGCATACCTCGGCGAGGAGAACAGCAAGCCGGTGGAGTACTTCGGACTCTACTGGCACTTCGTGGACATCGTGTGGCTGTTCCTGTTCCCGCTGTTCTACATCCTCTGAGGTGACCAAACATGGTATCAACGAAACTCTACGCCGGAATCTACGTGGTGTTGTTCGTGTTCGCGACCGCCCAGGTGGCCGTCGAGTTCATGGGGATCGCCTACTGGACCGCCTTCGGCCTGATCCTCACACTGTCGTTGATCAAGGCAGTCCTGGTCGCGGGTTACTACCAGCACCTGCGTTGGGAACCACGGTCGGTCACGTATGTCGTGTTGACCGGGTTGTTCGCCGCCCTCGCCCTGACGCTCGCCGCGTCCTATTCGATCACGTAAGGGCTGGCGTCGGGTGACGGCCGGCCGCCGAATTTGAACATTTATAACCGAGGGGAGACTCCCTTTAATCGAAGGACGAGCCCAAGGCCATGGCTACACTCAATATCGCGAGCGCGCTGTTGATGGGGCTGTTCCTCATCGCGATCGCCGCTGCCTTCATACGGCTTCGCAACTGGCAGCCGGACGTTTCCGTCCGGGAGGCGGAATCTGGTCTGGACCTCATCGAGGACGCGATCTACCATCCCGCGACGTGGACCGTGCTCTTCGTGGTCGTCGCCCTCGGGTTGACGGCACTGGCGGTCGTTTTCGTCGGCGGGGCCCCGGTGCCGGGCATGGCGATGCCGGGCCCCGACCTCGTCCAGGCCGCCTTCTTCGGCGTCGTCGGCCTCGTCTTTGGCGCGTTCCTATTGCTGGCGATTTACGCGGCCGCGAAGAACCGCGGTCTTTCCAATGCGCCGGCTATCGCCTTCAGCGCGATCGTCGTCGGCCTGGTCTTCATTACCATCGTGACGATCAACCTCCTCATCATCGGTTGACGTTCGCGAAGCATTTTTGACTCACGCCGGGAAAATCCCGATCAAACGTGGGTTTTTTTGGGGTTTTCTGACGTTATCAAGGCGGATTGCACATACATCCAAATATGCCGTCCCTGAGGCCGAAAATTCGGGCAATAGCATAAGCATTATAACTGTGGTAATCAATCACTCGCAATGTCATGCCACGTGAAGGCAGTGGTTTATCCAGACGTGAGATCGTTAAGCTAGCGGGCGTCACCGGGACCACCGGTCTTGCCGGCCTCGCCGGCTGTACTGGTGGAGGCGGCGACGGTGGCGATGGTGGCGATGGCGGTGACGGGGGAGACGGCGGCGGGGGGACGGATACCCCGATGGGAACGGAGTATCCGGCACTCGGCAATTTCCCGGTCGAAGGAGACGAGGTCGTCTACGGCTTCAACGTCCCGCAGTCAGGATCGTACTCCCAGGAAGGGGCCGACGAACTCCGCGGATATCAACTCGCGGTCGAACACCTCAACAATGGTGGCGGCTGGGTCGACATGTGGGACGACCTGTCCGGCGACGGCGTCCTCGGGAAGACCGTGACCTCCGTGAACGGCGATACTGCGACTGACCCCGACACGGCACGGCAATCCGCCTCGCGGATGATCTCCCGGGACAATGTCATCATGTTCACCGGCGGGTCGTCCTCCGCGACGGCCATCGCCCAACAGGAGCTGGGCCAACAGGAGAAGGTCATGTTCATGTGCTGTCTTACGCACTCGAACGACACGACCGGCAAATCCTGCGTCCGCTACAGCTTCCGGGAGATGTTCAATGCCTACATGACCGGCCAGGCGCTGGCGCCCATTCTCCGGGACGAATTTGGGGAGGGCCTGAATTTCTATCAGCTCTATGCTGACTACACGTGGGGCCAAACCCAACAGGCATCGATGAATCAGTTCTTCACCGAGGTCGCGAACTGGGAGGAGATCGACTCGGTGCCGACTCCGCTAGGCACCTCGGACTATTCGTCGTTCCTCGCTGACGTTCCCAGCGATGCCGACGTACTCGTCCTCAACCACTACGGACTGGACGCGGCGAACTCGCTCCCGCAGGCGATCGACGCGGGCCTCGATGAGCAGCTTGAAATCGTCGTACCGCTATACAACCGGCTGATGGCCGAGGCGGCGAGCGACTCGATCGCCGGCATCTTCGGGACGGCCGACTGGAACTGGAAGCTGGAGGACGACTTGTCCTCGACGTTCACGAGCGCGTTCCGTGACGCTCACGACAAGGTCCCGTCCTATGCCGCTCGGCTCGCCTACACGCAGACGCTCCAATACTCCGCGGCCGCCGAGCGGGCTGGGACGTTCTACCCGCCAGAGGTCATCAAGCAAATGGAGGACTACGAGTACGACAACGCGGGACTCGGGTCGGAGAACCTCCGGGCCTGCGACCACCAGGCCTATCGGGACGTCCTCGTCGTGCGGGGGAAGTCGCCGGACGATCGGGAATCCGACGCTGACCTCCTCGAGATCGTCCAGCGGACGCCAAGGGATGACATGGGGTACGGATGTGACGAAGGCCCGGCAGCCGAGTGTTCGCTCCCAGGTTACACGTAAAAGGACCTAACCCGCTATCAAGGGCCGGAACCGGCCGATTTGCGGCCTCGAACCCATCCCGAACCGATACTGACATGTCGATACACCCACGACCGAAACCAAGACACATGTATACAGGCCCCACACTGGGGGGAGTCGAATGGCGGTAGCCGAGACGATCGCGGACATCATCCTCAACGGCCTGCAGCGGGGGGCGATCTTCGCGATGCTGGGTCTGGGGCTGACGATCATTCTCGGGACGATGAAATTCCTCAACCTCGCCCACGGGGCGCTCTATCTTGTGGGCGCCTATGCGGCGATGATCGTCGTCCGGGAGACGTCACTGACCGAGGGCCTCTTATTCGATTCCGGGATGCAGACGCTGGGCTTCGATCTCGGGTTCGGGGCCGCGCTCTTTCTCGTCCCGATAATCGGATTCGTCGTTGGCGTGCTGATGGAGCGGTTCATCGCTAACCCGTTCTATTCTCGCCCGGAAACCGACCAGTTGTTGGTCACGTTCGGGCTGGCGCTCATGGTCGAGGAACTCATCAAGGCCACCTTCGGCGGGAACACGTTCCAGTCGACGCCAGCTAAACGATTCTTCGGGATCGACGTGACGGGGCCGATACAGCTCCCGATCGTGGGCGCATTCCCCCAATGGCGACTTTACTTGATCGTCATCGCATTGATCGTGATCGGCCTGACATGGCTATTGATCGAGCGAACAGATTTCGGCCTCGTGGTCCAGGCGGGGACCCACGACTCGGAGATGGTCCGGTTGTTAGGCATCAAGATCTCCCGATCCTACTTGCTCGTGTTCGGGCTCGGGGCCGCCCTGGCGGCATTAGCCGGGCTGATCGGCGCGTCGATCGAGACGTTAAGCCCCCAGATCGGGACGGAGCGGGCGCTCGTGCCGGCCTTCCTCGTCATCGTCGTCGGCGGTGCCGGGAGCGTCGTCGGGGCGATCGTTGGCGGGATGGTCCTCGGTATCACGATCGCCGCGATGACGGTGCTCGCCTCCCAGTGGGCCCAGATCGTCCTGTATGGAGTTGCTGCCATCGTGCTGCTGGCCAGACCGCAGGGACTCTTCGGTAGCGTGGAGGTGGAGGAATGAGCGAAGACCGGACCAGTCCGAAAGGGGGCGAGGTGATCGACTCCGAGGTGTCGTACATCCACCGTGCGCGTGTCCTCGCCCAACACGATGCGGCCCTGATCGTCGGGACGATTATTGCGTTGGTGGTGTTCCGGTGGCTCCTCATCGACGGTCTCGGAATGGTGGCGGACATGGTCGACATGCGGATCGGTGGGTACGAGGGCCTCCCCTCGCTGATTTTGATCTACGGGATCGTCGTCATCGGGTTCAACCTCCTGTTGGGCTACGTGGGCCTCCTCTCCTTCGGTCACGCTGCGTTCTTCGGAACGGCCGCATACACGGCAGGCATCTTTAGCGCCCAGGTCTCTGGGAGTCCCATCTTGATGGTGATCGCCGGGACCATCGTAGCGACCCTCTTGGCATGGCCCATCGGCTTCTTATCGATCCGGCGGACCGGTGTGTACTTCGCCGTCCTCACCCTCACGTTCGGGCAGATGTTATATTTCTGGGCGCTCGGACCAGGGGCGTGGCTCACCGACGGAGACAACGGATATCGGGATATTCAGATCGACTCCCTGTTCGGGTCAATTAGCCTTAATTCCCCGGTTCCCGGGCTCGAATTCCTGTTTGGAACCTGGCAATACGTCTTCGCCGCGGCGTTTACCCTCCTTGCGGTCATCATTGCCTTCCGAATCGTCCGTTCACCGTACGGCCTCGTCTTCCGGGCGCTTGGCGAGAACGAGCACCGCGTCTCCTTCGTCGGCTTGAACGTGTTCAGATACAAACTGATGGCGTTCATCATCTCCGGCGCGTTCGCCGGTGTCGGCGGCTCGTTGTTCCTCATACACGAGGCATACATCCACCCGACGACCGGGCTGTACTGGATCACGTCGGGCGACTTCGTCATCATGTCGGTCCTCGGGGGGACCGGCTCGTTAGTGGGTCCGGTGTTCGGCGCACTCGTCTTCGAATACATCAGCAACGTGATTTCCGGGGTGACGCTCCCCGGCATCGGGGCGATCGGCTCGCTCTGGCGGCTCTTCCTCGGAGCCGCCTTCGTGGCTATCGTGTGGTTCCTGCCGCAGGGGATCTATGGGGCACTGAAGGACGTTGTCGGGTGGCTCCTCGCGACCATCGAGTTCGCAGTTTGGGCCGTCCGGCATCCGGTTGCTGCGCGCCGGGTGATCCGGGAATCCGTGACCCGGCTCAGGGAGGGACTTGTCGACTGGGTCCGTGGAATCCTCGCACAGTTCCGAATTGGTGGTGGTCGCTGAATGTCGCTCTTGGAAACACAGGATCTCACGAAACAGTTCGCAGGCCTGACCGCGGTGGACCGGGTGTCTCTCGCCGTGGAATCGGGGGAAACCCGGGCGGTCATTGGGCCGAACGGGGCCGGTAAGTCCACCCTTATTAATTGCATTACCGGATTGCTCGAACCGACCAATGGGACGGTCATCTTCAACGGCCACGATATCACGGATGCGGATTCCCATGAAATCGTCCAACGCGGCATTAGCCGGTCGTTTCAGACCGCCTCGATCTTTCCCGGGTTGTCCGTCAGGGAGAACGTTCAGATCGCCGCCTTCGGCACGGAACACGGGTCGTTTCGGTTTAACTTCCTCCGCAGTCGGGATTCGTTCGCCGGGGTCGAACAGCTCACCGAGGAAATCCTCGAATCGGTCGAATTACTGAGCGACGCCCAGGAATCCGCGGCGAACCTGCCCTATGGTGACAAGCGTCGTCTCGAGATCGCTATCGGTCTCGCAAGCGAGCCCGATCTCATGTTTATGGATGAACCCACAGCCGGAATGTCGCCCGAAGAGACCCAGCACACGGTCGACCTCCTCGAGGAACTCAAGGAGGAACGGGGCCTCACGATCGTCCTCGTGGAACACGACATGGAGGTTATTTTCCGGGTGGCGGATAGGATCTCGGTCCTCCATCGGGGCGAGGTCATCGCCGAAGGCAGCCCCGATGCGGTTCAGGACGATGAGCAAGTCCAGGAGGCCTATCTCGGAGGGGTCGAGCTATGAGCCTACTTTCCCTCGAGGCTGTTGATGCTTTCTACGGGCAGAGCCACATCCTTCGGGGACTCTCCATGGAGGTCGAGGCGGGGGAGGTCTGCGCGCTGCTCGGCCGGAACGGGGCCGGCAAGACGACCACCCTCCGATCTATCGCCGGCGCGTCACCGCCGGACGTCCGCGAGGGGTCAATCTCATTCAAGAACCAGGACATTACTGGAATGCCGCCGGAGGACGTCTCGATCCGGGGTATCTCGTTGGTCCCGGAGGAGCGTCGAATCTTCTCCAACCTCTCGGTCGAGGAGAACCTCCACCTGGCGGACGTCGTCAATAACCGGACGAATTCGATCGGTCGATCGATCCAAGTCGAACGCACGGGCATGAGCACCGATGAAGTCTACGAGGAGTTCCCCCGGCTCCGGGAGCGACGAACGCAGCGGGCGGGGACGCTATCCGGCGGCGAACAGCAGATGTTGGCGATCGCCCGCGCCCTCAAACAGAGCACGGATTTGATGATGCTCGACGAACCCTACGAGGGTCTGGCACCTCAGATCATTACCCGGGTCGAGGACGCGATCAAACGCATCAGGGACACCGGGATCACAGTCCTCCTGGTGGAACAGAACGCCATCGCAGCGATGAAGATCGCCGACCGTTGTTACGTCATCGACCAGGGACAGATCGTCTTCGATGGGCCGGCTGACGAGCTTCGCGAGGACGAGGACACGCGAGAACGCTACCTCGGCGTCTAACCATGGCGGCCGAAGATCAACTCGATCCGGACGAACTTTTCGACGAACTCGTGGATGGGGGTGTCCTCGATTACGACCAGGAAACCGATAGCGTCACGCACACTGAGGAGTTCGACGCGACACTCCAAATCTATCAGGACACCTACTCCGGCGTCGCCGACGAGGAGTTCCACTCGGCCATCGCCGAGGTGTTCGGGCTCGCGGATGCGGAGACCGCAGCCGAACGCGTCGACGAACTCGGGGTAACCCGCGACGAGCTGGCGGCGTTTCTCGCCATCCGGTCCCACCTCGAGACCCCGCCGGGGGTCGACAGGCTCGCCGTCATGGCGTCGATGGTCGCCGACGTCGACGTGGGCTCGGCCGTTCCCGACACGCTCGAGGAAGTCACGGACGAGACGTTCCGGGACTACCTCGAGGCCAACGACGATGCCGTCCTGATCGTCTGGCGGCACCACTGCGACCCCTGTGACGGTCTCAAGCGTGACCTCGACGAGATCAGGGACCTCGCGCCGGCTGGTGTCTCGTTTGCCGGGGTCGATGGGGAGGAGGCGGACGCGTTCCGGGAGACCTTCGATATCCAGGCCGCACCAACCACCTTGCTTTTCCGCGATGGTGACCTGACCGATATGGTTCGTGGCCGCCAGTCGGTCGAGGGGTTCGAGGCGCTGTTCGCCGACGTGTACGGTTAACGGGCGGCAATGGACCGTACGTCGGCGGTGGCTGCGGCGGTTCTCGTCCTCGTGGCCGGCTGTTCGACGGGTCCAATGGCCGGTGAAACCACCTCGGACCGCCCGACGGTCACGCCGGCCCCGGTGCCCGCCACGCCGACCACCACCGGAACAGCGGTTCGGCCCGCGCCGGGGATCGGCCCCGCGGGCGTCATCGAGCCGACGGCGCTGTCGACGGCCCATGAACAGGCGTTGGCGGATCGGGCCTATATCCTGACGGCGAACCTCACGGTCAGGAACGTGTCCGGCGACATCCTGACGAAGCGTAGCTTCATCACCCGGGCCTCACCATCCCATCGCGTCAGGCACACGCTCATTCGGGCACGGGGACCGAACGCACCGTTCTTTGGCGATGATGAATCCACCGAACTCTGGCAGATCGGTCAGCGGAAGGTCCAGGTGATAGACGGTCCGAACGGCACCTCCTTCCGCGAGCTCCCCCCATGGGAATCGATCCAGCCGTCCTTGATCGCCCCGCCGGGGGCAGCCGTGTTCCTCCTCGCCTCCGTGATCGGTTCCAACGTAACGACCCGTCGGGAGGGTCGCTCCGTCGTCATCACAGGGGACCGACTGCGGTCGGAGGCACTGTTGGCAACGGCGGCCGGCGTGAGCGAGCCACGGAACGCCTCCTTCCGGGTCGTAGTCAGACGGAACGGATTGACCCGATCGTACACCCTGGGGTTCGACGCAACGGCCGGCAACCGGCGCGTTCGCTATTCGATCACTGCCCGGTATTCCCAAGTCGGGAACCCCGCAATCGGCCCACCGCCGACACCGGCGAACCTGACCGGGTAGCGGCGATGAGCAGGCTCGCTTCGACGAACTCCCAGGTGTAGACATGATTGAGGAGGAGGTACGTGACGACCCCGAGCGACAGCGAGACGATCCACGCCGTCGCGGCGATCCGGCCGATCCTGACGTGGATGGTCCGCCGACGGAGCTCTTCAGTCGAGTGGGAAAGCCCCGTCACGACCTGGTAGATGACGACCGGGACCGAGACGACCGAGAGGATGATGTGAACCGCCAACATCGCCAGATAGGCGTAGTAGGCCCCCGTCGGGCCGACGAACTCCTTGGTCCCGCCGCCGCCCACTTTCAGCAGATAGAGGACCAAAAAGAGGAGGATGAGTCCGAACGCCGTGAGCATGGCGGCCCGATGTTTCCGGATCTCACCCTGGCGGACCCAATACCACCCGAGGATCAACGAGGTGGTGGCCGCCGTGTTGATGAGGGCGATCGCGTCGGAGAGCCGGTTGACCATCGTGAGCGACAGCTCGGGGTAGATTCTGCCGGGACCTAACCCGAAGAAGGTCCCCAGGACGACCGTGTAACCGACGAGGGAGAGGAGGCCAGTGACGGTCACGGGGTGTCGTCGCACCGTTCCCCGAACGCTCGTAACACCCATGTCTACCAGTCGGTCCGAGCCCTACAAGGATGTGGCGTTCCCCTCGTCAGCGAACTGCTGTCTGGCGAAGGGATACCAGCCGGGCGCCCGGACAGTCGTCGTCCCGACGTCTGAGAACGTGATCCGCCGAGTCACGTGGACCGTCTCGTTCCGGCGGACCGCCGAGTACCGGAGCCGGTAGCCGTACACCACCCCGTTCGATCCGACCGAGACGGCGACGGACGATTCCGTAACGCGGTCGGCGGACGTCCCGAGGGTGCCGACCGCGAGGAGGCCGGGCAGGCGAACCGTGGACCCGGTCAGCCGATAGCGGCGCTCGGCCCCGTCGCTCGTGACCGCGTCGAGAGAGGTCTCCATCGCCTTCAGCCCGATATAGATCGTTTCGTCCTGCGTGGGGTTGCCGAAGAAGGATTCCGGGCGGGGTGGCGAACGGAGCCTCGATCTCGGCCGATAGTACCGCCGGTCGGCCCCGGTTCCCACCGCCTCGTAGAGCTGCTCGCCGTCTGCGAAGAGCTCCGAGTGGGTTTCCGATCGATCGTCCTCACGACGTTCGGTGAAGGTCTGGTGGTACCGCGACTTGTTCGCGGCGAACTCTCCGTGCATCACCGTCTGCGAGCGCCCGTCGCGGTTGGTGGAATTCACGATCCGGACCGATTCCACGGTGAACGATTCGGCCTGTAACGTCCGCACGTGAGCTTTGACGAGGACGTGCGGCCATCGGACCCCGGCCTCGGTCACGCCCGGCGCCAGGTCGCCGGTCGCCGTTCGGGTTACGGCAGGGACGGGTGCGGGCGAAACCGTCGGCTCTGGTGACGGGGTATCGGCCGCAGTACAGCCGGCGATAACCAGCAGAATGGCGACCACCAGCATGGCCCCTTCCGGCCTGGCCATACGAGGTAATCGGCGTCGACCCGCAAAACCCTGTGGGCCCCCGTGAACCCGGCGAATCGCCGGCTTCCGATAGAGTGAAACGGCACCCGACGGTACGAGGTGGTATGAGCGCGGACCAGCACGGGGCCGAACGGACGATCCGTTGCCTCGTGGCCAAGGTTGGCCTCGACGGTCACGATCGCGGCGCTCACGT
>CAYOLR010000096.1:0-6902 GCA_964404815.1 uncultured Halobacteriales archaeon
GAGCGACGGACTCTTAATCCGTCGGTCGGGGGTTCAAATCCCTCCCGGCCCGCTTTTTCCTCCGGCGAGGGTTTCTCCGACACCAGCAACCGGATTATCGAGGGACGTCCGGGTGAATACCATCGCGGCCTTTTGTGAGTCACGTAACCGATTCTCCACACTCGTACTCGTTAGCGAATTGTAGTTCGACGTGACGAATATCCGTCGTAAACCCGGTTTAACCCGACTAAATGACTGGATCGATGATGGGGCTGTCGGGAAAATCGGTCTTGCAAGTCGAAACGGGGAGTAAGCATAAACAGTTACGCGGGACATGGCAACTATTATGCCCACGCCTTCCTTCCATCGTTATACCAATGCCGATACAACGGAGATGGTTTCTGCGGGCGGCCTTCGGCGGATCGGTCATCGGGCTAGCGGGCTGTACCAGTCAACAGAACCCTGACGAGCCCTCTGATACCCCGACGTCGGAAGATGGCGGCAGCGGCGGCCAGATCGGCGACGGCGAACTCGTCCTCGCGACTACGACCAGTACGTACGATACAGGACTCCTCGGCCACCTGAATCCCGTCTTCGAGGAGAACTACGGGATCACTGTCAAAACCATCTCGAAGGGCACCGGCGCAAGCCTCCGGACCGCCCGGGACGGCGACGCCGACGTGATCCTCGTCCACGCCCGGAACGCCGAGGACACGTTCATGCAGGACGGTTTCGGCGTGAACCGTCGGGACGTCATGTTCAACGACTTCGTCATAGTTGGTCCCGAGGACGATCCGGCTGGCATCAATGGGATGGAGAGCGCCACCGAGGGGTTCGCGACCATCGCCGAGAACGAGTCGACATTCGTCTCGCGGGGCGATGACTCGGGGACGAACAAGAAGGAGCTCATCATCTGGGGCGAGGCCGGCATCGACCCCAGCGGGCAGTGGTATCAAGCGATCGGGAAAGGCATGGGTAATACCCTGGTTCAGGCCAGCCAGACGGGCGCCTATACCCTCGCAGACCGCGGGACCTACCTCTCGATGAAGAACGAGATCGACCTCGTCATTCACGTCCAGGGCCCGCTCAAAGGTGGGCCACTCATCCTCAAGAACCCTTACGGTGTGATGGCCGTCAACCCCGCGAAATACGGCGACGTCAACTACCAGGCGGCGATGGCGTACATCGGCTTCCTCACCAGTCCCGAGGGTCAGTCGATGATCGAGAACTACACGGCCAACGGCTCCCAGCTGTTCTTTCCGAACGCCCTCTCCGAGGAACCGCAGTTCGATCAGTACGTTCCACAGGGCTATACGGCCGCGGAGGCCCAGAGCCTCTCCCCACCTGATAACCAATTCCTTTACTGGGTGGAGCAGAACGTCCCGGCGGACTACTGAACCGAATGCTCCCGCTGCTAATCCAGCTACCGGATGGCGGTTGGACATACATCGTCAGCATCATCATCGTCTCGCTCCAGGTCAGCGTGACCGCGGTCGGGCTGAGCACTCTGTTCAGCCTCCCGATCGCCCTCCTGATCGGGTTTACAGAATTCCCCGGTAGACGTGGCGTTACCGCCGTGATCAACACCGGCATGGGATTTCCGAGCGTGGTCGTCGGCTTGGTCGTGCTGATGCTCGTCTCGAACAGCGGGCCGCTCGGCGGCCTCGATCTCGCGTTTACGCCGAAGGCGATGATCGCCTCGCAGTTCGTCCTCGCGACGCCAGTCATCATGAGCGTCAGCCTCTCTGCCGTCGAGGCGGTCGGCCAACCGGTCCGTGACGCTGCCTATGCCATCGGGGGAACGAAAATCGACGTGGGGTTGGTCGTGATCAAGGAGGCCCGATACGGGATCGTGACGGCGATCCTGGCGGGTTTCGGCCGGGCGATCAGCGAGGTCGGTTCCATCCTGATCGTGGGGGGCAACATCGTCTTCAGCGACGGCCAGTCCTACACGCGGACCCTGACGACGGCGATCACGGTCGAGGCTCGCCAGGGGCGCTACGAGATCGGACTCGTCTTGGGCTTGATCCTGTTGGTGCTCGTCCTCGGTGTCAACGGGCTCGGGTCGTATATCCGTGGAAAGGGGAGGGTCCAGCAATGACGCTCCAGGCCCACGAGGTCTCGATGGGCTTCGACGAAACGGGCGTTTTAACGGACGTTTCGGTGGAGGTCCACGAAGGCGAAGTTCTCACGATCGTCGGGCCTTCGGGAACGGGAAAGACCACCTTACTCCGCCTGCTTGCGGGGTTTCGACCCCCCGCTACGGGTTCTATTCTGTGGGAGGGGACTGACATCTGGTCCCTGTCGGCGGAGGAACGCTTGGCGATCCGCCGCCGGATGAGCATGGTGTTCCAGGAACCCAACCTCTTCAACGCGCCGGTATATCGAAACGTGACGTACGGAAGCCGTGTACGACGGTCCTGGTCGAAACGGCTCGAACTCGGCCTCCAGGAACTCGTGGGCCGCGAACCCATGGATGACACGGTCCGGGAGGTGTTGGAGACGGTCAGCCTGACGGATAAGGCCGACCAGAACGCATTGTCGCTGTCCGGTGGTGAGGCACAGCGCGTGGCGTTCGCCAGGGCACTTGCGGTCGACCCCGACATCATGCTCCTCGACGAACCGGCCTCGAACCTCGATCCCCGGAACACCGCAGTGCTCGAGGGTGCGATCGACCGCGCCCGGGATCGGGGCGTCGGCATCGTCGTCGCGACACATGACATGCATCAGGCCGAACGCATCTCCGACCGGGTCGGGTTCATCCTCGGGGGCGAACTGGTCGAGCTCGGGCCGACGGAGCAGATCTTCGAGGATCCATCGGATCCGCGGACGGCCAAGTTCATCGACGGTGAATTGATGTACGACGAAACGGAAGGAGGGGCCGGGCAGGTGGCCTGATCGATGACGGCCGCCGATCGAGAGGCAATGAAGACCCGGGGTGAACCTTTCATCGAGATCGACGGCGAGACGGTCGACCAGCGTGACGTCGACGCCCTGGCCGCCATCGACGAATTCGGTTCGATGAACCGGGCCGCCGCGGAACTAGGCCGGTCCTATGCGCGGATCCAACAGCGGGTCAGCGAGCTCGAGGAAACGCTCGGCCCGCTCGTCGCGCGCGAACGAGGCGGTGCGGATGGGGGTGGCAGCTCCTTAACGGACGGCGGTCGGGAGTTGCTCGAGCGATTCGATCGGCTCCAGGCGGAGTTCACGGGACTGGCCCGCGCTGAGGAGTCCGTCTTTTCGGGAACTGTCATCGAGCGGGATGGAATGCTCGGGACCGTCGAGACCCAGGCCGGAACCGTCCGTGGAATCGTGCCGCCCGATTCCGAACGTGTCCAAATCTCCATCCGGTCCGATGCGGTCGGTCTCACGACCCCGGACGAGGCGCCCAACCCGACCGGGACGAGCGTCCGTAATCAGTTCCGGGGGACGGTCATCGCGATCGAGGCGGAAGGGGGGGTCGCAACGGTCAGGGTCGATGTCGGTGCGGAAGGCCCGCTCTATGCGCTGCTGACCGAAGCGAGCCTCGACACGCTTTCGTTGGCGGCGGGAGACGAGGTCGTCGCTTCGTTCAAAGCCACCGCGACGCGCGCAGTCCAACAGGTCGGCGACGGGTGAGGACGCGGATCGGTTCGCAGTCGCTATCGATGCGGTGGACCTCCGTGGCTTGCGAGTTTCGGCTTTACCGAAAACCTCGAATCGATGCTCAAAACCTTGATCCGGTCGAGCGGATGCCCCAGGTACACGACGCCCCGAAAGCCGGCAACGCTTACCCTTTTGGTGGCGCCGATTCTCTGTGGGGCCATGGCCGAGACGGAACATATCGTCATCGCTGGTGGGGGACGAGTCGGACACCGCGTCGCTCAACACTTCTCGGATCGCGGCAACGAGGTCACCGTGATCGAACGGAACCCGTCTACCATCGAGACCGCGGACGTCGGCGACGGGATCGACTATATCGAGGGCGACGCCACCAGGCCGTCCGTGCTTAAACGGGCCCTGGACGACCGGACGAGCGTCCTCGGAGCGTTGACAGACAGGGGCGATACCAACCTCGCCATCTGCATGGCGGCGAAGCAGTTCTATCCGGACATCAGGACCGTCGCCAGGATCGAGGACGAGGACGGTGACGAGTACACGGAGTACGTCGACATGGTGTATTTCCCGGAACGGGCGAGCATTAAGGCGGCCGTCAACGCCCTGAGCGGGAGCGACGTCCAGACGCTCGAAGGTGTCACGGGTGACCTGGAGGTCCTCGACATCCGGGTCGACTACGACGCCCCGGCGGCCGGATCGGTCGTCTCGGACGTCCTACCGGAGGGGTCGGTCGTCATCGCACAGACGGACGGCCACGTCGCGGTCCAACACTCGACGAAACTCGTGGCCGGTCGTCGCTACCTCGTCGCCGCGGACCAGGACGTCGTTCACGAGGTCATCCGCGCGTTCCAGGGCGAGGCAGATTCAGGATAGGGGCCGGTTTTCGCCATCGGATTGGATAGCCGAACGGGAACGCCGACCGTGACGGCTGGTACGCGGTTCTCGAGTGTTGTACCCATGATAGCTCCGAGGGTGGAAGCCGACGGCGTGGTCCCTCGTAAGTGAATAACCCGTTCAGGGACGGACGACGAGCTTCCCGAAGAGATCACGGTCCTGCATCGTCTCGAAGGCGGCTCCGGTCTCCGCAAGCGAGTACTCCCCCGCGATTGGCGGTTCGAACGCGCCGTGGGCGACGAACTCCAAGACCCGTTCGAGATCCGGTTGTGTTCCCATGGTCGAGCCGAGGAGCTGTTTGTGCTGCCAATACAGCTCCCGGACGTCGACCGCGGAGGTTTGTCCGGCGGTTCGCCCGCAGACGACCATGCGGCCGTCGCGGCGGAGCGCGTCGAGGCCCACCTGCGTGAAGGGCCCGCCGAGGTGATTGATGACCACGTCGACCGGGTCACGAGCCGCCAGTACACTGCCGAGTTCGTCTGCGGACGTCGCCCGGATCGTCTCGTCGACCCCGAGCTCGTCCAGCCGGTCCAGCTTCGTGGCCGAGGAGGTCGTCCCGATCGTATACGCGCCCATTGCGTTCCCCAGTTGGACGGCCGCGACGCCGACACCGCCCGTCGCCCCGGGAACGAGGATCCGATCGCCGGGTGTCGCCTCGCCCCGACGGAGCATGTGCCAGGCCGTCATGTACGCGACCGGGACGGCGGCCGCCGTGGCGACATCCATCCCGTCCGGAACGGGCACGAGCCGGTCGGCTCGGACGAGCGCCTGCTCGGCGAATCCGCCGTGGAACAACCCGTACTCTTCACAGTGGTTTTCGGGCCCGTCGCGACAATACCGACAGGATCCGCAGGTCAGGTTCGGACAGAGGACGACCCGATCCCCCGCAGTCACTGAATCCACATCCGTCCCCACCGCCTCGACGGTTCCCGCGACGTCGACGCCGGCGACGAACGGGAGGTCGGCCTCGCCGACGCCGGACTCGCCCTCGAGGATCCAGAGGTCGTGATGGTTGAGGGCGCTGGCCTCCACCGCCAAGACGGCCTCGCCGGCTCCGGGGGCCGGGTCCGGCCGTTCCTGTACTTCGACGTCATCGGGGCCACCGAACCCTGTGAACGCAGCGACTCGCATGGGTGCAGTGAACCCCGGCCGAAGGAAAGGTGCGTCGACGTTCGGTCAGTCGAGGTGTTCGACGAGCTCGACGCCATATCCGTCCGGGTCCTCGATGAAGACCACGTAGGCGCCCGCCGCCTCGACCTCGAGCGGGCCGCCGAGGATCTCACAGCCGGTCTCCTCGACCAAGTGCTCCAGGGTGGCGTCGGTGTCCTCTACCTCGACGGCGAGGTGATCGATCCCCGACGGTTCCACGGGCGCCTCCCGGTCGGGATCGTACTTGAACTGGATCTCCGTGTCGCCGGTCCCGGCGACGTAGTAGTTGGTAACGCCATCGAGCTCGAAGTCCCAGGTGTGCTCTAGCCCCAACGCGTCGATATAGAACTCCTTCGTCGCCTCGAGGTCGGACACCTCGACGGCGGTGTGGATCACGTCCATAGACGACCGGACGTCCGTCGGCCGCTAAGGTTTACCGATCCCGGGGCTGCAGCCGGAAGCAGGCTGGAGGACAGCGTCGCTCACGAGGGATCACTCGATCTGCGATATCGTGACCGCGTAGCGGCCCCCGCATTCGCACTCGATGATTACGTCTTCTTTTTCCGCTTTAATCTCTCCATTACAGTTATCGCAAAAGACCAGATATTGAGCGTCGTTTGCCATCTTTACCGGCTAAAAACACGCCGACTTCAATACAAAAACCCCGGTGACCGTTGACGCGACTAACCGGGCCTTATTCGATCCAATGGACGGCGATCCCGTGTGGCTCCCGGGCGGAACCCGTACCGCTGTCGGCGCAGCCATCCTCGGCAAGCGGTCACCCCTGCGGGCTATAGTTCGGCGCTTCGTCGGTGATCATGACGTCGTGGGGATGACCCTCTTGCTGGCCGGCCTGGGAGACCCGAACGAACTCGGCCCGCTCCTTGAACTCCGTCAGAGTGGCCGCACCCACATACCCCATCCCCGACTGCATCCCGCCGATGAGCTGGTTGAGCTCCGTCTCGAGGGCCCCCTTGTACGGCGTCGCGGCCTCGACCCCTTCGGGGACGTAGTCCTCGTCTTCTTCGTCCACGTCCTTGAGGTAGCGCTCCCCACCGCCCGACTTCATCGCCCCGACGCTCCCCATCCCGCGGTACTGTTTGTATCGCTTGCCGTTCATGGTGATCACTCGGCCGGGTGCCTCCTCGGTGCCCGCGAAGTACGACCCGAGCATGACGGCGTCGGCGCCCGCGGCGATGGCTTTGATGGCGTCACCGGAGTACCGGATCCCACCGTCGGCGATGACGGGGACGTCGTGTTGACTGGCCACGTCCGCTACCTCC
>CAYOLR010000096.1:6912-8984 GCA_964404815.1 uncultured Halobacteriales archaeon
GGCCGTAATCTGGGGCATCCCCGCCCCGGTCACGACGCGGGTGGTGCAGATGGAGCCCGGCCCGATTCCGACCTTGAGGCCGTCGGCGAAATCGACCAAATCCTCGGCCGCTTCCCTGGTCCCGATGTTGCCGACCACGACGTCGGCTTCCACCTCGGCCTTGATCTCTCGAGCGCAATCCACCACGTTCCGGTTGTGCGCGTGGGCACAGTCGATAAATACCACGTCGGCTTCCGCCTCGTCGGCGGCCAACGCCCGATCCCGTTCGAAAGGCCCGACGGCCGCGCCCACCCGGAGGCGACCCTGGTCGTCCCGGGCGGCCTCTTCGTATTCCCGCCGCTGGAGGATTCCTTGCATCGTCACCAGGCCGATGAGGTGGTTCGATTCGTCGACGATCGGCACCCGCTCGATCTTGTGCTCGTACATGAGCTCGAGCGCCTCGCGAGCAGTGACGCCCTCCGGGGCCGTGATCACCTCGTCCGTCATGGCCTCCCGGACCTCGTCACGCTCGCCGACCTCGAGGTACGGCCGGATGTCGGTGCCGGAGATGATGCCGAGGACTTCGTCGGCATCGTCCACCACGGGGGCACCGCTCACGCCTTCGCTCTCCATCATCCGGTCGACCGCACGAACGGTCTGGCCGGGGCTGGCCGTCACGACGTCTTCGCGACGGATGACGAGCTCGTCGGCCCGCTTCACCCGGGTGATCTCGGCCTGCATCTGTTCGATGTCCATGTTGCGGTGGAGCACGCCGAGTCCGCCGTGGCGGGCCATCGCGATGGCCATGTC
Organism: uncultured Halobacteriales archaeon; assembly: GCA_964404815.1. Taxonomy (GTDB): domain Archaea; phylum Halobacteriota; class Halobacteria; order Halobacteriales; family Hikarchaeaceae; genus CAYOLR01. The sequence continues at coordinate 7,702 of CAYOLR010000096.1, forward strand.
GCCCTCGGTCACGGTGTCCATGGCGGCCGAGAGCACGGGGCTCGTCAACTCCACGTTCGTCGAGACACGCGTCGTCAGCTCCGCTTCGTCGGGCTCCACGTGGCTCTCCATCGGCCGGAGAAGGACGTCGTCGAACGTCAACGCGGGCGAAACCTGCAGTTTGTCCGAAAAGGGTCGGTGGGAGGAGTCCGCCATATAAAAATCAGGTTAGGGTCCATGAAAAACGTTCCGAGACGATCAGGAATGCTCCCGGTGATCGGACCCCCCGATCCGTCGAAGGCCGCCGAAATCGCCGGCTCGCAGTGTGTGGACGGGCCTCACACAATCTTTAATCCCGGGCCCATCGAAAATCGACTATGGCATCCGCCAGTCCCGTCGACGATGGAATCGCCGGCTATCCGAGCCCCCGCCCCGGCAATTCCTTTACATTCTTCAAACGGTTCGACGGGACACAGAAATCGGCGGAGCCCGCCCCGGCCCGACGCCACGTCGGAACCCGATCCCTTAGGGCAGATCACCGTGCGGCCACCAGGAGAGGCCGTCGTTAGCACGGGATGAGCAAGTCTCAGCATCCGGTCGCCCTTCGCCTCGAGCGGCAGGTCGGCGGCGCGACCCGCCTGTTGGCGACGGTCATGGGCCTGCCGCTGGTGGACGGTATCTTCGCGGCACTCGTCCTCGCTGGCGCCCTCGAAACCGTCGGCGGCATCCTCCAGGTCGGCCTGCTGGTGTTCGGCGGGAGCGCCACGGTCGCCGTCGTCATGGTGGAGATGGAGGGCAGCCCCCGTCACCGGCTCCGACAGGTCGGCCTCGTCGGGGTCGGCGTCGTCGGCCTCGCCATGGGCGTGGCGGCCCTCGCCCCGACGATCGCCGGCGTTGTCGATCTCGGCATCTTCGAGCGGTTCGCCGCGCTGGTCATGCTCGCTATCGCCGCCAAAACCGCGAGTGCCAGGGTGGGCGAGTACCTGCCCCGACCCGCCGTCATCGTCGGTCTGGGCTTCCTCGCCAGCTTCGATCCAGCTTCGGCCGCCCTCGTCGTCCAGCTCGACCCCGGGTTGATCCTCAGGGCGGCAGCCGCTGGGGGTGTCGGGGTCGCGTTCGCGGGCATCATCGCCGCCCTCGGCCCGACCATCCGTGACTACGTCCACCTCGACCGGTTCCGGTTCGGGAGCGCCGTGGCCCTCGGGATGCTCCCGCTCGGGCTCTTGGGCTTCATCCCCGGCAACGCCCCCTTAGCAGTGCTCGGAGTGACGGGCCTGTTGGCGTTCGATCCGAGCGAGACGCCC
>CAYOLR010000096.1:8994-10153 GCA_964404815.1 uncultured Halobacteriales archaeon
TTGCCTTCACACGGACAGGCGGCCGCCGACGGGGGCGCCGAATCGGCCGATCCCGCCCCCGAATCGGACCCCGAACGGCCACCCTGGCTCTGAGGGTGCCCTACCTCCCCAGCCGCCAGATTGCCCGGTAGAGCGTCCATAACCCGTATCCTTCCCGGTCACACAGGTCCCGACAGATCTCCAGGTACCGCCGGTACTCATCGGTGGTGAATTCCCGAGGCCCCGGGTCCGCCAGGTGCCCCGCATCGGCGAGGACCGCACATTCGCGGTTCCCGATAACGATGTACGTCTCGGGGTCGATGAACATCAGAAACGCCGAGGCGATCGGAACGTCGACACCGGCCAACGTAGTCAACGAGTCGAGCCGGCCTTCGAGATCCGGTCCGTTGACCGCACCCGAGATGGCGTTCCGGACGGCCTCGAAGTCGTTCTCGCCGAAGGCCTCCTCGCCGGAACGCCGGCTCCGGTCCGGGTATTCGCCGAGGTAACGCCGGTAGTACCATCGGACGACCCACATCGCATCGCGCCAGCCGTACTCCCCGGAGCGATAGGCATCGCCGAGCGTCTCGATGCTTTCGGCTTCGACGGCGTAGAGGGGCTCCTCCTCGGCGTACTCGGCGGCCTTCTCGTCGACCAGTTCGCGGGTCAGGTCCATCCGTTACCCGGGTTTCCGGCCGTTCGAATAAATATACCCGTGGCTTTCGTGGGTAAGATTCATGCCTGTTGAGTCGGATGTTTTCCTGAATCCTTTCCCCAGCCCAACGAGGAGGAGTGGATAAACATGGCCCAATCTGAAGACCAAGACCCCGTCAAGACCATCTGCCCGTACTGTGGTGTCGGCTGTGGCATCCAGGTAAAACCCGCCGACGATCCAGACGACATCCGGTTCATGCCGTGGGGCGACGCCCCCGTCAACGAAGGCCGGATCTGCATCAAGGGCGGTGCTGCCACGGAGGTCATCAACCACGAGGATCGACTGACCGACCCGCTCATCAAGGAGGACGGCGAGTTCCGCGAGGCTACCTGGGAGGAGGCGTACAGCTACATCGTCGACGAAATGGAGCGAATCCGCGAGGAGTACGAACCCGACGCGATGGGGTTCTACGGCTCCTCGAAGACGATGAACGAGGAGAACTACCTCATCCAGAAGCTCGCCCGC
>CAYOLR010000097.1:0-455 GCA_964404815.1 uncultured Halobacteriales archaeon
TACAACGGCGCCGACGCCGCCCTCGACCTCACCAAGGAGTTCGACGAGCCCGCTGCCGCCGTGATCAAACACGCTAACCCGGCCGGCTCTGCGGTGGCCGACTCGGTCGCCGAGGCCTACGACCGGGCTCTCGCCACCGACCCGATGAGCGCCTTCGGGGGTATCGTGGCGCTCAACCGGCCCTGCGATGCCGAGACGGCCGAGTCGATCATCGAGTCGTTCAAGGAGGTCGTCGTCGCGCCCGGGTATACGGAAGACGCCCTGGCGGTGCTGGGGGAGAAAGACGACCTCCGTGTCCTGGACGTCGGCCAGTTCGACCGTGGGGAGGCCTCCATGTTCGAAAAGCCGCTCGTCGGCGGCCGATTGGTGCAGGAACGAGACCGCCAGCGACTCACCGCTGACGACCTCGAGGTGGTGACGGCCCGCGAACCCACGAACGACCAGCTGGAGACCAT
>CAYOLR010000097.1:465-2255 GCA_964404815.1 uncultured Halobacteriales archaeon
CGCCTGGCAGACCATCAAGCACGTCAAATCCAACGCCATCGTCCTCGCGAGGGGCACGGAGACCGTCGGGATCGGCATGGGGCAGGTCAGCCGGGTCGACGCAGTCCATCTGGCGGCGATGAAAGCCGAGGAACACGCCGAAGGGAAGTCACCAAGCGGGGCGGTCATGGCGTCCGACGCCTTCTTCCCGTTCCCGGACGGGATCGAGCGTGCCGCGGAGGCCGGGATCGCGGCGGTCATCCAGCCCGGCGGCTCGGTCAGGGACGACGAGGTGACCGCCACCGCCGACGAGCTCGACCTCGCCATGGCGTTTACCGGCCAGCGCTGTTTCCGGCACGACTGATCACGGGAGTTTCGGCAAAAGAGTGCGTTTAATTGGTGGGCCCTCCGCCCACAGGGTATATGCGATATCACGAGGCGGCGGATTTCCTTCTGGATCTCCGCGGGCTCCTGATGAAACCGGGGACGGACGCGACCGCGGACCTCCTCGGCCATCTGGACGACCCCCATCTCGGCCCCGATTACGTGCAGATCGCCGGGACGAACGGGAAAGGGAGTACGGCCCGAATGCTCGAGACCGTCCTCCGGGATGCCGGCCTCGACGTCGGCCTCTACACCTCGCCGCACATGGACGACATCCGGGATCGCATCCGGATCAACGACCGGCCGATCCCCAAGGCGGCCGTCACCGCGTTCATGGAGGCCGCCGCCGACTATATCCGCGACCGGGCCGCCGCCGGCGACGGCCCGACGCATTTCGAGGTGCTCACGGCGATGGCCCTCTGGCACTTCGGCCGCGAGGACGTCGACATCGCCGTCCTCGAGGTGGGGATCGGTGGCCCACTCGACGCCACGAGCGTGGTGGACCCCGTGGCGTCGGCCGTGACGTCGGTGGCGCTCGAGCACACCGATGTGCTCGGCGACACCATCGAGGAGATCGCCCGGGACAAGGCAAAGGTCACCCCCGACGACCGTCCGCTCGTCACCGCGACGACAACCGAGGCCCTCGCCGCCGTCCGGGAGGTCGACCCGGACGCCATCGCCATCGGCGACGAGGTCTCCCTCGAGTATGGCGGTATCGTCGACGAACGCGAGGCCGCGGTGTCCATCGACGGGCCGGACTGGCACGTCCACACGCGGCTGGCCATGCTGGGCGAACACCAGGCGCGGAACGCCGGCGTGGCAGCCACCCTGGCGACCCAGCTCGGGATCGATCCCGACGTGATCGAACGAGGGCTCCGGCGTGCGACGTGGCCGGGGCGGTTCGAGATCCGCTCCCGCGATCCCCTAGTGGTCCTCGACGGGGCGCACAATCCGGGAGCCTGTGAGGCCCTGGCCGCCGTCCTCGACGAGTTCGAGTACGGTGACCTCCACCTCGTCTTCGGGGCGATGCACGACAAGGCCCACCCGGAGATGGCCGCGGCCCTTCCGGCCCCCGATCGGGTCATCACCTGCCGACCGGACCTCCAGCGGGCCGCCGATCAGGAGATCCTCGCCCGGGTCTTTCGGCGCGCCGGTATCGATGACGTGACCGCGATGAGCGCGGTCGAGTCCGCCCTCGAGACCGCGATCGAGGGGGCCGACCCCGACGACTGCGTCCTCGTGACGGGGTCGCTCAGCACGGTGGGCGAGGCGCGAACCCGCTGGTCGCGGGTCGAGATCCCGAAACGGGTCGACACGCTCGACGACGCGCGACGGGTGCTCGAGGCCGCCCACGTCACCGATAAAGGCGTCTGGCGGATGCGGGGCAAGGGCGTCCATCGTGTCCTCAAGCTTCGTGTCCAGCAGCG
>CAYOLR010000097.1:2265-10143 GCA_964404815.1 uncultured Halobacteriales archaeon
ACAGGCACAGTACCTCAAGGAGGAGATGCTGTCGCTCGGCGGGGAGTGTGCGCTGTCGGCGCTGAACGATCAGGCCGAGGAGCGGTTCGACGTCGTCTTGATGGGGACGATGGCGCAGTTCAACCGACTGATCGGGAAGCTGGACGCCCAACCGTACGGGCTTGCGATCCTCGCCGAGGACATCCGGACGGCCCTAGGGATCCGGACCGATCCGGTCACCCACGGCTACCCCTGGGAGACGGGGACGGCGATCATGGGCATCCTCAACGTCACCCCCGACAGCTTCCACGACGGGGGTGTCGCTGCCACGACCGAGGCGGCGGTCGATCGGGCCACGGCGATGGCCGAGGCGGGGGCGGACATCATCGATATCGGCGGGGAGAGCACCCGGCCCGGGGCGGATCCGGTCCCCCTCGAGACCGAACTCGACCGGGTGCTTCCCGTCATCGAGGCGACCGCCGACCTCGACGTCATGTTGTCGATCGACTCCCGCAAGGCCGCCGTCGCGCGGCGGACCATCGACGCCGGGGCGGACATCGTCAACGACGTCTCGGGCCTCGAAGACCCCGACATGCGATTCGTCGCCGCTGACCACGACTGCCCGCTGATCGTGATGCACAGTATTGACACGCCGGTCGTCCCCGGCCGCGGAGCCCACTACGACAACGTCGTCGAGGACGTCATCAACGAGCTCCGCGAACGGGTCCTACTGGCCGAACAGACGGGCCTGGATCGCTCGAAGATCATCGTCGATCCCGGCCTCGGCTTCGGGAAAAGCCCGGCCGAGAACTTCGAACTTCTCGCCAAGGCAAGCGAGCTCCACGGTCTAGGCTGTCCCGTCCTCGTCGGCCATTCCCACAAGTCGATGTTCGACGGGATCGGGCTCGGGCCGGCGGATCGCGAGCACGCGACCGTGGCGGGGACGGCCCTGGCTGCCGCCCGTGGTGCCGACATCATCCGGGTCCACGATGTAGCGGAAAACGCCGCCGCCATCGGGACTGTCAACGCCGCGCTCGATCCCGGCTCGCTCGATCAGAGCAGCGACCGGTAACACTCGAGGTACCGGTCGATCACGGTATCCTCGTCGAAGTCGGTGAAGTCCTCATCGATCTCGAGGCGTGGGAGATCGGCAGCCTCGCGGATCGCCGCCGCGAGTTCCTCGTCGCTCGTCGTCCGGAAGCCCCGTTCCCGCCGTTCAATCAGCTCCGTCGCGGCCGACTGCGCGTGGTATTCGGCGATACCGACACACCCGCAGGCGAGCGCTCGGAGGAAGTCCGTGGCGAAGGGGGCCCTCGTGGCCGTATGGACCGCGACGTGGGCACCTTTGAAGGCGGCCAGCCGGCGTTCGAGGGGTTGATCGCCGACGAACTCGACACGGTCGTCGATCCGGAGGTCCGCGGCCTGTGACTCGTATTCGGCACGCACGGGACCGTCGCCGATCACGACCGCCTCCCACGCCATGTCGCGTAGCTCTGCGAGCGCTAACAACAGGCTCCCCAGGTTGGCAGTCTCATCGAGCGTTCTGGAGTAGACGATATCACCCAGTTCCTCGGCCTCGACGGATCGGATCTGCGCCATGTCGATCCCCGTCGGAATGACACGGAGCTCGTCGTCCGGCCGGCCGATCTCACGGATGCCAGTCCTGACGAGTCGCGACGGGGCGATGATGGTATCGGGGACGCGGGCGGCCACCCACCACGCCCGCTCGTGCCAGGTCGTGACGGGTTCGATCACGTCGTACCAGTCGACGACCAGCGGTGTTCGGGCGAGCGAGCCGGCCAGGCTGGCCGCATGGATGACGAACGGATCGGCGTGAGCGGCATGGATGACGTCGGGCTCGGCCCCCCGGACCGCGCTGGGGAGGCGGGTGAAGAGCCGACGGGCCGGTGCGTCCAGGTCGTCGGTGATCGCATGATAGGTCACTCCGCCGGAATCGAACTCCGGTTCGTCACCGCCCCACCACTTCGAGCAGAACGTCGTGACCTCGTGGCCGCGGGCCGCGAGGCGCTGGGAGACGCCCCGGACGCGGAGGGACGCCGCGGTCTCGTCATGATAGGCCGTCTGCTCGGCGACGACCGCGACGCGCATGTTCCGGCCCACGGATACCCCGATAAAATAGCCTCCGGTACCCGGGCTTCCCGAGCATAAAGCGCTTTGCCGCCGGCCGCCCGGGTGGAGCTATCGCATGGACATCGAGCGTTACCTGAACGTCCGCAGCGCCGGCGCGCCGACCATCGCGCCCGACGGTGACCGGCTGGCTTTCCTCCTCGATACGACGGGGGTGCCCCAGATCTGGACACTCGACGACGCCCAGGCCTGGCCCGACCAACGGACCTTTTTCGACGAACGGATCACCTTCGTCGACTACTCGCCGACGAACCCGGAGCTCGCCTTCGGGATGGACGAGGGCGGGAACGAACGCCAGCAGTTCTACCGCCTCGATCCAGAAAGCGGTGCGATCACCCCGCTGACGGAACGGCCGGACGCCAAACACCGGTGGGGCGGGTGGAGCCGCGATGGCGACCGCTTCGCCTTCGCCTCGAACCGCCGGGACAACGCCGTCTTCGATATCTATGTGCAGGGTCGCGACGAGGTCGGCGACGATGCCACCCGGCTTCACGAGGGTGACGGTTGGCTCACGGTCGCCGGGTGGAGCCCCGACGACACGCGACTGGCGGTCCACCAGGCGTATTCGAACTACGATCAGGATGTGTACGTGCTGGACATCGCCTCGGGGGATCTCCGGCACGTGACCCCACACGACGGCGACGTCCGGTTTCTCGGCGTGGAGTGGGGACCGGCCGGGGATGGCCTCTATCTGACGACCGATAGCGGGGCGGACACGATGTACCTCGCCCGCCTCGATCTCGAGAGCTTGGACCTAATTGAGGTCTATGAGGGCGGCGACTGGAACGTGGAGGGCGTCACCGTGGACCAGGACACCGGTCGGATCGCGTTCTCGCGGAACGTCGACGGCTACACCGAACTCACACTCGGCGACCTCGTCAACGATACGACGCTGGAGACCCACTCGACGCCGGACCTCCCCCGGGGCGTCTTCGGCGGCGTCGAGTTCGGGCCGGCGGGTGAGATGGTCGCCTTCGGGGGATCAGGGAGTGCGATCAACGCGAACGTTTACGCCGCTGACATCAGGGACGGGTCGACCACCCGATGGACCCGGGCGTCGACCGGCGGCATCCCGCCCGAGACCTTCGTCGAACCCGAGGTGGTCCATTTCCGGTCGTTCGACGACAGGACCATTCCCGCGTTCTTCTCCCAGCCGGCAGCCGATGAGCCCTCGCCGGTAATCGTGGACATCCACGGGGGTCCGGAGAGCCAGCGACGCCCCTCGTTCAACCCGGTCAAACAGTACTTCCTCGCTAACGGGTACGCCGTCTTCGAACCGAACGTCAGGGGCTCGACGGGGTACGGCAAGGCCTACACACGGCTCGACGACAAGCGGAACCGGATGGACTCGGTCGCGGACATCGAGGCCGGCGTCGAGTGGCTCCGGGCACGGCCGGACGTGGACGGAGAGCGCATCGTCGCTCTCGGCGGGTCCTACGGTGGGTTCATGGTCCTGGCGTCACTGACCGAATACCCCGACCTGTGGGCTGCCGGCGTCGACATCGTCGGTATCGCGAACTTCGTGACATTCCTAGAGAACTCCGGCGACTGGCGGCGATCGCTCCGCGAGGCCGAATACGGATCGCTGAAATCGGACCGCGAGTTCCTCGAGTCGATCAGCCCCATCAACAACATCGAGCAGATCCGGGCGCCGCTGCTGGTCCTCCACGGGGCGAACGATCCCCGTGTCCCGGTCGGCGAGGCCGAACAGATCGCCGAAAAGGCGGCCGAACACGTCCCGGTCGAGACCGTGATCTTCGACGACGAGGGCCACGGCTTCTCGAAACTCGAAAACAGGATCGACGCCTATCGCACGGTCGTGGACTTCCTCGACGAACACGTCTGAGGGCGTCGACACGGTAAAGGGCGACCGGTGGGTTGGATCCACTATGGGCTATCACCTAATCGATCCGTCGACGCTCGAGCAGCTGGACGATCGCGACGCGGACGTCCGGTCGGTCAGCGAGGCGGCGGGCCTAACCACCCGTGACGACAAGCTCGGGCTCCGCGTCTACGAGGCGGCGCCCGGCGAGATGATCCCGCTGGCCTACCACTTCCACGACGAACAGGTCGAGGCCTTCTACGTCATCTCCGGTGAACTTCACGTCGAGACGCCGGAGCAGGAGTACACCGTTCCCGAGGGACAGGTCTTTCTCGTCGAGCCGGAGAGCCCCCACCGGTCGTTCAACCCGGAGGACGCCGACGGCCCGGTGAAGGTGCTCGCCATCGGGGCGCCTTCGGTCGACGACGCCCACGCCTACGAACCGGACGGGTAACGATCAGATCACGCCGGTCCGCGTGGCGACCTCGCGGGCCGCCGGTTCGTTCATGCCCGAACCCAGGATGGTGTAGCGATCGCGGATCTCGTGAGCGGTCGTGAGTGCCCGGATCACGTCCTCTTCGTCGATGCCGAGACCCTCGGCGGTCGTCGGCGCCCCAATGGTCTCGAGGGCGTCGCGGATCATACGCCATCGACCGCCGTCGCCGGCGTGGAGGTACTCCATTATGATCGAGCCCACGCCGACCTGGTGGCCGTGCAGTGCGGCGCCGAGTGCCAAACGGTCGAGCTTGTGGCTGAAGAGGTGCTCGGGCCCGGAGGCCGGACGGGAGGACCCCGCGATCGACATGGCGACGCCCGAGGAGACCAGCGCTTTCACGACCACCCAGGCGGACTCCTCGAGCCCCGGCCGGATGGAGTCGGCCCCCTCGATGAGCATCTCGGCCGTCATCTCGGAGAGGGCGGCAGCGTACTCGGAATACTCGACCCCTTGAAGGCGCTCGGCGAGCCGCCAGTCCTTGACGGCGGTGAAGTTCGAGATGATGTCTGCACAGCCGGCGGTCGTTAGCTTCCACGGTGCGTCGGCGAGGACGCCGGTGTCGGCGATGACCGCGACGGGCGGCTCCGCCGCGACCGAATGGCGGGTGTCACCTTCGGGGACCGACCCGCGTCCGGAGACGATCCCATCGTGGCTGGCCGCCGTCGGCACGGAAACGAAAGCACAGTCGAGCCGCTCGCCGGCCATCTTCGCGATGTCGATGGCCTTGCCCCCGCCGACCCCGATCAGGTAGTCGGCCTCGGCCTCGGCGGCGGCCGTCTCGACGGCCTCGACCGCCGCGAAGCTGGCCTCCTCGATGATGACCTCGGTCGGGTCGTAGCCAGCATCGGACAGCGACGCGAAGAGCCGCCCACCCGCCACCTCGTTCGGCGTCGGACTCGTGACCAAGAGCGGTCGATCGCCCAGGCGGAGGTCATCGACGGCGGCGACGGTCTCGTCGAGGACGTCGTGACCGACCACGACGTGCCGCGGCAGCTGGATCCACGTGGACTTCTCGAACATATACCCACGTCGACCCGGGGGGCCTAACCGTTTTCCTCGTTCAGATCGTCCCGAGGACGTCGAGGGCTGCCTCCTCCGTTGCCCGCTCCGGCCCGAGCTCGCGGCCATCGCGGTCGCTCTCGAGGTGCTCCTCCACCGTCCGCTCCATCGCGACGTCGAGGCGCGTTGAGGACCAACCGAGCCCGGCCAGCTTCGCCGTCGACATCACGTGGGGAAACCCCCGGTACAACGGGAAGTCCTCGCATGCTGCATCGACCGTCGAGAGCTCCCGGTCGCTCGCGACCGTGATCTCGACGTCGGTCCCGAGTGCCTCCTCGATAAGCATGATCAGGCCCCTGAAATCGGCCAGCTGGCGATCGGCCACATTGTACGCCTCGCCGGGCGTCCCCCGTTCTGCGACGAGCCGTAGCGACGCGGCCACGTCCTCGACGTAGACCCGGTGGAGCAGGTAGGTTCCGTCACCGGGGACGATGAGCCGGTCATGGGTGTTCACCCGATCGATCCAGTAGTCCAGCCGCTCCGTGTAGTCGTAGGGGCCGTAGACCACGGTCGGCCGGACGCTCATCGCGTTGACGCCCCGATCGGCGGCCGCGAACACCGCCCGGTCGCCCTCCGCCTTCCGGTTGCCGTAGGTCTCCATCGACTCGTCGATGGCCTGCTCGTCGGTGCAGCCGACCAACGGGGTCTCGTCCTCGCGTTTCGGGATGTTGATCGGCTCGTAGACCGCGCCGCTCGAGACGAACACATAGGCGTCGACGTCGGCGAAGACGGCCGTGGCGGTCCGGACCTCGTGGGGATGATAAGCGACGAAATCAAGGACGATATCGGGATCGACGCGGCCAGCTGCGGTCCTGAGGGCGCTCTCGTCGCCGCGGTCACCCTCGATGTGATCGACCCCGTCGGTGTCGGCGAACGGGTTCTCGTGGTTGCCGCGGTTGAACAGCGTCACCTCGTAGCCGTGGTCCAGGAGGTCAGCGACGGTGTGGCGCCCGATAAACCGGGTCCCACCGATCACGAGTGCGGAGTCCATACCGGCCCGTCGGGGGAGCGGGGTTAAACCGTGGCGGGTCTCGTCGCGAGCCGACCTCAGAACATGATCCGACCGGCACTGACGTTGATGTCCTGGCCCACGACGTGGTCGGCCCGGGTCGAACAGAGAAACAGGACCATATCGGCGATGTCGTCCGCCTCGGTGAGGACCCCCATCGGGGACGACTCCCGGAACTCCGTCTCGACGTCCTCAACGGGGATCCCGAGGTTTTCGGCGCGTGTTTCCATCACCCGATCGAGCCGGTCACCGGCCACCGTTCCCGGGCAGACCGTGTTCGCCGTCACGCCGTAGTCGGCCAGCTCGAGGGCGAGAGCCCGGGTAAACCCGATGATCCCCATCTTGGACGCCGAATACGGCGTCCGGTTCGATCGGGGGAGTTTGGCGCTCTTCGACGAGATGGTGACGACGCGACCGGCGTCTGAGGCCTTGAGGTGTGGGATGGCGACCCTCGTCGGGTTGAACACGCCCCCGAGATTGACCGAAAGCAGGTCCATGAACGCCTCGCCGGAAATCTCCTCACAGGGCTTACGCGGGCCGGCGATCCCGACGTTGTTGACGAGGATGTCGAGCCCCCCGAACTCGTCGACCGCCGTCTCGACGAGGTCGGTCGCGGCCGCCGGATCGCTGACATCGCCCGGGACCGCGATCACCCGTCCGCCACCGTTCCCGATGGCAGCGGCGGCCTCGTCGGCGGCCGCGGCATCGATGTCGTTGACGGCGACGTCGACACCCGCGGCGGCCAGTTCGGTCGCGATCGCCCGACCGATACCGCGGCCCGCCGCCGTCACGATGGCACGGTTCCCCTCGATCTCCAGGTCGGCAACCGGCATGTCCGTTCCCGGGCGTGCCGTGGGCTAACCGTTTCGGTCCTCGTGGCAACGGTCGATCCGACCCGGGGTCAGTCCGCGCTCTCGGACAGTGGGCCCTCGGTGTCGGTCCGTGCCGGCACGGCAGGTTCGGGGAGCGACCGGCGGGCGTCGGCCTCCGGCCGTTCCTCGATGGCCTGGGCGTAGGCGTCCGGCATCACCTTCACGAAGTCGGTAATGGCAGTTCCCCAGTCGTCCAAGAGTTCCCGAGCTCTGTCGCTGTCGGTGTAGGCCGCGTGGTTCTCGACCAGTCGCTTCAGGGCCGCCCGGTCCGACTGCTCGAAGTCACGGGAGAGCCGCACCCGGCCGAGGTTACAGCGGGATTCGAAGTCGCCGTCGGGGTCGTAGACGTAGGCGATCCCGCCGGACATCCCCGCCGCGAAGTTCTTCCCCGTCTCGCCGAGGACGGCGACCATGCCGCTGGTCATGTACTCACAGCCGTGGTCGCCGACCCCCTCGACGACGGCCCTGACCCCGGAGTTCCGTACGCCGAACC
>CAYOLR010000098.1:0-10121 GCA_964404815.1 uncultured Halobacteriales archaeon
AACAAGACTACGACATCGAACCCATTCAGGAGTCAAACAACGTATCGGTAACAGACGAGGACCTGCAGAACAAAGGGAAAGGCGAGCTCATCAAACTCGCCGGGCAGCTCCGCGATCGCCGCAACGAGCTGAACCAAAAGGCGTCCCGCCGCGCCTCACTCCGGGACGACCTCAACGCCAAAACGCGGGAAATGGTGGACGGGGCCCAGGAACATCGCGAGCGCCGCGACGAGCTCAATGACCAGGTCCAGGAACACAAACAGCAGCGAAACGAGCTGAACGCGAAAGCTAACGAGCTCTTCGACAAACTCGACAACAAGAAGAGCGAGCTCGAACTGGACAAGGGGAAATCCCTCGACGAGCTCGAGGAGGAGATCGAGCGCCTCGAGTTCAAACAGCAGACGGAGGTCCTCTCCGCCGAGGACGAGCGGGAGCTCATCGAACGGATCAACGAAAAGCGCGAGGAGTACCAACAGCGCAAGGAGAAGCTGGAGGAGACTGAGGAGCTCGATGACATCAAGCAGGAGGCGGAGCGGGTCCGCGACGAGGCATCGGAGCACCACCAGAAGGTCACGGAACTCGCCGATGAGGCTCAGGAACACCACAACGAGATGATCGAGGCCTACCGGGCCGCCGACGAGATCCGTGACAAGGCCGACGAGATGCACGAGCTGTTCGTCGAGGCCCAGGAACTGGCCGACCGGCACCACGAGGACTTCGTTCGCGTCCAAAAGCGACTCCGCGAACTCGACAAGAAGGAGGAGAAGGAGCGCCGGACGGAGCGCGAGGCCGAACGGGAAGCGGCCAAGGAAGAGGCCGAGGAGATCTATCAGAAGTTCAAAGAGGGCGAGACCCTCGAGACCGAAGACCTGATGAAACTCCAGAAGGCCGGCCTGCTCTGAACACCAGCCTCTAGCTTTTATCCGTTGGCGGGAGACACCCGGCTGTATGAACGATCGAGTCTCGCGTATCGGCCGTGCCGTCATTGGACTGGTCGGGATCGCCGTCGCCGCCGTCATCGGCTGGTTCCTCTTCGTTCGGCTCCCGACGAGCTTCGCCGACCTGCTCGGTATCGTCCTCGCGATCGGCCTGGCGGTGATCGGCGCCCGGGTGGCCGGCCGGCTCGCCGGGAACGTGTTCCCGGGGTACAACGTCGCCGAGGTCAGCGTCTCCGGACCCATCACCCGATCGGGCAAGGGACCGCTCCCCACGAGCACGGTCGGTACGCCCGCCGACCGGATCGTCGAGCAGATCGAATACGCCGACGATGACGACAACGCACAGGCCCTCCTCCTCAAGCTTAACACCCCAGGTGGGGAGGTGGTCCCGAGCGACGACATCCGGCTCGCGGCCGAGGAATTCGACGGGCCGACGATCGCGTACGCGACCGACATGTGTGCCAGCGGTGGCTACTGGATCGCCTCGGGGTGTGACGAGCTGTGGGCCCGTGACGCCAGCCTTGTCGGCTCCATCGGCGTCCAGAGCGCCCTCGTGAACGCGACCGACCTCGCCGACCGGATCGGCATCGACTACGAGGGGTTCTCCCGGGGGAAGTACAAGGACGCTGGGACCCCTCTGAAGGAGATGTCCGACGACGACCGATCCTATTTCCAGGGCCTCTCCGACGGCTTCTACGACCGGTTCGTCGAAACGGTGGCCGAGGGCTTCGAACTCGACGAGGAGCGGGTGCGGGAGACCGAGGCCCGGGTCTACCTCGGCGAGGAGGCCCACGAGATCGGCCTGGTCGACGCGCTGGGGACCCGCGATGATATCGAGGATGCCCTCGAGGAGGAGCTCGGCGAGCCGGTGGGGGTCCAGGAGTTCGAACCGAGCCTCGGGCTGGCCGAACGGCTCCGCGGGACGGCCCGGGGGATGGCCCGCTCGTTCGGCCAGGGGGTCGCGAGCGTGGCGACGGGGGAGCAAGATCGGCCGATCGAGCTGCGCTAAGCCCGGAAACCACCCCGTTCGGCCCGGAAACTTTTAACTGCCCAGTGCATTCCCTCAGCCGGGAATGAGTACCCTGGTTGTCACCGTCGACCGCGGTGACGACATCCGACGCAAGGTCGGTGTCGAGGCCCCCGTCGTCGGGTGGGAGGCCGTCCAGGACCTGGCCACCGAAGTCGGCCTCGCCGACCCGGAGGACAGCCGGGTCAACTGCCTCCTGGAAGCCCTCCGCGTTACCAGAGACCTCCGCGAAGACGGCGACGAGGTGACCGTCGCGGTCGCCTCGGGCACGGCCGAGGGCGTCGTCGCCGCGGACCGTGCGGTCGCCCGACAGATCGACCAACTGGTCGAGGAACACGACCCGGATTCCGTCATCGTCGTCATCGATTCGGCCGAGGACGAGCGGCTGGTCCCGATAATCGAAAGCCGCGTCAGGGTCGATTCGGTCGATCGCGTCGTCGTCAGACAGGCCCACGACATCGAGTCGACCTACTACCTCCTCAAACAGTTCCTCGCCGACGAGGAACTCCGGGGGACGATCCTGGTCCCGATCGGCCTCACGCTGGTCACGTTCCCCATCCTGTCGATGCTCGCCGGGACCGCCGTGGCGGTGGCCGCCATCACCGCCGTTCTCGGCGGGTTCTTCCTCTACAAGGGCCTCGGCGTCGACGACTACCTCGAGGACCTCCCCACCCAAGCCCGGGACGCCTTTTACTCCGGGCGGGTCTCGATCGTTACCTACGTGGTCGCCGGGGGGCTGTCGTTGATTGGTGTCTTCGCAGGCGCGTTGGGCGTGTCGGGGTTGTCCGGCACGGGAGTCATCATCTCGAGCATGGCGTTCGTGTTCCACAGCGTCCCCTGGCTCGCCCTCTCGGCGATGACCGCCAGCACCGGTCGGCTCTTCGACGAGGTCATCCGGAGCGAGGAGCTCTCGAATGCCTACCTCAACCTGCCGTTCGGGATCATCGCCACCGGCATCGTCATCCGGGGCTTTTCCGCCTACTTCCTCCAGCGGGCGGGCGCGATCGGGCCGATGGTCACGCCCGAACTCAGGATCGGCGCGTTGGCCATGGACTCCTTCCCGCTGACCGCCGAAGAACGGCTGGCGTTGTTCGTGGTTGTCGGTGTGCTCGTGAGCCTGGTTGGGGTGCGGATCGCCGCCTACCTCAGTGGCACGTCGCTCCCGGACCACGAGCCGATCGACTAGGGTCGGGAACGGAGGGCGTTTACCGCTCGACCCGCAAGTGACGGCAATGAGCGACGGGGGCTGGGTGAGTCTGTTCTCCGGCGGGAAGGATTCCAGCTGGGCGCTGTATCGGGCCAAAACGTCCGGTCGCGAGGTCACCCACCTCCTCACCGTGCACCCGAGGGATGGTTCCTACCTCTATCACGTCCCCGCGACCGACCTCGCGGGGCTGGCCGCCGAGAGTATCGGGCTTCCGCTTATCGAAGTCGATGCCGAGGTCCCGATCTCGGGTCCTCCGGAGAGCGGCGAACGGGGCGACCGCGAACTCGAACCGCTCGAGGCCGCCATCCGGGAACTCGCGTCGACGGCGGATCTGGAGGGCGTCACCGCGGGTGCAGTCGAGAGCCGGTACCAACGGGATCGGCTCCAGGGGATGGTCGACCGGCTGGGGATGGACCTCTACGCCCCCCTCTGGGCGGCCGAGCCGTTCGACCTTCTCGGCGACATGCTCGATGCGGGCTTCGAGATCATGGTGATCGCCGTGGCGGCCGACGGGCTGGACGAGTCCTGGCTCGGTCGGACGGTCGACCGGGTGGCCATCGAGGATCTCCGCGACCTGCAGGCGGCGTACGGTGTGCATCCCCTCGGTGAGGGGCGCGAGTTCGAGACGCTGGTGACGGACGGCCCACACATGCAGCGGCCGCTCGAGGTCCGTGGCGAGACCGTCTGGGATGGGACCCGGGGGGAGTTCCGGATCGACACGGCACGGTTGGCTTAAGCGCCGTTCGCGATCTGGGTGTGGGCGCCGATCATAGCGTCCGCGAGGTCGAGGTTTTCGATATGGGTTTGCTCGTCGATGATCGATGACCGCAGGTCGCAGTCGTGGATGGTTGCCCCCGGGAAGACCACCGATCGGTCGAGCTTCGAATCCACCACCTCGGCGCCCGCCATGACGTGGACGTTCTCTCCGAGGTCGGCCCCGTCGATCGTCGCGCCGTCCTCGATGAGGTTGTCGCCGTCCAGCGTCCACTCGACGGCCTTGAGGTAGCTCTCGGGCGTCCCGATATCGAACCAGGCGCCGTCGAAGGTGAAGGCACGGACGGGTTCCCGGTCGTACAGCCACTGAAGGAACCAGCCGGGCTCGTCGGGATTGTTGTCGACGTCGAGGTAGGACTCGAGGAGGCCGAGCGTCTCGGCGGGGAAGCCGTAACAGGCCATCGAGACGAGCGTGCTCTTGGGCCGTTCGGGCTTCTCCTGGAAATCGACCACCTGCGTCCCGTCCAGATCGACGACCCCGTAGGCCTTGGCCCGGTCGAAGCTCCCGACATCGTAGGCGGCAAGGCAGGGATCGCCGTGATCGGCGAAGAAGTCCAGGAAATCGCTGACATCGAAGCTGATGAGGTTGTCGCCGGCGATCACGAGCGTATCGTCGGCGACGCCCTCGCGGTCGACGAGCTGGGCGAGCGCGCCCACGACGCCGAATTTCTCGGACTCGGCCGTCGTCTCCTCGACGGACAGTCGGGGCTTCTCGAACGGGCTCGAGGCCAGGTGGGTTCGGAAGTCGTCGGCGAAGCGCTTGTTGGTGCTGACATAGACGTCATCGACCCTCGTATCGGATTCCAGCTCCGAGAAGATCCGGTCGATGACCGTCGATCCGCCGACGGGGAGTAACATCTTCGGGCGGTGTTTCGTGATGGGCCACAGACGGGTGGCGTAGCCCCCGGCGAGGACGACGGCGTCCATGGCATGAGCCTGGCCGGGGGCCGGTAAGTCCTTTTTCATCCCGCCGCTTGGATGCGGTAATGGAGACCACGCGGGAACGGATCGCCCGGTTGCTCCGGGAAGAACCGATGACGCCGAGCGAGATCGCGTCGGCCGCCGAGACCTCGCCCCAAACGGCCATCGACCACCTGCGGCACGTGGCCCGGTCGCTCCGTCGGGCCGACGAGCAGTTCCTGGTCGCGGCGCCGGCGTGTCGCGACTGCGGGTTCGACGGCTTCGACGACCCGGCGAACCTCCCCACCCGGTGTCCGGAGTGCCGGAGCGAGGGCATCGACGAACCCACGTTCACGATCCGCTAGAACCGGACGGCACCGCCGGACGACAAATCCCGGTCCTCGGATTCATCTGGGCCCTGATGGGCGACCCGCCAGTCGGGGTCGTCGAGGTGGACGATGCCGTCCTCGATGGTGACGGCGACGGCATCGAGGCAGGCCCCCTCACACGGCCCCCACACGCACTCCCCTGAGGCCCGGTCGAAGGTGGCCCCGTGTCGTCGACAGACGAGTTTTCCTTCCCGGACGGGGGCGCCGTCCCCGCGGTCCAGGCGGGTATCCGTCCAGTGTTGGCAATGGTTCGCCCAGGCGGCGACCGTGCCGTTCAACCTCGTGAGGAAGACCTCCCGGTGGTCGTCACCGGATTCGAGCGTGAAGAGGAGGGTACTGTCAGTCGGGACTTCCTCGACACGCGCCAATCGTGTCTCGCCCATCCGGGGGTTCAGTGGGCCCTGGCCTGGTCGATCCAGCCCTCGAGGCGCCCCTCCGCGATGTCCGTCGATTCGGCGAGATCGGCCGCATCGGCCTCGGCGAGCTGACTGACGGTCGTGATCCCGGCATCGGCCAACCGGCTGGCGTATGCGTCACCGATCCCGGAGATGGTGTCGACCGGCTCGTCGTCCCCCGAGGTGGGTTCGGGCTCGGCGGCCGCCGACGATGTTTCGTCCGCCCCCGGGCGCTCAACCGGCTCCGGTTCCGGTGGGGACTCCTTCACCGCCCGTTCCGACTCAGCGGCCGGCTCCTGTTCGACGGCGACACGGGTCCCGCGGTCCCGTTCCTGCCCGCTGCCGAAGAGGATGGATTTGAGCTTGGTGATGATGCTCATGCTAAAAGTGGAATTCCAGTCGTTTCCCCTTAAAGTCGTTCCCGGAGCGCGTCGTTCATGGCTCCGACCGGCGCTGACCTCCCGGTCCAGCGCTCGAACGCCTCGACGCCCTGGTAGAGCAACATCCAGGCGCCATCGATCGTTGTGGCCCCCGCCGCGGCTGCCTCCCGGAGCAACCGGGTCTCGATCGGCTGATAGACCGCGTCCATCACGGTCAGTTCCGAATGGAGGGCATCCGCCGGAACCGGCGACCGGTTCTCCTCCATTCCAACGGAAGTGGCGTTGACGAGGAGATCGGCCTCGGCAAGGAGGCTGGGGAGCGCATCCAAACCGTGGGCGGTCGCGCCTTCGATCGAGCCGGCCAGCACCTCGGCGCGGTCGACCGTCCGGTTGGCGATCCGGACCCGGGCCCATTCGTCGGCGAGGGCGAACGCGATCGCCCGGCCCGCACCGCCCGCACCGACGACGACCGCCGTTTGCCCCTCGATCCTGACGTCGTGGCGCTTGAGGGCCCGGACGGCCCCGCTGGCGTCCGTGTTGTACCCGATCGGGGGTGACGACGAGAAGTCGATCGTATTGACCGCACCGATGTCGGCGGCGAGATCGGTCGGCTCGACGTGACCCACCACCGCCTCCTTGAACGGGATGGTCACGTTGAGGCCCACGATACCGAGCGCAGCGGCCCCTTCAAGGGCGGCGTCCAGGGCCGCCTCGGCCGGCTCGAAAGTCACATATCGCGCGTCGAGTCCCGTCGCCTGATAGGCCGCCTCGTGCATTGGCGGCGAGAGGGAATGCCCGACGGGATTGCCGATCAGCCCGAACACGTCCATGGCTTGCCTGTGCCCCGGGGGGTCATCAGTGTGTGGTCACTGCGAGGTCGTATACGAGGACGTGGTAGATCAACACGAGTACGAACAGGGCGTAGAACGCCCCGCCGATGAGGAAGGGTCGGGGGTGCATGTTCCCCCCGCCCGCCCCGCGTGCCCGGAAGTAGAGGATGAGGCCGCTGGCGATTGCCAGGATGGCCGAGAACCCGTTGAGAAACCCTGTCGTCCCCCATTCGAGCGAGAGGTTCCACGACGTGAAGAGGATGCCGAGGGTCACTGGCAGCGTCCCCTGGAAGGCCATGGCCCCGGTGATGTTCCCGAGGGCGAGCGTGTCCTTGTCCCGTGAGATCCAGAGCACACTATTGAACTTCTCGGGGAGCTCGGTGGCGAGCGGCGCCAACAGGAGTGCCACGACCGCCGCCGGGATGCCGAGGACTTCTTCGGAGGCCCACTGCACTTCCGAGACGAAGAGATGGGCACCGCCGATGATGATGCCGAGCGCGATAACCGTCTGCAGCAGGACCAGCAGCCGGTTCGGGTCCTTGCCGTGCTCCCGGTTGGGGAACGGTCCGGGGACCCGCGTCAGGACGTTATAGATCATGAGCCCGAGGTGAAGTTCGTCAAGGCCCTGGACCTCAATGAGCTCGCCGCTCTTGAGCGAGAGGACCAGGTAGCCGAGGTACAACAGCACGAGAGTGATGCCGATAGCGATCGCGACGGATCGCCACGGGACGAGCGCGGCGAGGAAGGCGAGTGAATACCCGACGAGGAAGAAGCCGATGTCGCGCCGGGTGGATTTGGCGTTGAAGTGCATCTCCGGGCCGTACACCCGGCGGTTACGGAAGTAGAGCACGCTGGAGCCGACGAGGAACATCGCAATCGTCGCCAGCATGAACGGCGCGCCGAGGATGGCCCCGACGCCGACCTCGTCGGCCGCCGTCCCACCCCCCGCCTGTTGCTGATAGATCGCAATGACGGGGATCATGGTTTCCGGGAGGGCCGTCCCAACGGCCGCGAGGATGCTCCCGGTGGCACTCTCGGAGACACCGAGCCGGTGGCCGAGCCATTCGATGCCGTTCGTGAAGATTTCCGCCCCGACAAGCAAGAGCAGAAAGGACCCGATAAGGAGAACCGTGTGCCCGACGGTCCCCGAGAGGACCGACGCTGCGACAGGCATTGTTGGAAGCTTCACGAGGAGACAATTAAGGGATTCTACTCGTGATCGACGCCCTTTAGCGGGCCGCTCGACCACCTCTGTGTGTGATCGGGATCGTCGTGAGCGAGGCGGATGAGGCATCGGTCCACATCGGCGATCACCTGCTCGAACGGGCGGATTGGACCACAACCGAGGATCACGGTGTCGCGCCGGCCGACGGGGGTGGCACCGTCCGTCGGACCGATCGGTTCGAACTCAGGACGTTCGAGGGACTCCATATCGAGCTCGACGACGTTACCCACCCGTTCGCCGACCTGGAGGCCCTCGTGTTCGCTTCACGGCATTCCGGGGAAACCGGTCCGCTCCTGACGGCCCACTTTACGGGCAACGTCGGGGCTGCGGACTTCGGCGGCAACCCTGGAACCTTGGCACAAGCCTGGCCGTCGGGCCTCGCGCAGGTCTACCGATCGCTTCGCCGGGGCGCCCCTGACGGCTATGCGGTCGGGATCGAATGTACCCACCACGGACCGACCGACATCGACGTCCCCTCGATGTTCGTCGAGGTGGGATCGGCCGAGCCGCAGTGGCGGGATGGGGATGCCGCCAGGGCGGTCGCGACCGCGATCCTGCGACTCGAACCCCGGGGGCCGACCGATCGGACGTTCGTCGGCTTCGGTGGTGGCCACTACGCCCCCCGGTTCGAGCGGATCATCAGCGAGACCGACTGGCGCGTCGGACACGTGCTAGCTGACTGGAGCCTCGACGAGCCCGGCGAGGACAGGAGGGGGGTGATCGAACAGGCCTTCGATCGCAGCCACGGAACCCTTGCCGTGATCGAGGGTGACCGGCCCGCATTGGTCGAGACGATCGAGGACCTCGGTCACCGCGTCGTCTCGGAGACCTGGCTCAGGGAAACCGAGTCGATCCCGCTCGACCTGGTCGATCGGTTGGAACGCGAACTCGAGCCCGTCGCCGACGGCCTCCGCTTCGGAACACACACGGCAGACCCGGCGGAGATCGTCATTTACCAGCCGCCGGCGGACCTGCTCGCCGACCTCCACGGCATCGACCCCGAAGCGACGGTGGAGGCGATCGCCACCAATTCGGTGGCCTTCGAGACGGTCGAGAACGGGAACCGTGTCAGCGGGCGGATCGCCCTGCCGGACGAGTCGGCCAAATCGATCCTGATCGATGCCCTGGCCGACGTCCTCCGAAGGGGGTCCGAGTCGGTGGAGCGAACCGACGAGGGGCTGCTCGTCGAGGAGACCGCGTTCGACCCGGATCGGGCCCGGGAGCTCGGCGTCCCGGAAGGGCCGGCCTTCGGGAAGTTGACCGGCGGCCAGTCCGTCGAGATCGACGGCGAAACCGTCACGCCCGAAATGGTGCACGTCGAGCGTGAGCGCCGCTACCGGCTGTAAGGCGCGTTTTCCGTCTGACGATCGTCCGACGAAAGGGGGAACGCTAATGAGACCTCGTTTGTAACGGATCGTTAATGGATTCGATAGTCGAGGACGCGATCGACGAGGCCGAAGGGGAGGCCGAGTCACCGCCGGAATCCGAGTCGGAGTCGGAACCGGCGTCACCCGAGGTGAACCCGTCCGGGACGATGACCGACGAGGAGTTGTACGACGTACTCGAGGAGCTGGAGACCAATATCACCGTGGTGGGCTGCGGTGGCGGTGGCGGCAACACCGTCAACCGCATGTTCGAGGAAGGGATCCATGGCGCCAAGCTCGTCGCCGCGAACACCGACGTCCAACACCTCGTCGAGGTCAACGCCGATACCAAGATCCTCATGGGCCAGCAGAAGACCCAAGGCCGCGGTGCCGGCTCGCTCCCCCAGGTCGGCGAGGAGGCCGCCCTCGAGAGCCAGGACGAGATCTACGAGGCGCTCGAAGGCTCCGATATGGTCTTCGTCACCGCGGGCCTCGGCGGCGGCACGGGAACGGGCGCCGCCCCCGTCGTCGCGAAGGCGGCCCGGGAGACGGGCGCCCTCACCATCTCGATCGTGACCACCCCCTTCACGGCCGAGGGCGAGGTCCGCCGGACGAACGCCGAAGCCGGCCTCGAACGGCTCCGTGACGTCTCAGACACGGTCATCGTCGTCCCCAACGACCGCCTCCTCGAC
>CAYOLR010000099.1:0-10120 GCA_964404815.1 uncultured Halobacteriales archaeon
CAGGTCGGTTCGAGCTCCCGCTCCTCGTCGTAAAACACGTAGCCGGCCTCACAGTGCGGACAACGCTCCGCCGTTCGCCGTGGATCGGACGGATAACGGTCCGCCGGGAAGACCTTCCCCTCGGTCCGTCCGGAGCCCGGTTCGGTCGATGTCGATCGAGCAGTCATACCGATTCAGTCAACGCCCGCCGTCACCTTATATACCCCTCAGCGGTCGTCCGGTCAGAGAATTCGTATATATACCCAGTTGCACGCGCTGCAATCGCGACACAATACAGGGTGTCCCATACTGGGCCCGCCCGAGGGCCACGAAAACAATCGGTGATCAGGAGAACCCTATCCTTGCCGAGCCGAAGATTCGGAGTCGACTACCGGTCGAGGTACACAGCAAAAGCCCGTCGAATCGCGACCGTCCTTCCCGCTCCCGGTCGCCAGCCGTCAGGCCATGGTCATCGTCAGCGACCCGGACAGATCACTGGCCGGCGTTAGCCCGTGGGTGTCGATCACCACGACGACGAAAACGCGCTCGTGGGCCGCCAGGTCGATACCCACGGATCCGGATTCCTCGCTCACGGTCACCAGGTGACGGCCGTCAGCATCGTAGAGCTGGAACCGCACGTTCGCGTCGGCATCCTCCGCATCACTGCCGGTAAACGCGAGCGTTAATCGGTGTTCCGCATCGTCCGTGTTGGTCAGTGTGAAGGCCGGCTGCCCGGTCGGATCGGCGACATCGCCGTAGACGTACCGGGCGTCAGGCGCGACGCCGCCCGCACTGCCGCGCGCCGTATCGATCAGGAGCTCGTCCTCGGCCGCCGAAATCCCGTGAACATCACCGGCCTCCAAGACGAGCGGACCTTCCGCCCCAGTGACCCGCATCGCGTCGGTCTCGCCACCGACGGAGACGGCGCTCGACGCCTGCACGCCCAGCAGGGCGATCGCCACGACGACGATCAGGGCCGCTCGTTTCACACATGAACAATACCATCCCAGGGGGAAGGCTGTAGACCCCAAATGATTGGGCCGCCCGGCACAGCCCTACCCACATAGATTGGGCACTCACCCAACGAGCGAGCGGGCAGTTTCGATCTGAGCCGCCTCGAGCCCGTCCTCGACCGCCTCGAGTTCGTCTACAATCGCCCGATACCGTGGATGTCCGTCCAACTCGGCGTAGGGCTTGTTCGCCTCCAGGACCGACCGTTTGATAAGCAGCCGATAGTAATCGCGGACTTCTGGCGCCAACCCCGCGACCTTTAGAAGTCTCTGCACGAGCGACCGAAACTCGTCAACCGCCACCGGTTTCGTGAGATGCCCGTCGAAAGCCACAGTCAACAGATCGAAATCGGGCTCGACCGCCGAAATCAATCCGATCGGATAGTCCACCTCCGCTCGCATCCGATCCACCAGTCGGTCGCCCGACACCCCCGGCAACCGGCGATCCAACAGGATCGCATCGACGGCCGGTTCGAGCTGGGCCATGCCGGTCTCTCCGTCCGTGGCCGTCCGAACCTCGTACTCCCCTTCCAACCACTGGGCGAAGAGCTCGAGGAGATTCCGTTCGTCCTCAACCACGAGAATGATGGACGTATCGGCCGTCATGTCTCTGCACCGCCCGGCTTTTCGCCGTCCGCTTTGACCCGGATAGTAACGATACTCCCGCGAGGGTCGTTCTCCGCGAACTCCAGGGTCCCCTCCGAGTGGCGGACGATCCACGAGACCAACCAGAGACCCAATCCGCTGCCGTGAAACAGTGGCTCGACCGACCGCTCACCCATTACGACCGACCGCTCCATCTCCGGAATCCCCGGCCCGTTATCCGCGATGGCGAGCTCGATTTGGTCGTCCACGGTCGAGGCAGTTACCGTCACCTCGGGGGTGCTCCGATCATTATGCACGATCGCGTTGACGATGAGTTCCTCGACCGCGTGATCAAAGTTGGGTCCGACCACCGCGGTGGCACCATCCGGTACCTGGACGTCGATCTCGGCATCGGGGTAGTCCACCGTGAGGCGGTCAGCAACGCCGCCAACCAGGCGGTCGAGCCGAACCTCCCCGGCGGTCGACTCCTCGGCGAGCACGTTCGTGACTAACCGTCCCTTCTCCATCGTTTGCATCAGCGAATCCGCCTGTCGCCGTAACCGGTCGAGGTTTTCGGCCGCCGCCCCCTCGACATCCGACTCGACCGATTCGGCGTAGCCGGTGATAACGTTCATGTCGTTTCGGAGGTTATGCCGCAGCACCCGATCGAGGACCCGGAGCTGCTGAATCCGCTCCTGGCTCTCGGTAACGTCGATCAGTACCCCCAGGACGCGGGTCTCCTGACCGTCACCGTTCGATACCGTCTCCCCCCGGGAATCGACCCAGCGTTCCACGCCGTCGTCCCGGATTATGCGAAACGTCGCCTGAAACGTTTCTCGACCCTCCCGAATGCCCTCGAGCGCCGTCTCGAGTTCCGAACGGTCATCGGGGTGGACGCGCTCGGCGAACGCCGGGTAGGTTCCTTCGAACGAGCCGGGTTCCACCCCGAATAACCGTTCGCAGGAGGCGTGCCAGGTCACCTCGTCCGTCGCCGGATCCCACTCCCAAATCCCGGCGTTGGCGGCCTGCAACGCGAGCGAGCGGGTCCGTTGGGCCTCCTCAAGTTCACGTTGCCGATCCACGCGTTCCGTGACGTCACGCGTATTGATGACAAACATCCCACTCAGCATGTCGGTCCGCTTCGTCGCAATCGACTCGGCCCACCGCCACGACCCGTCCTTGTGCCGAGCCCGGTACTGAACTGTCACGGTGGCCCCGGGCGCCTCCTCGATAAGCTCCTCGAACGCGCTAACGACGGATTCAACATCGTCGTCGTGGACGATGTCAAACGCCGGTTCCCCCACGAGCTCCTCGGGGGCGTACCCGAGCACTTGCTCGATCGACGGGCTCTCGTAGAGGACGGTGCCCATCTCGTCGATGACGGTGATAACGTCGGAGGAGTTCTCGATGAATGCTCTGAACCGCTCGTCCCGGCGTTTGCGATCGGTGATGTCTTGCTGGATCGCAACCAGGGCCTCGATCGCTCCGTCGTCGTCGGTAATCGGGGAGATAGTCTGATCGGCGAGATACTCCTCTCCGTCCTTGCGGCGGTTGATGATCTCCTCGTGCCACGGCTCGCCTCCTAGCACGGTCTCCCAGAGGTCCGCATAGTACGACGCGTCCCGGGTCCCGGAAGACAGGAGGTCGGGGGTCTCGCCAACGGCCTCCTCGGCCGCATACCCGGTGATCGTTTCGAAGGCCGGATTGACGTACTGGATGACGCCCGAGGTGTCGGTGATATACACCGCGTGGGTCGTCGCCTCGATGGCCTGCCGGAACTGCCGGAGATCGCGTTCGCGGTCGATCTGGTCGGACACGTCCTCGATGATCGCCATCGCGCCAACCGGTTCGTCGTTGGCATCCCGTACGGGGGCGGTGGAGAGCCGGACGTCGAGTAACTCGCCGGATTTCGTCCGCCGCGTGGTCCTGAGACCGGACTTCGCCTCGCCGTCGAGGATATCCCCGACCCACGTCTCGAATTCGGTTGACTTATGATCTGGAATGATCGGATTCGGTTTCCCAAGGACCGCTTCACGGGACCAACCGAACATCGCCTCCGCCGCCGAATTCCACTGTTCGACCCGGCCGGTCGGATCGACGACGATGATCGCATCCGGGGAGGCCTCGATGACCGCTTGGAGGCGCTTTTCGTTTTCCCGCATGGCCTGGCCATGCTCGTAGAGATCTAGCGACTGGCGACGGAGCCGAAGGAGCGATCGGACCCGCCATTCGAGTTCGGCCTGGGTGATCGGGACGGTTACGACATCGTCGATCGTCGTCCAAAGGCCATCGTTCGACAACCGGCCCTCGTCTCGCCGAGGCGATGAATCAGCCGACTCGGGTAGGAGGAGCAGGTAGGGCAACGTGACCGGTTCGGCGGTTCGCTTGCGACGCTCCAGTTCCGTCCGATGCTTCCGGAACGCCTGCACATCGAGGACGCAGAGGTCGAACTCGGCCGTCTCCAAGGACAGTGATCCTTCCACGAGGCGATAGCCCTCTTGTTCACGAATCCACGACTCGAGCCGGCGTCGATTCCCCGGCTCCTCGACGAGCGGGAGGATCCGATCCGGGGACGATTCGTCAGCCAACGACGGGTCAGTCAGTCTCGACACGGGACTGATCAACCTCGTCTTTCGTCCATTCGGGGGTTCCCGTCACGATTCCCCTGAGTTGAGAGAGTTGGTTACCGACCGTCAGGCCGTCTTCGGTTATCTCGAGTTCTCTCAGTTCCGGTTGGAAATCGCTGGCCCGTTTCTTGAGTACCCCGATCACTTTCCGCATCTTTCCTTTGAACTCGACGTGCCGGAGGAAGATCACGGTGTCCGCGAGGTTGCTGCTGTGCTCCTCGGTCGTTTTGAACCGGCCCGTGATGTCGTGGACTTCATTTGCAAAGAGCGCCGTCACACCGTGGTTTCTGAGGTAGCGACCGATCGCGACGAGGTCACGAGTGGGATCCCCCTCCAGACCGCGCAACCCCTGCCGAAACCCGGTGATGCCGTCGATCATTACCAACTCGGCGCCATCGTCCTCAACCGCCCGCCGGAGGCGATGGGTGAACGCATCGACGGTCATTTCCTTCGGGGCGAGTTCCTCGATCGCCAGCGTGCCCCGCTCAAGCATCTCGGTGATCGGAATATCGATCGACTCGGCGCGGTGAATCACCGTCGAGGGGGCCTCTTCGAAGGCAAACATCACGGAACTGCGGCCCTCCTCGGCCGCTGCCTTCAGGAATTGCACGCCCAACGTGGTCTTTCCGACCCCGGTCGGGCCCGTAAGATAGGTCACCGTCCCGACATCGATACCCCCGTGAAGCATCTCATCGAGCGCCGTAACACCCGAAGGAAGCAGCGAACCGGTGAACTCAGTGGTCATCGTTGCTGGCTGCAGACGCGGGAACACCTCGATGCCCGCCGCATCGATCTCGTATGCGTGCTGGCCGCGGACGAAATCGGACCCACGGAACTTCGAGACCTCGACCGCCCGCCAGTCCTCGTTACGGTGTAGGGTTAGGACTGCATCAGTGAGGAACTGGAGGTCGTCGTCGGGCATCGACCCGGCGGTCTGGGAGGTCAGGAAGACGGTGGCGTCGGCCGCTCGGAGGAAGTCAAGGAAGCTCAGAACCTGTTTACGGAACTGATATTCGTCGCCCGCGAGATACCGAAACTGGGTGATCGGATCGAGGAGGACCCTGTCGGGTGCCAGTTCAGTCACGCTCGACCGGATCTCTTCGACAATGGGGGTTTGTTCGACCTCGGCGGCAGAGAACAGCGAATACGACGCCGCTTCGTCGAAGTCACGCTCGGCCGGGCCGAGTTCGAGAAACGAGATCCCATCCGCACCGGGTCCGACCCGGTCGGTTGCGCGGCGAAGGTACGCCGCCGGTTCGCCCAGATTGATGTACAACACCGTCTCGTCCCGCTCGACCCCCGCGGTCAGGAAATGGAGCCCGAACGTCGTCTTGCCGGCTCCAGGCGGCCCGCGGAGGAGCGTGCTGGTCCTCGGGAGGAGCCCCCCGTGGAGGATCTCATCCAATCCGTCGACGCCGGTCGAACTGCGGGCTTCGGTAGAAGTCATCGGTGGTCACGTTCGGGGCGGCGCCGCCAGTCGAGCCAGCCCATCCATACGTCCACCGACAGTCACGGTTCCTTAGGTGTTCCGCGTCAACTATCACGGGTGATAACAGATCGCCCCGCCTACCGGACGAACCGATCCTTCCCGGCTTCCAGGTAGCCAACGCCCATCACGTTGTTCACGAGATACCCAATGACCAATAACGTCACAATGCTGATGGCCATCTGAACCCACGTGTCGACCGGGACGACCTGGAACGCAAACCCCAACACCAATCCGCTGAGTCCCAACACCAGGCCGAGAATCGAGTTCCGGATCGATCCGATTTCCTCCTCCATGACGGTGGCGTTCTGCCGGACGATCTTCAGGTTCCGGGCCAGGTACTGAGATCTGAACTCCTCGCGAGACTCCGCCGAGACGATACTCGCATAGTCAGCGATATCCGCCAAGTATGCTTTCGTCGCATACGCCATCGACACGAACAATCCCCCCATCCCGAAGGCCAACAGCACGACGCTAATCTGTTCGCTCGGTCCGATCACGCCGAACCCTTCGACCCCGACCGATACCATCGCAGCCGCGAGGAGCACCCCGATCGCGAGGACATTGATGAATAGCAATCGAAGGGCGTCCTCGTACATGTGGCGGCTTCCGTCGATCTGCAGCTCCAGAATCCGCTTTAGGTGAGCGATCTGTTCGTCACGAACATCGAAGTCCTCCTCCGCGGCCGACTGCTCAATGTCCTCTGCATTGGGAAACGACTGCTCGTTTCCAGCGGCCGTGGATTTCGCCATACGGATCCCTCAAAGAGCACCTAAATTAATGTCAGTCAGACAACCGTGTGACGCCCCGTCACGGCACGACCCCTCAGTTCCCTTGGCCCTTCCCCTGGCCCTGGTCGGTTTCGTTGTGAGCCGGGGGATCGGTATCGTTGCCCGTATCCGGAGACTTACCATTGGTCCCGCCATCCGATGTCCCGTTACCGTTCCCGGCACCCCCGGGTTCACTGGCATTCGTCGGTGGCCCGGGGTTATTGGGACCGGTATCCGATGGTGGGCCACCGCTCCCATCCGTTCCAAGCCAGTCCGGCGGACCGGCTTGGCCCCGCAACCCGTTGGCGACGCGGCCAACGTCCCCGCCCGCGACATCGGCCATCCGTTGGCGCAACGACCGGGTATTACTTCGGTTCAAACCGGGCGGCCCGCTGCGAATCCGGTTCTCGAGCGCCGTCAACCGGCCGACCAACCGGCCGAGCCGGGCCTGATAGGTCACGCGCGAAATCGAGCCGTTCTCATAGGCCGCGACGACCGCACGTTTGTCGGCTTCGAGCTCCTCGATCCGGCGTTCCAATCGCTGGCGGTTTTGCTCGGCGAGGGCCTCCTGCGAACGGTTTGCCGAGGCGTTCGCAGCCGTCGCCACCCCCATGCCAGTCTCGACCGTATCGCTGGTCTGGGCGGCGGTCGCTTGCATGAACGCGGCGAACTGGATGCCGAAGGAGACGTTCGAAGTGTTCGAGGGGTCCGGTGTGCCCGCCATCGCGACCGTTCCACCACCGTCACCGGCCATTGCGGTAGCCACGGCGGTGCCACCCATCCCGTAGGCGGTAACGAGGAGGATCACGACGGCAACGACGGTTAACCCGGCTCGCATCAATAACGTATTGCCCAGGAGACCCCTTATAAAGGGTCGACCGTTTTGTCTGTTCATCCCGGTGTGAACGATCGAATGGCGTCGACGGCGGCCGGCCATCCCACCGAGACGATGAGCCGACGAGGCGGCGCCCACAAAACGTTCTCATTTCTGATAACTGTTTATTCGGTGATTATCCGCCGGACCAGGGGGACAGCCGAGCCAGAGCGACAGCCCGTTCGACCCGACCGGCCCGGAACTCATGTGCAGTCCCATGGCCATTACCCCCTTGCCACCCGTCATCCACTCGATGAGGCGGGTGTCCGGGGCCACGCAACTCGTCGGACCCCTCATATACCCATCATGGCCTGTCGATCGCCCCCTCACCTGAGCCGAATAACTAATCCCTCACGGTCGAACAACAGCGTGACGGGCCTCCCATGAGCGGACCAGCCAGTCCCGACCAACCGGCGGTCCGTGGCGTGTGATCGATTATCAATATCAATACGGTAACCTCAACGCTTATCACCGGCTCGGAAACCAGACTAGTCTAAGCCTATCGATCCCTTATGGACGCCGCCGAGGAGGACGACGACTTACGCCGCCTTTGGGCAAACCGCGAAATCCTCGTGGTCGACGATAACGAGGCCGTCCGCGAACTCGTGCAGTACCAACTCGGCGACGACTACCACGTCACCGTCGCGGCCGACGCCGAGGAATGCTGGTCGATCCTCAAAGCCGACGATCATCCAACCCCCGATCTCATCACCCTCGACATCATGATGCCCGGCCTCAACGGCCTCGACCTTCTCGACCGCCTGAAGGCCGACCCGCGCTTTGCCGACATCCCCGTCATCATGCTCACCTCTGTGGACCAGGAGGACGAGGTCGTCGCCGCCCTCGACCGCGGAGCGACGGACTTCCTCAAAAAGCCGTTTTCCCTCGAAGAGCTGGCGGCACGAATCGATCGAACATTGGAGGCCTGAACCGCATGGCTATCACCGTCTCTACCGCGACCGTCTGGCTGGGCGTCGGCCTGCTGGCCCTCCTCGTCACCACGGCGGTCCTCACCGTTGGGCGCTCTGTCATCGCGGCCCGTCGCGACAAATCTCGCGCCACCGTCCGGGACCGCCTCAAGGACGAGGTGCTCGCGACCATCGCCGGCAAGGGCCCCGACTGGGACACCCGCGACCTCGAGGCGGTCGAACGGACCGTGCTGATGGAGGTGCTCCATACCCACCTCCGGTTGCTCAGGGGCGACGCCCGTGACCGACTCGCAAACATCGCCCTCACGCTCGACCTCGACGATCGGGCCCGAAAGCGCGTTAGAACCGGCACACCGCCACAACAGCGCGCCGCTCTCCACTTTTTGACCGTCCTCGGCGCCCCGGTCGACGCCGATGAATTGCTCGAGCACTGCGATCGGCCGATGACCAGCCGCGTCGCGGCCACGGAGACTCTCCTCGAACAGCCCGACCCTGATGTGGAACGGCTGCTCGAGTTCCTCCTATCCACGGGCGAGCCCCTCTCCCAGCGCGGCATGGACGTCCTGCTCGAGCTGTGCCATCGCGAGCCGACCCTGGTCTTGACCTACGCCGCGGACACCCATCATGACTGGTCCCGCCAACTGCTCATCCAGGTCCTGACCGTGATCGGCCACGGCTTCCCCCAGACCATCGACGAGCCGCTGGCCTGGGTGATCGACATCGCCATCCCGGGATCTGGCTTCGTCTTCCAGGACACCGTCGACCTCCGCGTGGCGGCGATCACCGCCCTCGAACCGTACGGCTGGCGGACCGACCTTCGCCGGAAGCTCGAGATTGATCGACTGCTCGACGATCCCGCCCCCCGCATTCGCCAGGCCACTTACGAACTCCTCGGGGCGTGGGGCGATGACGTTGCCGTCGAAATTCTCTCGGCCGCCCTTACCGCAGAGCGACACGACCGGGCCCGGTTGCACGGGGCGAACGCTCTCTACCCCCATCGACCACAGCTCGAACCGACGACCGATGTCCTCGCCGACACCTGGCGGTGGGTCCGGGCCAGCGCCGAGGCGATGGAGGTCGCCTGATGGTCGAATGGCTCCGCTGGCTTTTCTACGGCTCGGGCCTGTTCGCACTCGCCTATTACCTCGTCGTCAACGCCACCTACCTCGTCATTCACGTCGCCGCCCTGTTCCACCTCAAGGACGACCTCCGGGAACATACGGCCGAGGTAGTCGAGTCTCAATTTGACTCGGAGTTCCTCCCCGACATCGCCGTGCTCGTGCCGGCCTACAACGAGGCCCCCGTCATCGTCGACACCGTCGAGTCGCTGTTGACGGTCAACTACCCCGACAAGGAGATCGTCGTGATCAACGACGGCTCGACCGATGAGACGTTGGCACGGCTCCATGCCGCCTTCGATCTGATCGAAATCGACGCCGAGCCCCCGCTCGACATCCCGACCGAATCGATCCGAAGCGTCTACCGCGCACCGGACGCCGAGGCTCTCACCGTTATCGACAAGGACAACGGCGGCAAAAGCGACGCGCTCAACGCCGGACTGTGGTTGACCGACCAGTCGTATTTCTGCACCATCGACGCCGACTCTATCCTCGATCAGGACGGGCTCCGGCAGGTGCTCCGCCCCTTCCGGGAACACCCCGACGAAACCATCGCCTGTGGCGGCACCGTCCGGATCGTCAACGGCTGTCGGGTCCAGGGCGGCCGCGTCCGCGAGGTCGACCTCCCACGGACCTGGCTGGCGGAGATCCAGGCGATGGAATACCTTCGGGCATTCTACTCGGGACGGTTGGGGCTGGACAAGCTCAAATCGCTCGTCCTGATTTCGGGCACGTTCAGCGT
>CAYOLR010000100.1:0-10025 GCA_964404815.1 uncultured Halobacteriales archaeon
ATCGGCACTTCTATGTCGGTCCGACTTGCTATCACACGCAAATGGCATCACTCGCATCGCCCGAGGAGGTCACCCCCCGGGATATCGTCATCCTGAAAGTTCGGGTCGCGAACCCGACCGCCTCCACACGGGAGTTGAGCGAAATCCTGGAGACAGAATACGGGATCGACCTCTCCCACAACCGCATCAACGAGATCCTTCGGGAGATGGCCGAAGAGGGGTTCTATCGGGAAACCATGATCCCGGATCAGAGCATCTTCCAGCACTACCTCTTCCGGATGGCTTTCTACTACCCGAACTTCGCCGACCACTGGGAGGAGTGTTACTGGGACCTGGTGGAGGACCCCCACGTGCTGATGTTCTTCAATGCCGATAGCCAGTATCACTGGCAGTTCGTCGCCCAGTTCCGGTCGAACGACCAGATGGAACGCTGGGTCCACGAGTTCTTCAAGGAGCACGGCGACCTCATCTCGCAGTTCCATAACACCATGCTCCACGACGTGCACAAGTTCCAGACCGAGGCCGAGATCTTCGACGACATTCTCGAGGAGACCGAGGAGGGCCGCGCCTACCTCGAGGCCGGTCGGACGTCGGCCGCAGATTGAGCGGCGATTCGCGCGCACACTCGGAACCGGGCCCGTCCAACCGCTTCTCGAATTCACCCGAATGACCCTCTCCGCGCTCTTCGACCCCGACGGAATCGCGGTTATCGGCGCGTCCACGACGGCGGGAAAAATCGGTCACGACGCGATGGCCAACGCCGTTTCGTTCGACGGGCCGGTCTATCCGGTCAATCCGACCGCCGAAGGGACTCTCTTCGGCGAGCCGTTCATCGGGTCCGTCGCCGACATCGAGGGGCCGGTCGACCTGGCGTTGGTGGGCGTTCCGCCGCCGGTCGTCCCGGACGTCATCGCCGAGTGTGGCGAGGCGGGCCTCGGCGCGGCCGTGATCTACGCCGGCGGGTTCGCGGAAGCCGGTGCGGACGGGGCGGCCCGGCAGGAACGGATCGCCCGCCTCGCGGACGAGCACGGTATCGCCGTCCTGGGACCGAACACTAGCGGATTTCTCGTCCCGGGCCAGGGACTCTACTGTTCCTTCGTTGGCGAGGTCGACCGGATTGATCCGGGAACGGTCGCGGTCATCGCCCAGAGCGGCGGGGTCGCCCACGCCATCGGCTTTCAGGCCCAGTCCGAGGGCTACGGCCTCTCGGCGATGGTCGGCCTTGGGAACCGTGTGTCCGTGGGATTCGAGGAGGCGATCGAATACTTCGACCGCCACCACGGGACGAATGCGATCGCCCTCCACGTCGAGGGGACCGACGACGCCAGGGGTCTGCTGGATCGCTGCCGAGCGGCCGAAACGCCGATCGTCGCCTACAACGTCGGCCGCTCGGCCGTCGACGGGTTCGCCGCCTCCCATACCGGCGCACTGACCGGCGATTGGGCCCTCTACGAGGCGGGATTCCGCCAGTTCGGCGTCCCGACCGTCGACTCGACGACGGCGCTGTTGGATGGCGCCCGGGCGCTCGCCGCGGCCCCACGTTCAACAGGGCGGACCGTCGGTGTCGTCACCGTGCAGGCCGGACCCGGCATCATCGCGACCGACCGACTCAAGGCCGCCGACGTGCCGCTCGCCGAGTTCGACGACGAGACCAGTACTCGGCTTGAGTCACTGCTCGACGGGATTACCTATGCGGAGAACCCGGTCGATACGGGCCGACCGTCGCCCGCGTTCGACGACATCCTCACGACCGTCGCCGAGGACCCTGGGGTTGACATCCTGTTCGTCTATCAGCTCTACGAACCCTCGATCGGCTATCCGACGGATGCCTTGCGAACGGTCGTGGAGGAGACGGGGATTCCGGTCGTACTGGCGACCGACGGTCCGACGCCGGGCGTGGACGATGCGGTAACCCGGCTGGAGGCGGCCGGAGTCGTGACGACACGGACGCCCGAGCGGGGGGCGTCGACGGTGATCACCATGGTCGAACACGCCCGGCTGAACGAGCGGTCGGGAGGACCGGATCGATGAGCAACGATCCGCTGGCGAGGGCACGTGCCGAGGACCGAACAACCCTCACCGAGGCGGAGGCCAAAACCGTCATCGAGGCCATCGGTATCGCCACGCCGGACCGACGTGTCGTCACCTCCCCCGAGGCCGCCGTCGATGCGGGCGCAGCGCTTGGCTACCCCGTCGCCGTGAAAGTTTCCACACCGGCGGTCACGCACAAGAACGAGTGGCGGGATGGAGCGGGCGTCGCGATCGACCTCGATACCACGGCCGAGGTCCGTGCGGCGGCCACGGCCATCCTCGACGGGCTCGCGGCTGACGGTCTCGAGGGCCGAATTCTCGTCGAGTCGGCCGTCGAGACGACCGAGGGCGTGGAACTCATCATGGGCGGGACGCGGGACCCGTCGTTTGGCCCGACCGTCCTGCTCGGGGTTGGCGGAGTTGCGGCGGAGGCGTTGGATGACGTCGCCCACCGTTTGGCACCCTTGGACGTCCTGGAGGCCGAGACGATGGTGGAGGATCTCCGGGCGCAGGCGCTGCTCACCGGGTTTCGTGGCCGCCCCGCCGTGGATCGACGCGCGTTGGCCGAGGCGGTCGTGGCGGTTGGGGACCTGTTGGTGGAAAACGACGCGATCGCCGAGATCGATATCAACCCGTTACTGGCCGGCGCTGACGGCGTCACCGCGCTCGACGCGATGATTCTGCTCGACGGGGATTGAGGCCCCGGCTATTCGAGTCCGCCCTTGTCGACGTCGACCGCCTCGAACGTGACGTCGCGCTCCTCGACTGGGATCGTCATCTCGCCGATGGACTCGATCCGGGCAACGATGGTGTCGCCGTCGCCAAGCTCGCCGACGCCGGAGGGCGTCCCGGTGGTGATGACGTCGCCGGCTTCGATGGTGGTCCCGATGGAGGCGTACTGGACGATGTCGGCGCAGTTGTAGATCATCGACCCCGTGTTGGCTTGTTGGCGGGGCTCGCCGTTCAGGACGAGTTCCATGTCGAGGTCGTGGGGGTCGCCCACCGCATCCGGCGTGGCGACGGCCGGCCCGATAACGGTGAACGTATCGTAGGACTTGCGGTTTGACCGGTCCTGGTCGCCCCGGACGCTGATGTCCAGGAGGATGGTATACCCGAAGATGTGCTCCCAGACGTCGTCGCTCTGGATGTCCTTGACGTCGTCGCCCATCACGAAGGCCAGCTCGATCTCGTAGTCACAGCGGCGATCGGAGAACGGGAGCATTACAGCAGCGGCCGGCCCGACAACGCTCGACGGAGCCTTCAGGAAGTACCCCGCCTCCTTGATGTCCATGTCAAACCCCTCCATTTCGGCGACGTGTTCCTCGTAGTTGAGGGGCGCCGCGATGACTTTGCCGGGGCGGCGGATGGGCGACTCGAGCCTGACGGCGGCGCTGTCGAGGTCCGGAACGGCATCGCTGTAGGTCGACGCGTCGGTATCGGTCGCCAGGTATTCGCGTAACGGATCGCCCGTTTCGAGGCCGAGGCGATCGGTGAGGTCGATGACGCCCGTCCCGCCATCGGTCAGCAGTCCCAGACGGTCGTCGTCGAACCTGATGAATCTCATGTCGGTCGCGGCGAGGTCCGGCCGGCGTATAACGCATCCGGTCTCTATCGTTCCCGGCCCAATGGAAGACGGTGAACGCTCAGTCCTCGAAGACCTCCGGCGGAACCTCCATCTCCAGTGTCCGGAGCGTTCCCTGCAACCGGACGGCGTTCCGTTCGATCGCGGGGATGTCGGTGTTCTCACCGAGTTTCCGGAGCCGTTCGGTCGCCTCCCGTATGGCTTCGATCTCCGCCGCGATCTCGGTAAGGTCGTCGTCTGAGACCATCGTTATGTCCCCCGCCTCGAGCGGTTGTCCGTCACCCGGTCGGCCTTGAGTTCCGGACGATCGAGCGCCTCGTAATCGCGAATATCGATGTCGAACGTCAGCTTCGTGCGGTGTTTGAGATCGTGTCGGAGGTCGTTCCGGATGTCGGCCGGTTCGGCGCCCACCCGCGGGTCGGCTTCGACGACGAGCGTGATCGTGTCGATGTCCTTCTGGGGGTGGTGGTCGATCCGGACCTCGTACTCGTCGGTGACCGCGGCATAGCCGCGGACGACGTCCTCGATGGCGGTCGGCGACAGGAGAACTCCGTTGACCTTCGTGAGATCGTCGGTCCGGCCGAGGATTCCCCCCTTGGCGAACCGGAAGGTCCGTTCGGGATCGGGCGAGGGCACCACCTCGACGATGTCGCGGAGCCGGAACCGGATGTAGGGCTGGGCGGTCCGATCGAGCGGCGTCACCACGAGTTCACCCCGTTCGCCGTCGGCGACCGGCTCGCCGTCCTCGTCGAGGACCTCCGCCAGGAAGAACGCCTCGTTGATAAACAGGCCAAGCTCGTCGACGCCCTCGGCCGTAAAGCCCCAGGCGCCGGTCTCGGTCGCCCCGGCGTGATCGAACACCGCGGCGCCCCACTCCTCCTCGATCCGGGCCTTCGTGGCCGGCACGCTCGCACCGGGTTCCCCGGCACAGACGATCCGCTCGACGGCCATGGATTCGGGATCGAAGCCCTCCTCGTGGGCGACCTCGGCGAGCCGGAGGGCGTAGGTGGGCGTTCCCATGAAGACCGTCGCATCGAGCTCGTCCATCTTCCTGATGCGTTGGGCCGACGAGAGGTTGCCGCCGGGGACGACCTCGGCCCCGATCCGCTCGCAGGCGTAATGGGCGGCCCAGAACGCCACGAACACGTTGTAGGAGAACGGGAAGAATACCCGGTCGTCCGGTCGGATGCCCTGGGCCCAGAGGACCGTCGACCAGCTCTCGGCCCACCACTCCCAGTCGGCCCACGAGTCGGCCTGTCGGACCGGCTGGCCGGTCGTCCCAGACGTTTGGTGATACTCGCTGACGGCTTCGGGGTCGGCCGCCAGCAGCTCGCCGTACGGAAAGGGCTCACGGGTCTGGGCGTCGCGGAGCTCCTCCTTGGTGGTCATCGGGACCGTACGAACGTCCGCCAATGTCTCGAGGTCGTCCGGATGGAACCCGGCGTCGTCGAACTTCCGTCGGTAGAAGGGCGAATGCTCGTAGACGTGGTGGCACTGCTCGCGGAACTTCCGGAGCTGGAGGTCGCGGAGCCGGTCGCGCGAGAGCGTCTCGAGGACGGGGTTCCACATCGCCGTCATTTTGGTATACCCGGTGGCCCGTCGGCGATCGGGTGTTCGACACTGAGCCCCATGAATATGGGAGGTCGACTCCGTGATTCCGGGTAAGCGTTACGGTGCCCCACCCCGGCCGCGTGTCGACAGCGTTTATTGCGCGGACTCGGGACCTTCGGCCATGCCCGAACCGAAGGACGCGTTCGACCAGCTCCACCCCTGCGACTTCTACACGCCCTCGGAGCTCCTCGAGTCGGACGCGATGTATACGGTCTACGAGATCGCCCGCCTCCTCCAGGGGCTCGAGCCGGAGGCCGAACTCGACCGCGAAACCGAGGACATCCTCCTCGACTGGGCCATCCCGTGGGTCATGACCAACGCGGACGACCTGGTCGTGGCCGACCCCCGTGACGAGGACGAACCGGGGTTCTACGGGCTGAAGACGGAGCCATGAGGCTCCTCGTGGTCGGGGCCGACCGGGTGGATGCCGGCAAGACGACCTTCGCGGTCGGTCTCGCCAGGTATCTCGGTGCGCGTGCGTTCAAGCCGCGGGCCGGGAACGACTACTGGTTCGATCACGACGACTACCTGGCCGCCGTCGAGGCGGGGCGGTTGTACGGTAAGGACGCCAAACGACTGGTCGGAGCCGCTGCCGGTGAGGACCGCCCCGAATCGATCAACCCGATCCACCGGCTCTGGCGACCGGCACCGGACGGGGATCGGTTTCTGGGGCCCGCCAACCGGACCTTCGTCCTGGATCGGGCGGGCGAGGACTACGTCGTGAACGCCAACGCCGACGTCCCGCCCTCGGCCAGGGACAACCTCCCGCTCGAGACGGCGATCCACATCGAGACGCTCGACGAACTGAACCGGATTACCCGGGAACGGTATCTCCCGCTGCTGGACGCCATCACGGATCGGATCAGGCGGACGGACCCGGTGATCATCGAGTCCTACGGCGACGTTGCCCGACCCCTACGCGACCTCGCGGTGGATCGAGTGGCCGCGGTCCAGCCGGGGCGGGCCAGGGTGTACGACGGCGATCGCTTCGATAACGCCTGCGAAGTGACGTCTGGAAGCCCGGCCGAGGGCACGCTGGAGGAACGGGTCGGCGAGGTGACCGACCTCATCGACCCGCTCGAGGCGGTGGAACTGCCGCCGTTGACGAGTGGGGAGCGGGCCGATCCCGACGCGATCGCCGAGCAGTACGTCACGGCGTACGAGGCCCTCGTCTGAGGGCCGTTAGAAGGTCTCGGCGTAGCGCCTCGCCAGCTCGAGGTGGCTGTACGGTTCCTCGGTGACGGACGGCCCATGGCCGGTATGAAACTCCTCGAGGTCGGCATCGACGACGCCGAGCAGCCGGTCGATGCTCTGAATGAGGCGATCCCGATCGCCCTCCGGCAGGTCGGTGCGGCCGAACGCCCCGTTTTCGAAGATCAAATCACCAGTGAACAGGATTCCCGGCTGGCGCGCGTAGAAACAGAGGTGGTCGTTCTTGTGGCCGGGCGTATAGAGCGCGAGATACTCGTGGTCGCCCAACCGAACGGTCGCCTCGTCGGCGATGTGGTTGTCGACGAGGGGGTTGTCGGTGTCGTAGCCCCAGGTCTCGATCGAATAGGCGTCGGTGACGGCATCGACGTTCCCGACGTGGTCCTCGTGCGTGTGGGTGAGGATCACCGCTTCGGGGTCAACCCCGCGGTCCTCGAGGGTGGCGACGAGGTCGAAGTTCGCGCCCGTGTCGACGAGCACCGGCCGCTCGCCGGTCACGAGGAAGGCGTTCGAGGTGAACACCTGGAGGTCGGCCGTCAGGTTCTCGATCATCGTGCCCCGGTACTCCTGGCACCGGTTTGTGCCTGTCGCTGTCGCCGAGGGACCGAGAGCGATTGTCTATAAGTGATCGGGGGCAGACCGGTCGATACAAGCGAGCGGGGGGCTCGCGAGATCACCTATGAGAGTCGAGATCATCGAATCCACGCCGAACCCCGAGGAGGTCGCCTGCCGGGCCGCACGGGGGGACTACTCCGCCGAT
Source organism: uncultured Halobacteriales archaeon (assembly GCA_964404815.1). GTDB lineage: Archaea > Halobacteriota > Halobacteria > Halobacteriales > Hikarchaeaceae > CAYOLR01. The sequence continues at coordinate 7,194 of CAYOLR010000100.1, forward strand.
TGGGTCGGGTCCGACAAGCCGTTCGAGGAGGTCATGCGCTCCGTCGAAGGGGACACGCTCGAGGAGAAGAAGCACACGCTCATCGATCACCTGACCCGGTCGGGCCACTACGGGCCGTTCGAGCACCCGACGGCGACCTTCGCCGTCGAGGGGGTTAGCCGGGCATGTATGGCCCAGATCACCCGCCACCGCCACGCCAGCTTCGACGTGATGTCGCTCCGGTACGTCGACCTCTCTGACGAGGACGCCCTGGAGGAACGGTTCGCCTACCCGGATACCTTCGAGGCCGAGGAGGTCGTCTCCCGGGAGGGCGTCGAGGAGATCGACCTCTCGGCCGAGGAGCGCAACGAGATGGCCCGCGACATCTATCAGCGATGTATGGACGCCTACTCCGAGATGGTCGAGGCGGGCGTGCCGAAGGAGGACGCCCGGATGCTGCTCCCCATCGGGACCAAGGTCAACCTGACGTTCACCATGAACGCCAGGGCGATCATGCATCTCATGAACATGCGACTGAAAGCGGACAGTCAGTGGGAGATCCGCGAGCTCTCCAAACGGGTCCTCGAGGAATGCAAGGAGTGGATGCCCTACACGTTCGAGCAGTTCGAGGAGCAACACCCGCACAAGCTGGCGCCCTGAATCAAACGCCCCACGCGATCCGGTCCCACGTCCGCTCGTAGACGTAGTACGTTCCCGTCTTCGCTAGGTTGGTGACGATGCCGATGTTGACGGCGTCGCCGATACTGCCGGTAAAACCGAAGACGACGGCGATGGTGAGGCCGAGCATGAACACCCGGTAGAGGAGGGTCTTCACCACGGCTCGTGAGCGGAGCTGGTGCGGATAGCGGGTGACCACACGGTCGACGGTGGTCGCCATGTGGATCACTACCTGACGTAAGTATATATAGTTACGCCATACCGATTTCGTAACCTATTGTCCTGGGCGCCGATCAGAACCCCGTGAACTTGTCCCGGCGGTAGAGGTCGAGTTCGCTCACCATGGAATCGTCTTGCTTGGCCGCGAAGACGACGGCCTCGGCGATTTCCTCGGGTTCGCTGACCTCGCCCTCGTCGAACGCATCCTTGAACGGCGTGTCGCCGAATTCGGTCCGGACCTCGGAGGGATTGACCGTCGTAACGGCGACGTCATCGTCGCCGACCTGGGCGGAGAGGCTGAGCGCGAACCCGCGGGTCCACCACTTCGTCGCCGCGTACACGGGGTTGCCCGGCCGGGCGTACTGGCCGGCAAAGCTCCCGATGAAGATGAGGTGTCCGCGGCTTGCCCGAACGTGGGGGAGGGCCGCACGGGCCGTGTAAAACATCCCGTCGCAGTTGACGTCCATCATGAACTCGTAGTCCTCGGTCGAGAGGTTCTCGACGTCGCCCCCGGTCCCGACCCCCGCATTGAGCACCACCGTATCCAGCCCGCCGAAGGCGTCGACCGTCGCGTCGACCATCGCATCGACGGCGGTATCGTCCGTCACGTCGGTGGGGATGACCTCGGCCGCCGACCCGTAGTCGACCTCGATGGTGTTCGCGATCTCCTCCAGGCGATCCGTACTCCTGGCGGCTAACGCGACGTTTGCCCCTTCGCGGGCCAGTGCGTAGGCGGTCTCGCGGCCGATGCCGGAACTCGCACCCGTTACCAACGTCGCCGCGTTCGAGAGGTCGCGGAGCGTCATGCCCGCCGGTTGTCGGCGGGCCGTGTTTGCTCTTTCCACTCTGCCGCGATGGAACCGGTTATGGGCGTGCGCCGTGGAGCGGGCGCATGCGCATCCTCCAGGGCGGAACCGTCGTTGACGCCAACGGCTCGAGATCGGTGGACGTTGGAATCGAGAACGGCCGCATCGTCGACGTCGGTCGCGACCTCGACGGCGACGAAGTCGTCGACGTTGACGGGTACATCGCACCGGGGCTGATCGACGCCCACGTCCACCTGATGATGGACGCCCGGCCGGATCCGAGTACGATCGCGACGGAGTCGCCGACGGCGCTGACCTACACCGCGGCGGCGAACCTGCGGGCGGCTGTCGAAAACGGGGTGACGACAGTTCGGGATCTCGGGGGCGGGGCCGACGTAGCGATCGAGGCCGCCCGCGCGGTGGACGAGGACCGGCTGGCGGGCCCGCGCGTGATCGCCTGTGGCCAGAACATCGTTATGACGGGCGGCCACGGCCACTGGTTCGGTCGCGAGGCCGATGGGGCGGCCGAGGTCAAGAAAGCCGTCCGGGAACAGCTCAAACGTGGGGCCGACGTGATCAAGTGTATGGCGACGGGCGGCGTCCTCACCGAGGGGGCCCTGACCGGCCTGCCAGAGCTCGACCGAACCGAGCTGGACGCGCTGGTGGCCGCCGCCGAGGCGAAAGCCGTCCCGACGGCCGCCCACGCCCACGGAACCCAGGGTCTCAAGAACGCGGTTCGGGCCGGCATCTCGAGCATCGAACACGGGACGTTCATGGACCGCGAGGCGGCCGAGCTGATGGCCGATCGGGGGACGTACTGGGTCCCGACGGCGAGCGCGCTTCGGGGCATCTCGGAAGCGGATCCGGACCTCGGCATCCCTGACTACGCCAGGGAGAAAGGCGCCGAGGCTGCCGCGGCCTTCGACGACGCCTGGTCGGTGGCCCTCGAGGCCGGCGTCCCGATCGCAATGGGGACCGATGCGGGGACGCCGTTCAACGAGCTGGCGGATGCCGCAACGGAGCTCGAATACATGGTCGAGTACGGCCTCGACCCCGAAGGGGCGTTGGCGGCGGCAACCGTCAACGCGGCCGACCTGCTTGGCCTCGACGACGTCGGGTTGGTCAAGGAAGGCTATCGCGCCGATCTGAT
>CAYOLR010000101.1:0-10002 GCA_964404815.1 uncultured Halobacteriales archaeon
CGGCGGCGATGCCGTGCAGATCAAGGTGGGCGCCCTGGGGAACGGCTTCTACGTCGAGGACTCCGGCCCAGGGATCCCGCCGGAGGATCGAGAGCAAGTCTTCGAATCCGGCTATTCTGGCGCCGATGGCGGAACCGGGTTCGGGCTCGCGATCGTGGAGGAGATCGCCGACGCCCATGGCTGGTCGGTTGCCGCCACCGAGGGGACGGACGGAGGGGCCCGGTTCGAGATTACCGGAGTCGAGCGGTTAGAGGTCGCCTGACAGCGGTTCGAAGGGTTTATTCGCGGCCTCGGCCTGCTTCTGACCAAGTAACTATGTCCGACAAACCAGCCTCCATGTATCGGGAGGTGACCAAACCGCCCTACACCCGACGCGAGTACATCACGGGGATCCCGGGCTCGAAGATCGCCCAGCACAACATGGGCGACCTTGACGCCGACCCAGACGACTACCCAGTGCAGATCAGCCTCGAAGTCGAGGAAACCTGCCAGCTCAGACACGGCGCCCTCGAGTCCGCCCGGCTGTCCGCCAACCGGCACCTCATCAAGACACTCGGGGAGGGGAACTACAAAATGATCCTCCGGAAGTTCCCCCACCACGTCCTCCGTGAGAACAAGCAAGCGACAGGGGCCGGGGCCGACCGGGTCTCCGACGGAATGCGACAGTCTTTCGGGAAACCCGTCGGATCCGCCGCCCGCATCGGAAAAGGCGACCGCGTCTTTACGATCTGGTGTGACGTGGATCAGGCGGCCGTCGCCAAGGACGCCCTCCGCCGCGCGTACAACAAGATATCGCCACCGTGTCGGATCGTCGTCGACCGCGGCGAGGAACAGCTCATCGCGTAACCACCCGCCGCCTTCTTCCGCATCTTCGATATCGAGGGAACAGCTTTATTATCGAGTATGTCATTCCTTACCATGCCAAGGTTTGACACACCATGAAGTGCGAGAGTTGTGGTCAACTCAGCGATTGGATCGGCTCGGACAGCCGATGGGAGCCCGTGAGCGACGGCCCGGTCATGCTCAAGATGTACGAATGCACCGTCTGCGGGAACCGACAGCGCGTCGGCTGACCCGAGCCGTTTTCTCTCCCGCCACGTATCGGCCCCCATGGAGCTCGCGGTCGCCACCAGTGCGGAGACTTTCGAGCGGATCCAGGGGCCGCTGGCCGACCACGGGATCACCGCCCGGTCGATCCAACCCGATGGCCGGCTCCTTCCGCTCCGAAACGCACCGGGGTTCGACGGCTTCGATGTCGGCTTCGTCTACCCCTCCCGGCTGATGGAGGGGGCGGTCGTCGACGCCCACCTCGACGTACCCTGGGTGAACGACCGTGACGCCGTCCTAACCTCACGGAACAAGGCCGGCGTGCTGGCCACCTTGGCGAAGGCCGGGATCCCCACCCCAAAATCGTTCATGGTGTCCAACCCGACGCCAGAAGCCGACCGGACTGAAGCGTTCGACGCCGTCGGCCCGCCGGTCGTCGTCAAGCCGAACTCCGCCACCCGGGGCGTGGGCGTGGCTCGCGCTGACGACCTGGATTCGTTCCTTGGGGTGTGTGACTACCTCGATCTCGCCCACGAGTTCCCGGCGACGGGCGACCGCTCGTTTATCGTCCAGGAGTATCTCCCGGAGGCACGGGACTACCGTGCGATGGTGATCGACGGCGTGTACGCCGGTGCTGTCGAGCGGCGGTTACCCGCCGACCTCCGGGAGGCCGGTCGCTGGAAGCACAACGTCCACCGCGACGCCGAGGCGGTGGGGATCGACCTCGGCCCCGACCTCCGATCCCTCGCCGAGGAGACGGCCGCGGTCCTTGACATCGATTTCCTCGGCGTCGACCTGCTGGTGACCGACGACCGTGCGGTCGTCAGCGAGACGAACGCCCGGCCGACCATCGACGAGCGGGAGAAATACGAGTCGGATTTCTATAGGCGATTGGCCGAACTGATCGAACGGACCGTGGCTACTCGACGTTGATGTTGGCCGAACCGTCGAGGCGCTCGAACGTGATCTCGAGAACCCCGTTGTTGTAATTGGCCGTCGCGGAGTGCTCGTCTACCCGGACCGGCAGCCGGATCCGCTCGTCGTACTGGCGGGTATCGCTGGTCGCCCGGATCGAGAGCACCTCGCCATCGCTCTGCAGATCGATATCGTCCTTGGTGACCCCCGGAAGGTCGGCGATGACTTTGATCTCCTCGTCATACTCGTGGATGTCCACGTGCGTATCGCTCGTCATATCGTCGGCATCGAAGGATGAACCCCCGCTGCCCATCATGTCGTTCATCATCCGCTCCAGCTCGCGGAAGATGTCGTCGAAGGGGTCATCCGGATCCCGTCTCATGTCCTCGGCTAGGCCAGGCCCGTCAATAAGGCTTCGGACCTACAAACCCACCCCGAGGGTCTCGTCCGTCAGGGCCATGCTCTCGTCGGCCGGTTTGGCGTCCGTGACCGCACGAATGGCGTCGATGTTCTCCGGGACCACGTCCGACTCCTGGTGAATCGCCTGGAACAGGTAGAGCTCGGAGCCCTCGACCGTCACGGACTCGCTCCAGATGCCGTTTTCCCAGAGGTCGCCACGGGGCCGACCCCGGTCGAGCATCTGCTCCTTGAGGGCGGCCGTTCCGTCGATCCCCGCCGACGGCGGGATCAGGTAGAGCCGCGATTCGGCAGCAAGCCGGTCGCGGACTGCGTCGGCTCGCGGGGTGTCCCCAAGGGAGACGTTGACGGCGTGGACGTGCATGAGCGTGGCCGGCACCTTGAACGCCAGCGTGTCGATATCGAGGTCGGGGTAGATCGAGTTCACGTCCGGGCCGTGATGCGACGGGAGCGTGACCGGATCGGGCAGGATGTCGTTGATCGGGCCCCGGCCGCTCTGGGTGGGATCGCCGCCCCGCCGGACCAGGGTGGCCCGGACGCGATCGATCCCGTAGGCTTCCTCCAGGGGGGCGATCAACCGGGAGAGCCCCGTGGTGTTACACGAGACGACGCGGACGGCGTCCGCCTCGACGGCCGCACCGTAGTTCGACCGGGCGTTGAAGCTCACGTCGGCGATATCGGCCGATTCACCTCCCTGGAACAGCGCTGGGACGCCATGGTCCTCGTAGAGCGGCTTGTTGTCCGCACCCACGCCCGAGGGGGTGGCGTCCACGACCACATCGGCATCCGCAACGAGCTCGGCCACCAGCCCGTCGAGAGCGATCCCCTCGGCCTCGAAGCGGTCGGCCCGCTCCTCGATCGCGGCATATAACGGATAGCCCTTCTCGACGGCCTGACGTGCCTCGAAATTGGGGCGTGTTTTGGCCACCCCCGCGACTGTCATGTCCGGCTGGGCCGCCACCGCATCGGCCACGCGTTTCCCGATCGTCCCGTATCCGTTGACGGCGACCCGAATCATACGCGGGGGTCCACGGCGGGCGGGGAAAACCGTTTCGAGGTAGGGAAACCGCTATCCCCCCGACGCGGCACATCCGTATCATGAGCCTCAAGGGGGCGGCTGTCACTGCCGTCGAACAGTGTATGAACCTCCACCCCGGCGAATCGTGCGTCGTCTTCACCGACGACGAGCGCGAGCCGATCGGCCGGGCGCTGTACTCGGCGGCGGCAGCCATCACCGACGACGCAGTCCTCCTGACCTATCAGCCGGGCGATCAGCACGGCGAGGAGCCACCGTCCCCTGTGGCGGCCGCAATGCGGTCTGCCGACGTCTTTCTCGCGCCAACCACGAAGAGCCTGAGCCATACCCGCGCCCGAAGCGAGGCGACCGACGCCGGCGCTCGGGGAGCGACGCTTCCCGGCATTACCGAGGCCGTCATGGTCGAGGGGCTGGACGCCGACTACTCCGCCATCTCCGACGCGTGTGACGCGCTGTTGGCGCAGGTCGATGGGGCCGAAGAGCTCCGCGTCACTACCGAGTCAGGGACGGACATCACCATCAACCCGGGGGACCGCGATTGGAAGGACGATACCGGGATCAACCACGCCCCCGGCGATTTCTCGAACCTGCCGGCCGGCGAGGTGTTCGTCAGTCCCGAAACCGCCGACGGCACGTACATCGTCGACGGGACGATGATGCCCCATGGCCTCCTGGACGACCCGATCGAATTCACCGTCGTGGATGGCCACGTGGTCGATATCGGCGACGACGAGATCCGCCACCAGGTCGAGGCGGCCGCCGACGAGGTCGGCCAGGCGGCGTACAACCTTGCCGAGCTCGGCATCGGGACCAACGTCGGCGTCACCGAACTCGTCGGCTCGGTCCTCCTTGACGAGAAGGCTGCCGGAACGGTCCACCTCGCCATCGGGGACGACGCCGGGATCGGCGGCGATACCGAGGCGCCGCTCCACCTGGACGGTATCATCACCGATCCGACCGTGTACGCCGACGGGAACCCGGTCGAGTTACCGAGGGGCTAGTTCCCGCCGCCGTTCCCCTGGCCCTGCCCGTCGGGCGGCCCACCCTCGTCCTCCCCGTCGATCTCGAGTTCGAGTTCTGTCTCAGCGTCACCGGCTCGGATCGTCACCGTGAGCTCATCGGCGTCAGCCGGTACCTCGACCTCGATCCGTCCCTGGGCGTCCGTCGTACCGACCCGCTGGCCGTCGACGAACACGGTGGCGTTCGGGACGGCCGACCCGTTCCGTGTCACCGAGACCGTCACCGGTTGCCCGGCCGTGACGTTCCCGACGACGGCTGCCTCGAGACGCGTCCGGTCGCGATCCCGGTCGTTGTCTCGGTCGACGGGCTCGATCGGAACGTCGGTCCCTGACTCGCCGATCACGGGCTTGAGGATGTACTTCCCGCTCTGGCCGGCCTTGTGGACGCTGATGTCGTAGACGAACTCGACCGATTCGTTGGGGCCGAGCCGGAACCCCTTGTTGAGCTGGAGCTTCCCGCTCGGGAGCTTGACGGTCATGTTATCTCCGGTCTTCAGCGTCCCGTCGACCGACTCGACGTAGACGAACACCTTCGTGTAATTGCCGGCCGGGAGGTCGAACTCCTCGATGAGCGTCGCGTTCGCCCCTTTGAGCGCCGTCAGATCGACGGTCGTCCCGTTGACGGGAAACTCGATCCAGCTCCCGTTCCCCCCGCCACGGTGGAAGCCGATGCGCGTGATGGTGGCGTTGAGATGGCGGAACTCGTCGATGATCGAGGGTTGATCGCTCAGGTAAAACCGGACCGTCCCGACGTCGGTGCTGCCGGATCCATCGGTGGGTTGGGTCGAGGCGGTCGGCCCGTCTGTAGCCCCCGTTGGGCTCGCCGTTGGCCCGCCGGAAAACCCCGAACACCCGGCAAGGACCACGACGAGGGCGAGGACGGCTGGGCGGATCGCTGAAGTGGACATGGTGTCCTCGATTACGGCGGGGAAAGCCTTGAAGACCGCCAACCGTCGCGGCCGTTTAAACCGTTCAAAACGGTTCAGGGCCGGGTACCGGCCGGCGAACCCAGACGGGCAGACCACAGGGGGCTTTTAGGCCGTGACCGTCTACCGCACCCATGAGCCAACACGAGCGGGTCGCCACCACCTGTCCCGCGTGTTCCCCCGAGGAGCGGACCGTCCACGAGGTGCTCTCGTCGGGTGGCGGCCTTCTCACCCTCCGCTGTAGCGACTGTGGCCGCGTCCACAAGGAGGCGCCGCCGAACGAGGCCACCGTCGACCGCAAGGTGATCGTCTCACAGGAGGGCGAATCGCTCACCACGACCGTCGAGGCACCGGGAGACGAGCGGGTCACCGTGGGCGACGAGTTCGTGGTCGAGACCGACGAGGCGATCATGGCCGTCCGGGTCACCGACATCCAGACCGGGCCCGAAACCCGGGTGGAGTCGGCCACCGTCGAGGAGACCGAGACGTTTTGGACGCGCGCGGTCGACAACGTGCGCGTGAACGTGACGGTCCACCCGAACGACGGCACCGGCGACGAGACTCGGAGCCTCGACCTCGGGGTCCCCGGCGATCACGAGTTCACCGTCGGCGAGACCGAGGAGCACGGGGACGAGACGTTCCGGATCACGGGCCTCATCATCCGCGACGGGGCCGAGGGCTACCCCGATCGACGGCTGGACCGCCGCCGGGATGCCGCCCTCGCGAAGGACGTCAAACGGGTCTACGGCGTCGACGAATACAGCGACGCGTGGTCAGCCTGGTAGGCATGTTCGGCTGGGGACGCTCCGACGACGACACTGCTCCGGAAGCGGCCCGGAATCGAATGGTCGACTCGCTCTCGAGCCGCATCGACCGGCCGTCGACCGCAGCCGCCATGCGCTCCGTCCCCCGCCACGAATTCGTCCCCGAGGACCGGCGGTCAGAGGCGTATCGCGACCAGCCCCTCCCGATCGGCAGCGGCCAGACCATCAGCGCCCCGCACATGGTCGCCGAGATGGTCGACCGGCTCGCGCTCGAACCCGGTGATGAGGTCCTCGAGATCGGCACCGGCTGTGGCTACCACGCCGCCGTCACCGCCGAGGTGGTCGGCGCCGAGCACGTCTACAGCGTGGAGTATCACGCCGACCTCGCCCGCGAGGCGCGCGAGCGGCTGGCGTCGCTCTCCTACGGCGCGATCTCGATCCGCGTGGGCGACGGCCACGCGGGATGGCCCGAGCACGGCCCTTACGACGCCGCCTACCTGACCTGTGCGCCAGCCGACTTCCCCCCGGCGGTCGTCGACCAGCTCCGGGCGGGCGGCCGGATCCTGGGTCCGCTCGGCCGAGGCACCCAACGGCTCGTCCTCGGGCGGAAAACGGCGGACGGCCTCGAACGGGACCGGCTCGGCGGCGTCCGGTTCGTCCCCATGCACGGCGGCGACTGAGACCGACTACCGCCGGATCGCCGGGAGGAGGACCACCGCGACGACGAACGGCAGGGTCAACACGAAGAGGGCGTCCTCGACCACGACGAACACCCCTTCGTCCGGCAGGCGGAGGATCGAAAGCACGGCGGTACAGGCGATGACGTAGAGAACCAGGCCGACCAGCACGAGCCCGACCGCCCACCCGATCGACACGAGGAGGCTCATCGGTCGACGGTACCCCTGGCACCACTATAAAAGGGGCGGGGCGGCGGAGACGCGAGCTTCAAGGCTGTCGACGTGGAAGCCCCGGCCATGGATCTCGCGGTCCTCCGCGACGATATGGTCGAGGGGCTGACCCACCCCTCCAAGGGCGTCCTCGAGAGCGAGGCGCTCACCGTGGCCATGCGGACGGTCCCGCGACACGTCTTCACGCCCGGCGAGCCGGAGGCGGCCTACAACGATCGCGCGTTCGACCACGCGGGGACGACCGTGCTCGCACCGCGCACCGTCGCGTTCCTGCTTGAGGCGCTCGACCCCCGCCCTGATGACGAGGTGCTCGTGGTGGGGGCCGGCGTCGGGTACACGGCGGCCGTCCTCGCGGAGGTCGTCGGAGGCGAACACGTCTCGGCGATCGATCTCTCCCGACAGCTCGTCCTCGAGGCCCGAGCGAACCTCGCGAAGGCGGGGTACGGCGAGGCGTTCGTCGACCGCCGCGACGGCGCCGATGGGCTCCCGGAGTACGCCCCGTTCGACCGTATCCTCGTCGAGGCCGCCGCCGTCGAGCCGCCGCGGGCGCTGCTCGCCCAGCTCGCCGACGGGGGCCGGCTCGTGTTCCCGAAGGGCGCCCAGGACCAGCACCTGGTCGCCGTCGAGGGCGATGCCGTCGCCGACCGCCTCGGCAGCGTCCGGTTCAAACCCCTCCTGGTCGACGGCGAACAGCCGGGGGGCCTCGAACGCAACCGGACCGCCAGGGAGGAGCGCGAGCGGGCCGAACGCGACTTCGAACGGCGGCGCGGCTGGGAACAGGACTGGATCGACTGGGACCGACAGTCCCTCTGATACCCTTTTATATCGCGCCGGCCGGCAGGGAGGCCTATCGGACGCCATGGACGGCCGGACCCTGCTGCACCGCCTCGAAATGCTCGCCCTCGTCGGGATCGGGGGGTTCGCCGGGTCGAACCTCCGGTTCCTCGCCGACACGGTCCTCCCCGGTCTCGGTGCCACGCTCGCCGCGAATGTCCTCGGGAGCTTCGCGCTCGGGTTCGTCCTCTACGAGGCGATCCACGCGGGCCTGCTCGCCCGGGAAACGCGGGTCGTCGTATCGACGGGTTTCCTCTCGTCGTTCACCACCTACTCGACGTTCGCGCTCCAGTCCCTGCAGGCCACCCCGGCATGGCTGGTCGCGAACGTGCTCGCGACCTACGCTCTCGGCTTCGGGGGCGTCCTCGCGGGTCGGGCCCTCGCCCGCCTCCTCGACCGGAGTGAGACCTGATGGTCGCGTTCGATCCCGCCCACCTCGTGGGCACGGGCGGCGCCATCGGCGCGGTCCTCCGCCACCTCATCAGCGAGCGGCTCGACATCGAGGCCTTCCCCGCGGGGACGATCACCGTCAACATCGTCGGCAGCTTCGTCCTCGCGCTGGCGACCTTCGCCGGGGGCGGCTCGGAGCTGCTCTTGTTCGTCGGGACCGGGGCCTGTGGTTCGTTCACCACGTTCTCGACCTTTTCGTTCGAGACGGTCCGGCTCTGGGAGACCGGCGAACGGCTCCGCGCGGCCGTCAACGCCGTCGGCAACCTCGTCGGGGCCGGGCTGGCGATCGGCCTCGGGTGGGCCCTCGCCGCGGCCGTCTAACCGGAAAAGCGGACCACGAGCACCGGGACGTCCGATCGCCTGATGGCCTTCTCCGTCACGCTACCGAGCAGGAACCGGTCGACGCCGGACCGGCCGTGGGTCCCCATGACGATCAGGTCCACCCCCGCATCCCCGGCATAGTCGAGGATGACCTCATGGGGGATGCCCCGCTCGACCGCCGTCGTTGCCGCGAGCCCGGCCGCCCGTGCCCGATCGGCGACCGCCTCGACCGCCGCCCGCCCCTCGTCCGTTAGCTCGTCCTCGAGGGAGAGCCACTTCGACTCCGGGAGCACGTTGTAATCGCGGGTGTCGACCACATAGAGGGCGTGGATCCGGGCGTCCGCCAGTTCGGCGACGCCGAGCGCCTGATCGAGGGCCGCCTCGACGGCCGGACTTCCGTCCGTCGGCACCAGGATCTCTTCGTACATCGCTCCGACCCGACCGACGGCTGGCCCGCGCATAAATACCGAGGCCCGTTCCGACCTAGGGGTGCCGCCCGCGGCGACCGGTCGAACCGTCCATCCCGCCCGATACGCCCCGGCGGCCAGGTTCCCTTACCCCAGGACGTTTCGACCCCCCGGAACTCCCGCCGGGAATCCGATGGGTAAGATACTCGGTGCCAGGCCGCGACGGTCCCACCACTCACCGGCCGCCACCGCGCCCCGGGGGGACCACCATGCGATCCGAGGAGGAAATCCGCGACAGACTCGAGCGCCTCGAGACCGAATACGACGCCCACGACCCGCCCAGCTCGCCCGTCGAGGAGGAACACGAGGTCGCCCTCCTCCGGGCGATGGAGGAACTCGAATGGGTGCTGGGCGAACGCGACGAGGACGAATTCACCTAGCCGGGGAGCCGCCCGTCGAACTCGTAATCTGCCGCCCAGTTGATCGAGGGGTGGTCGATCTTGGCCGAGGTTCTAAGTTTCATTTTCTTCTGGGCGGCCGCCGCAGGTTCGATCCAATAGAGTTTGCCATTTTCGGGATAATAGACGGCGAATGCATCTATATCGTCCTCATACGTCGTTTCGTAATACTTGCCGTTTTTTGTCGTCTGGGAGTGTGTGTTGAATCGGAACGCTCCGGGTCCGCTTCGCCAGGCTGTTTTGCATTGAATCCGGTACAACGTTCCTTGATCGTCCAGAACGAGATCGTACTTCGTGTTATCGCCAAAAGGTATGGCAACCTGAAAACCACTCGAGACGAAGAGTTCGATTACCTTCACCTCCGTCATGTCCCCCGTGTCCTTTGAATTGCCCGAGTGTGTCACGGATTCGATCTTGGACGAGTTGGCCCCGATATGATATATAAAGATACGGCGGTTAGAATGGCCAATTAAACTTGAAAATCGCACGCCCGAGGCGGG
>CAYOLR010000102.1:0-9984 GCA_964404815.1 uncultured Halobacteriales archaeon
GGTCAGCCAGACGGGCTTCTCCGGCGAGAAGGGCTTCGAGATCTACGTCAAGGACGCGATGGAGAACGCCGAGCGGGTCTGGGACCCGGTCCTGGAGACCGTCAAGGACCACGGCGGGATGCAGATCGCGCCGGGCCACCACCGCCGGATCGCCGCCGGCATCCTGTCGTGGGGGCAGGACATGGACCACGAGACCTCACCGTTCCAGGTCAACCTGGCCTACCAGGTCCCGGACGACAAAGAGGGTGATTACATCGGCAAGGAAGCGCTCGAACGGCAGCGCGAGCAGATCGAGGCCGGCAACTACCCGTTCAACCTCAAAATGGTCGGCCTGAAGATGGGGGGCGAACCGATCCGCGACTACGCACCCGACTTCTGGCTCATCAGTGATCCGGACACCGGTAAGGAAGTTGGTTACCTCACTTCGCCATGGTGGAACCCCGAACTCGAGACCAACATCGGCCTCGGGTTCGTACCGGCGGACAAGACGGATTACCAGACGCCGTACCAGGTCCACCTCCCCGACGAGTACGCCGAGGAGCCCGGGGAACCCGTTGACGCCCGGGTGGTGCAAGTCCCCTTCAAGGAGTCCGTTCATCCGAGTGCCCGCGAACAGGCCAAGATGAACGCGGAGAAAGACCTCCAAGAGTAATACCGGATCCACCCTCGGTCAGGTTCGATTTCTGTGGTTTCGATTTCCGGAGCGCCTATGGGTTTCTATATCCCAGCTAGAGTATCCCACATGGACGCAATGGAGGTCCCGCTGAAGCCGATCATCAGCGAGCCGGAACTCGCGATCGCGTGGCTGGCCCAGCGGGGGATGCGCCCCACCAAGACCAAGCGGGGCCGGTACGCCATTACGGACGGCGATGACGGGGCTTCCCTGGGTCTCGGGGCCCAGCTGCTCATCGTCGAGAACCTGGGGATCGACACCGACGGGGACCTTCTCGCCGTTCGTCGCGAGATCGAATCCCACCCCCGCTGGACCGGCGAATAGGCCGCAAGTGCCGCTCTCGACACCCTTTTGAAAGCCCCTGTCGAATGACGGCCAGCATGCGCCGGTGGGTCCCGGAATGACCGAGGAATCCTCGATTCGGTTTCAGCCGTGGGGGAAGGAGGGCGACGTCGGGCAGGGTTCGACGCTCCTCGAGGCCGCCCAGGACATCGGCATCAGCATCGAAAGCCTCTGTGGGGGCGAGGGGCTGTGCGGTACCTGCAAGATCATCGTCGACGATGGTGTGGAGTGCCTGTCCGAGCCGACGCAGGCCGACGAGATGCTCCTCTCCGACTCGCAGTTGGAATCGGGGTATCGCCTCTCCTGCCGATCGACGGTGCGTGAGCCCGGGTGTTCGATCGAAGTAACCGTCCCGAGCTCGTCCCAGAAAACCGGCGGCATCGTCCTCACCGAGGGTCGGGAGCTTGACGTCGAACTGAATCCCGCCGTCAAGCACTACCGGGTCGAGCTGACAGAGCCCACCCTCGAGGACAACGTCGCCGATCGGGAGCGCCTCGTTGAGGGATTGGCGGAGGTCTACGATATCGACGTGACTGCTGTCGATCACCTCGTCCAACAGGAGCTCCCAAACCGCCTCCGGTCCGAGGAAGCAGACGGCCGGCTCGATGTGACGGCGACCGTTTACGACGGATCCGAGATCATCGACGTCGCACCCGGGTTGGACGACGCCGTCTACGGCCTCGCGATCGACATCGGGACGACCACCGTCGCGGTCTACCTCATCGACCTCCGCACGGGCGAGCGACTCGCCGTCAGCTCGCAGCTCAACCCCCAGAGCCGATACGGCGGCGATATCATGACCCGGGTCCGGTATACCCGCCGGAACGAGGGTGGCCGTGAGGCCCTCCAGGCCGCCATCGTCGACGGGATCAACGAGTGTATCGAGGAAGCCGTCCGCGAGGCGGGTATCGATACCGACCACATCTACGAGGCGGTCTTCGTCGGCAACACGGCGATGCACCACCTGTTCCTGGGGATCGAGCCGTCCTACGTCGCCGGGTCACCGTACGTTCCGGCGAACCACGCGCCGCTCACGGTCAAGGCGAGGGAACTCGGCATCGACATCAACCCCAGCGGCTACCTCTACTGGATGCCGATCAGCGGGGGGTGGATCGGACCGGACAAGGTATCGGTGCTGCTGGTCTCCGGTCATTACAAGCGCGATGAGCTCACGGTCTGCATCGATATCGGCACCAATGGGGAGATCTCCGTGGGGAACCAGGACGGGATGTGGGTGACGTCGGCCCCGGCGGGGCCGGCCCTAGAGGGCGCCGAGATCACCAACGGCGTCCGGGCCCAGGAGGGGGCCATCGAAGCCGTTCGGATCGATCGCGAAACCTTCGAGCCGACGTGCGAGGTGATCGGCGGCGGGAAGCCGAACGGCATCTGTGGTTCCGGCGTCATCGACGCGCTCGCCGAGATGTTCGAGGTCGGGCTGGTGGATCGACGGGGGCAGTTCCGCGACGAGGTGCAAGCGCACCCACGCGTTCGCGAAAACGAGGACGGCGTCATGGAATACGTCCTGATCGAGGCCGATCAGGCCGCCGTGGGGCATGACATCGTCCTGACGCAGAACGACCTCCGCGAGATCCAGATGGCGAAGGCCGCGATCCAGGCCGGCGCGCTCGTGTTGATGGAGGAACTCGAGATCGGGGAGGTCGACCGGGTCGTCCTCGCGGGCGGATTCGGGAATTATATCGATCCCGAGTCGGCGATGGCGATCGGGCTCTACCCGGATGTGGAGATGGATCGGGTCGAGTTCCTCGGCAATGCCGCCGGGATCGGGGCGCAGCTCGCACTCCTCGATACGGATACGCGGGCGGAGGCCCAGCGGATCGTCGAACAGGTCGAGTATTACGAGATCGCCGGGACGGACATCTTCCGGGACCACTTCATGGCGTCGATGTACCTCCCCCATCAGGACTTCGAGCGGTATCCCCGAGTCAAATCCCGGATCGAGTCGATCCGATCGGTCGACGACGTCCCCACCCCGAACCGAGGCTGATCCGGCCCCGGTGACCGGATCCTTTTATCGGCCTCCTTCCTACCTCGGGGCATGCGAGGGATCGTCGCGTGCGAGGCCCTCTACTACCTCGTCGAGCGGTTCGCGGGCGACGCCCCCGTCCGGTATGTTCCAGCGGAACTCCACGAGTTCCCCGTGAACGTCCCACTCGAAACCGACATTGCCGACCAGGTCCAAGCGGCGGTCGACGAACTCGACGGCTCGGGGGTCGACGCGATCGTCGTGAGCTACGCGACCACGGGTGGCGGCCTCGTCGGGGTCCGATCCCGGGAGACGCCGTTGGTGGTCTCCCGCCAGGCCGACTGTACGTCGATGGTCCTGCCCGACGGTCGGAACGCCTTCGGGGAGAACAAGGCCACGGGCACCCTCTATCTCACCCGGGGGTGGATCGATTGTGGCGTCGATAGCTACAAACTCTACAAGGCGTACCGGGGCGAGGTCGATGACCTCAGCGAGCGGTTCGACGCGGCCAAGCGCGACCACCCATCGCTCCGGAACGCCTGGTCCGAGGGGGAACGGTTCGGCCGGGCCGCAACCCGGTCGCCCTCGCCCGCCACGATCGATCGGTTCTTCCATTCCATCGTTCGATACTACGACACCGTCGCGTTAGTCGACACCGGCGATTTTCTCGACTTCCATTACGACTACGCCGAGGCGGTCACGGCCTTCATCGAACGGCTCCGACGTGAGCACGGGGACGGCCGGCCGGTGGATCTTCAGACGATCGAGGGTGTCACCGAGCGGTTTCAGCAGCTGGTCGCCGGTGACGTGACCGGGTCGAAGGCCGTGGACAGCTACGAGCCGGGCGAGCCGATCCGGTAACCGCTCGATCGATCGGCCGGGGTCAGAGCCGGCCGGTCCGCCAGGCCTCGGTGTCCGGGACCTGGTTGAAGGTATACAGGTGGACACCCTGGATGTCGTAATGGCTGTCTCGGTAATACGGGGCGATCCCGTCGACCAGTCGGTCTGGACGGAAGTTGCCACGCGACCCGATGACTTCCTTGATGAAGCCGAGGACGCCGGTGGTCTTCCGGAGGAAGTTGATCGATTCTCCCACACCGATCCGGCTGGAGATGTTGAGGAGTCGCTGGTATTTCATGACGCCCGGGACGCCGACCAGTATCGGGAGCTCGACCCCCCGGTTCCGGACCGCGTCGATCCAGTCGATCACCTCGTTCGGATCGAAGCACAGCTGGGTGACGATGTAGGACCCGTGGGGTTCCTTCTTTTCGAGGTGCTCCCAGAGGACGTCGTCATCGATGAAGTGATGGCCCTCGGGATACCCCGTGATACCGACCTCCTCGAACTCGATGCCAAGGTCATCCATCGTTGAGAGCAGCGCGAACGACGAGTCGAACTCCCCGGCCGGTTCCTCGTTATCGCCGCCGGGCACGAAGACGTCCGTGATCCCGGCGTCCTGGAACCGGTCGGTGATGTCGACGAGGTGGTCCTCGTCCCGAACGCTCCGAGCCGCGATATGGGGGATCACGTCGAACCCTTGATCGGCCAGTTCGAGGGATTTCTCGACGGTCAGATCGAGCCCCTTGTCGGGCGAGGCGGTGAGGGCGACCTTGGCGCCGGTCGGCAGATGGCCGACCTGTTCGTCGAAGCCGGCGAAGGGTAACAGCTCGTACCGAGGATCCGTCAGGAGGCCAGCGAGGTTATCGGATGTCATTGATAGGATGTCTCCCGGGTTTTACCCCTTCCTGAAGATGTTGAACAGCGGGTGATTCGTCGGAGGCCGTCGACCCTCACCCATCTGTGCGCCGTACCCGACGTACGCGTCCGCCGTCGAGACGACCTCGTACATCCCCTCGGCTTTGTGCAGCGGCCCGTAGAGGTTGAAGTCCGCCCCCATAAAGACGATAACCGAGTTCGCGACCGCCCGGCGAAGCAGTTTCGAGTCGTCACCGAGCGGATTGTTCATCTCCCACCGGATGACCTCGTTGTGGGGTGAGCACCCCGCCGGGATGCCGTAACGATCCTTGATCTCGTAGATGGCCTTCGCTGCGAACCCGGAGTCCGGAATGTCGATGACGGCGGGGTCGACGAGGTACTGTTCGACGCCGGCTTTCTCCGCCATTTCCAGGTTCTTCTCGAGCGCGTCGAAACGGCCTTGGAGCGTCAGGTTGCGGGTGTCGATGCTGAGGAGGACCGCCGTCTCGATGCCCGCGTTCGCGATCGCCTCGATCTCCTTGTCCGCTTCCTTCGTGCTCGACTCGATCGAGTTGTAGATGATCTGGTCCTGGATGCCGATTTCGCCGATGTGTTTGGCCGCTTCGGACCTGATCGTCGGGGTCGGGCCGTCCATGAACATCGGGAGATCGGTCACCTCAGCGACGAAATCGACGTGTTTGATGAGGGCTTCCGGGCTGTCGCCGATCACGTCCAGGATCGCGGGATTGCCGGTCCGCTCGGAGAGCTTCTCGACCTTCCTGATCGCGTCCTCGGCGGCGTCCTCGTCGAACTCCCCCGTTTTCGGGTCCTCGAGGACCGGATCACCTTTGTAGAAGATGCTCCCGACCATTGCGGTGGGATGTTCGCCGGGTTGCCCCCCGATCTTGGTCCCGGCGATGTCGTAGACATCCTGGTCGGCTTCGAAGGTGAACATGCCATAAATCGACCCGTAGGGCGGGTTTATACCTTCTCATGTCGAGGATATCCCACGGCGTTCGAACAACATCGTGTCTGTCGTGTTAGGGGTTTAGGGATGCGTCGGAACCGTGGCATCGGGCCGCGATCGCCTGATAAGGCAAACCGATGAACCCCGTCGCAGTCAGCCGGTTTCCTCCGCGGGTCGAGGGTATCCGACGGGCGGTGACCCGGGTATTGATATTCGTGGCCGGCGGTGTTCCGGTGATAGAACGAATGACATATGTAATCGATGGTAACGAAGTCGCCGATCGGATCCGGGGGGAGCTCAGCGAGAGCATCGACGACCTCAGCGATCGTGGGATCACGCCCGGCCTGGCGACCGTCCTGATGAGCGAGGATCCGGCGAGCGAGACGTACGTGAGCATGAAACGGCAGGCCTGCGACGATGTCGGGATCACGAGTTTCCACCGGGAACTCGACCCCTCGGCGCCGGCCGACGAACTGTTCGACACGATCTCCGAGCTGAACGAGGACCCGTCGGTTCACGGGATCCTGGTCCAGATGCCGGTCCCGGACCACGTCGACCGGTGGCGCGTCCTGACCGAGATCGACCCCGCGAAGGACGTCGACGGGTTCCACCCGATGAACGTCGGCCGACTGGTGGCCGGCTATCCCCGCTATCGGCCCTGTACACCTCATGGCATTCTGAAGCTGCTCATGGACGCGGACGCCGATCCCGAGGGGAAGGACGTCGTAATCGTCGGCCGGTCGGATATCGTCGGCAAGCCGATGGCGAACATGCTGATACAGAAGGCCGAGGGCGGGAACGCCACGGTCACGGTGTGTCACTCCCGAACGGATGACCTGGGGGCCAAAACCAGGCAAGCTGACATCGTCATCGCCGCTGTTGGGGTCCCGGAACTCGTTGACGGCTCGATGCTTTCGGAGGGCGTGGTCGTCATCGACGTCGGCGTGAACCGTGTCGACGCCGACAACGAGAAAGGCTACAAACTGGTCGGCGACGTCGATTTCGAGTCGGCCAAGGAGAAGGCACGGGCGATCACCCCCGTCCCCGGTGGCGTGGGCCCGATGACCATCACGATGCTCCTGTACAATACCGTCAAGGCCGCTGGCCTCCAGGAGGACGTCGAAGTTTCGCTCCCCTGACCGGCAACCTATTCGTATCGGCTGTCTAACGTTTTGAGGTTCGATCCGTACCGTCGGCCGGTTTTCGCAAGGTCCGTGACATTTAAGCCGTTTTCCCGACCATCCGGTGGGGACACATGCGCTCCGTTTCCACACCCCGGTCGTCGACGCCGGGCGGGAGCCCCCGATGACGACCGACGATGACGACTCCGTCACGTTCGCGGATATCCAGGCAGCGGCGGATCGGCTTGATGACGAGAGCGTCGTTAAGCACACGCCCGTGGAGGTCAGTACATCGTTGGGGCGGATGGTCGACGCGGACGTCCGTCTCAAGATGGAACACCTCCAATGGACGGGGTCGTTCAAGCCCCGTGGGGCGTATAACAAGATCAAACAAACCGTGGATGCGGGGGGCGTCGACCGGGTCGTGGCGGCCAGCGCGGGT
Organism: uncultured Halobacteriales archaeon; assembly: GCA_964404815.1. Lineage (GTDB taxonomy): Archaea > Halobacteriota > Halobacteria > Halobacteriales > Hikarchaeaceae > CAYOLR01. The sequence goes on from CAYOLR010000102.1 coordinate 7,225, forward strand.
AACCACGCCCAGGGCGTGGCGCTCGCAGCGGCAACGCTCGGGGTCGCAGCCACCATCGTCATGCCGCGGAACGCCCCGCAAACGAAGGTCGACGCCACGCGTGGCTACGGAGCCGAGGTCGAACTCGTCGGACAGAACTTCCAGGAGGCGATGGCCCATGCGAAGGAGATCACGAGCGGCGCGGGGGTCGAGTTCGTCCACGCCTACGACGATCCGGCCATCGTCGCCGGGCAGGGCACGCTCGGGATCGAGCTCTGGAACGACTGCCCCGATGTCGATACCGTCATCGTTCCGATCGGCGGCGGCGGGCTGATCGCGGGCGTAGCGACCGCGCTCGACGAGCTCGCCCCTGAGGTCAGGGTGGTCGGCGTTCAGGCCGAGGCGGCGGCGACGGTCCCGGAGAGCCTCAACAAAGGGATTCCCGTCTCCCTCGACCGGGTCGATACCATCGCTGACGGCATCGCGACCGGGAACATTTCGGCGCTCACCCTCCGGGCCATTCAGGAGCACGTCGACGAGGTCGTGACCGTTCCCGACACGCTGATCGCCCAGAGCGTGCTCATCCTTCTCGAACGGGCAAAACAAGTCGTCGAGGGCTCGGGGGCGGCCCCCGTCGCTGCCATGTTGAGCGACGACCTCGACGTCAGCGGTGAGATCGTCATGCCCCTCCTCTCCGGGGGAAACCTGGATATGACCATGCTCCAGACGGTCCTGATTCACGCGTTGACCGCCCGGGAGCAAATCCTGCGGCTCTGGATCCGGATCGACGATGTCCCCGGGCAGATGGAGCGGATCTCGGGCATCATCGCCGACCACGATGCGAACATTCAGACGGTCCGCCACGATCGAGCGGTCCCGTCGCTCGACGTCGGCGAGGCGTATCTTGTGTTCCAGATCGAGACCAGCGGCGCCGAACACGCGGCGGACATCGTCGGCGCGGTCGAGGACGCCGGGTACGAGGTCGAGACGGTGAACCGGACCCCGCCGGCACTCTAAACCGCTGTTACAGCCATCGCCAGGTCATCTCGAGGAGCCCCCAGACACCGAGCGTCGTGACCAGCAGCCCTATAACGAGGAGGTCGGTGAACGTGACCCAGGGTGGGGCGATGAAGAGGAGTCCGTTCACCACGCCCGGTTTGAGGGCGTCCTTGAGCCGCACGACAGGCCCGGGACTGTCGATGGGTCCGTGGTTAGCGATCGGCGGTGCGGCACACTCATTGGATGCCGAACAGTTCGGCGAGGCGCCCGCGGCGAACCCGTCACGGCTCTCGTCGCCCGTCCCCAGCCGTTCGGCATCGTATGGCCGTCTGATAGTCACCGACCAGACGATCGACCCGTTCGGCGCCACCTCGATGACACGATTCCCGTGTGAATCGACGATCACGGTGTGCCCATCGTGCACCCGATCGGCGTCCCGTGGCCACTGGAGTTGGGGATCGCGCCACGACCACGCTTGTTGCCAATCACCGTCCCTTCGCTGATATTCGATCACCCGGTTGTTCTCTGAATCGGCAATGAGGACGGCCGGGCCGCCACGGTCGGCAGGGAGGTAATCGGGGTTGTGAGGTTCGTACAGGGTGTGGTGATCATCGTCTGTCCCGAGCGTCCAATCGGTGGCGACGCCCGTGGATGGATCGATGAATACGACCTCGTCCATGTTACGGAGGTTGGCCATGATCCGGCCATCGGGCAGCACCTCGACATCGTTGATGTGCGTCCAGTCTTGCTGTCCGCCCCCGGCCGTCGGCGGATAGCGCTCGCTCGCGTTCCACTGCCAGACGATCGTCTTCCTGCGGAGGTCGACCATCGATAGGCGATCGGAGACAATATCCGCGATCACGATGTGGGTCGCGTTCACGCGATCGACGTCGTGCCACCGTCCACCATCGAATTTCGGCGTGACCGCGGCGTACACCTCGCGCACCTCTCCGGTCGAGAGATTGACCCGTTTGACGACGTTCCGTGAGCACTGGGACGTCGCACAGCGGTCTCCACCGACACGGTCGGCAGCGACATATTCGACGGTGGCGGCACTGCCTTCGACCGGGTCGACGTCGTAGTAGACTCCATGGGAGCGGTCGCGGTAGACGACGGTCCCGTTTCGGGTAACCGCGATCAGTTCGGCGACGTTCCGGTCTCCTGGGTGGTTTCCGACGTAGAAGCCTTGGGTCGAGATGACGGTGAGACCGGTCGCATCACCGGGCGAATCCAGGGCTTGGGGCTTCGGCATTGCCCTGTCCACTGGTGTAGAACCAGTCCCCGGCGCACCCGCTGACGGTGCACCGATGAAGCTTCCAACCAATACGAGTAGGCAGACCACGACGATTCCGCCGGCAGTCACTCGGACGAGCTGTTTCGGTGACGCCTGACGCATCGGGATGACCGGGTATCTGTTAGCGGCTGGCTAAATAAGTTCTGAGGCGGGGAACCGGGCTGCCGTTGGGGGGAGTAGATAAGGGATTGGTAACGGGGTAGTGTTTCCAACCCGCATTAGACCGCCGTCTGGCGCATCAGTCAGCTGAGTATTAGTAACCTTTATGGTAATTACTGTGAATTGCTGGCATGGGTGAGTCTACCATGTGGAGGAGGGTGATACTTTCAAGGTCTTTATAAGCAAGAACGTGACCGAACCGGTCGATCCTCGTCGGGGTTCGGCGACGGCCGTTGGCGGTAACCGTGACGAGGGTGCACCGAATCGACACAACGAACACACCAAAACACATCAAAAACACAATCATACATGACCGAATCACATCGGTT
>CAYOLR010000103.1:0-9915 GCA_964404815.1 uncultured Halobacteriales archaeon
AGCAAGGGAATGGTTGTCGCGGCGGCCCACGAGGAAAACCTCGACGCACTCTGGTGGCTCCTCATGATCGGGGGTGTCGGGACGTTCCTCTCCTTCATCAAGTTCGGCTACTACGCGTTCCTCCACGGGCCGGCGACCGAGCCGGTCCGCGATGCCAACCGCGGCCAGTCCGTCGTGATGCTCGGCGTCGCCGGGCTGTGCGTCCTCTACGGCGTCTATCCGGAGGCGCTCTTCTCGATCCTCCCGGGCACCGGGGCGGCCGAGGCCCATCCCTTCACGGTGGGCCACATCCTCGAGGGGCTGACGCTGGCGGCGGCCGGCCTCGTGGGGTTCGTGCTCATCAAGCAACCACTCTCACGGGTCGGCCGGGTCCGGGATATCGACGCCGTCTACACCCGCGTGATCTTCTACGGGACCCGGGCGCTCGTCCGGGGGATCACCGAGACGTATGCGGCGGTCGACCGTGCGGTCGTCCACATGGCGAACCTGGTCGTCCGCCTGGCCCGCGACCCGTCACCCCTGCTCGTGGCCTTCCCGCCGACGGCGGAGGTCGTCACGGACGAAGGGTACGACGAACTGTCGTTACGCGCGGGGGCCGGCCTGTCGGTGCTGATCGTCGTCGCCGTGCTCGTGGTCGTGCTGGTCCTGCTCTTCTAATCCGTCAGCACGGCGGCGAGTTCTTCGGCCACCCGGAGGCCGAGCCCCGACTTGTCCCCCGAGAACTCACTCGCGTCGGTTTCGGTGACGACGAACGCCCGCGTCTCGTTTGCTCCCATCACGGACGCGTCGTTCGACACGACGAACGCGAGGTCGACCCGGTCGAGAAGCTCCCTGGCGGCCTCGATCTGGTCGTCGTCGCCGCCTTCGGTTTCGACCTTGAACCCGACGATCGGCAGCGACGGGTTGGCCTCCCGGATCGTGTCGATGAGCTTCGGCGTCGGCTCGAGGTCGAGGTGGAGGTCCTCCTGGCCGGATCGGAGTTTCTCCGGGGCCTGGTCCACGGTGTAATCGCTGATCGCGGCGGCGGATATCAGCACGTCGGCATCGTCGACGGCCGCCTCGACGGCGGCCAGCATTTCGTCGGCCGATTCCACGCTGCTGACCCGTGCATAGGGGACCGTCGGACCATCGTGAACCAGGGTGACGTCCGCGCCCCGGACGTACAGGCCCTTGGCGACAGCACGGCCGGTCTTTCCGGACGCCCGATTGGAGAGGATCCGAACCGGATCGATCGACTCGGTCGTCGCCCCGCTCGTCACGACGGCATTGACGCCCGCCAGCGGGCGGTCGCCCGCGGCACGGGCGGTCTCGAGGGCGATGGTGTCGTGTTCGGCGATCTTCGCTTTCCCCTCCTCGATCCTCGGGTCGACGAACCGAACTCCCCACGACTCAAGCCGGTCGATCGCCTCGAGGACGCCGGGATGGTCGTACATGGGTTCGTGCATCGCCGGCGCGATCACGACCGGGAGGTCGGCGCCGATCGCCGTGGTCGCACAGGTCGTCACGGGCGTGTCGTCGACCGCGGAAGCCATCTTGCCGATCGTGTTGGCGGTCGCGGGCGCGATCAGCAGGACATCCGCCCACCCGGTCTCGCCGCAGAGATCGATGTGTTCGACCGCCCCGGTGAGCTCGGTGACGACGGGGTTTTCGCTCGCGAACTCGAGCGACCAGGGGTGGATGATCCCCGTCGCGCTCTCCGACATGACGCCCCGGACGGCCGCCCCGCGTCGCCGGAGCTCGTGAACGAGCTCGACCACCCGAACGGCGGCGATGCTGCCCGTCACTCCGATCGCGACGTTGATGCCCGAGAGCATTCGCGACCCTCTACGGGCTCTGCCACTTAAACCGTCGCCCACCGCGGGCCTGTCACGGGTATCGGTTTCGGTGGTAATTCCTCGGTCGAAATTCACTTACGCCATCCGCGACCATCGGGGGCTATGTCGCCGGAGGTCGGCTCATGCATATCGTCGTGATTGGTGCCGGCGAGGTGGGCTCCACCATTGCCGCCGACCTCTCAGACACGCACGATATCGTTGTGGTGGACCTCGATCACGAGCGGGTAGAATCTCTCACCTACTCCGAGGACGTCCTCGCCATCCAGGGTGACGGGACGTCACTCGACGTCCTCGAATCGGCCAGAATTGACGAAGCGGACATGGTCATCGCCTGTACCGATAATGACCTCGCGAACCTGGTAGCATGTAGCACAGCAAAGGTGGGTTTTGATCCGTTTACGATCGCGCGGGTCCGGAATACTTCATATCTCGAAACGTGGAACCGCGGTGCCCGTGTGTTCAACGTCGACTTCATGGTGTGCACGAACCTGCTCACTGCCGAGTCGGTCGTCAGTATCGCCGGGTTGCCGGCGGCGCGGGACGTCGATTCCTTTTCGAACGGGCTCGTCAAAATGGCCGAATTCACGGTGGAAGCGGAGAGCCCGATCGCCGACCAGACCGTGAGCGAGGCCGATCGCTACGATGACCTGACGTTCGCGGGGTTGGTCCGTGAAGACGGTGTCGTGATCCCGGACGGCGAGTCGGTTATCGAACCGGATACCCAGGTAGTAGTGATCGGAACGCCAGAGAGCGTGAGTTCCTTCGCCAGTATGGTCGATCCCGACAGCGACGGCGTGAGTGATGTGGTGATCGTGGGAGGTGACGCCATCGGCGAGGAGACGGCCCGACTCTTCCAGGATCGGGGCCTGTCACCACGACTGCTGGATAACGACGAGGAGCGGTCGCAGGGATTGGCCGAACGCCTCTCGGAGACAGTGGTGATGTGCCACGACCCAACTGACGTCGAGTTCTTGGTTAGGGAGCACGTCGATAAGGCCGACCTGGTCGTCGTGTCGTTGGACTCCGATGAACGGACGCTGCTTGTCTCCCTGCTGGTCAAACAGATCGGCGCGAAACGGACCGTGGCCATCGTGGAAACCGGCGAGTACGTCCCGCTGTTCGAGGCGGTCGGGATCGACGTGGCCATCAACCCACGGGAGGTGACTGCAGAGGAAATCACCCGGTTCACCCGTGAACAGCACACGGAGAACGTCGCGTTAATCGAATCGGACCAGGCGGAGGTCCTCGAGGTGGAGATCACCGACGATAGTGTGGTGGCCGGGCGAGCGATCCGTGAGGTCGTTCCCGAGCTCCCAGCAAGGGTGGTGATCGGGGCTATCACCCGCGATGGCGGGTTCGTCCGGCCCCGGGGGGATACGGTCGTCCAGGCTGGCGATCACGTTATTTTGCTGGTCGCCACGCCAGATGTCAACGCTGTCCTTGACTCCCTATGAGCCTCCGGGTCGAATGGCGTCTGAGTGTGGGCCTCGTTGGCACCGTCGTCAAATGGCTCGCACTCGCGATGGTATTTCCGTTGCTGGTGGGCATCTATTACGGCGAAACATCAGCGGTCGTAACCTTCGCCACCACGGCGGGTTTGACGCTCTTAGTCGGTTTTGGCCTCGAACAGCTCAGATCCGGCGCTGAGCTCGGGGCCAGGGAGGCGTTCCTGATGGTCGCGCTCACCTGGGTCGCGGTCTCGGTGATGGGCGCGCTTCCCTACCTCATCGCCGGTAACGGCACGGTCGCGGTTCCAGCCAACGCCATCTTCGAGTCGATGAGCGGGTTTACCACCACCGGGGCGACCGTAATGGGAGATATCTCCTTTGCCTCGCACTCGCGAACACTGCTCATCTGGCGACAGGAGACGCAGTGGCTTGGCGGCATGGGAATCGTTGTGCTTGCGGTCGCCATTCTCCCGGAACTTTCCGTCGGTGGCGCACAGCTTCTCGACGCCGAGGCTCCCGGGCCGGGGATCGAGAAGCTCACTCCGCGCATCGCCGAGACCGCTCGCGCGCTCTGGATAGCCTACCTGGGCATTACCGTCCTCGAAGTCCTGCTGCTATTCGGCCTGCACCTGGGCGGGCTCGCACCGGACATGTCGTTCTACCAGGCGGTGGCTCATGGGTTTACGACGATGTCGACGGGCGGGTTTTCACCGGAAGCACGAAGCATCGAAGCGTTTTCCGCGGCCGTCCAGTGGCTGATCATCCCGTTCATGGTCGCGGCGGGGACGAACTTCGCCCTCTTCTGGCACGTCCTTGACGGCAATCCGACGAGGCTGTGGCGCGACTCCGAATTCCGCTTCTATCTGGGGCTCATGGGGGTTCTGGGTGGGCTGCTCGCAGGCCTGTTATTCACGGGCGCGGGGTTCGTATCGGGCCAGGGCGGGGGGATCATCGGCACGGCCGGTGCGTCGGTTCGGCATGCGCTTTTCCAGGCTGTGGCCATTCTCACGACGACCGGCTACGCGACACAGGACTTCAACACCTGGCGCCCGATCGCTCAGTATCTCCTTCTCTTCGCGATGTTCATTGGTGGAAGTGCCGGCTCGACCGGCGGCTCGATCAAGGTCGTCCGCTGGCTCGTCATTTTCAAAGCGATCAAGCGCGAGCTGTTCACGTCGATACACCCCGAGGCAGTCCGGCCCGTCCGGTTAGGGGGCCGGGCCCTCGACGAGCGGGCCATCCGGGGGATTTTCGCCTTCACCTTGCTGTATATGGCCGTGTTCTTCGTGGCGACCGGCTTGCTGTTCCTCGATGCGACCCGCGTCGGCCTCGACCTCTCCATCGTCGAGGCGATGAGTGCCGCAGCGGCAACCCTGGGGAATATCGGACCGGGCTTCGGCCTCCTCGGCCCGATGGATAGTTATCTGCCGTTCTCCACGTCGAGCAAGCTCTTCATGGTCGGGCTGATGTGGATCGGGCGGCTCGAAATCTTCCCCGTCCTAATAATACTCACACGGGCGTACTGGCGGTCCTAATCAAAACTGGTACCGACGATCGTCATCTGCCTGGGGCATCGTCTGTCCCCCGGTCATCTCCTCGTAGGTCATCCCAGAGAGGTACTCGTCATACGTGATGTCGTACTCGTTGCGGAGATGGAAATCCAGCTTCCCCGTATCGACGGTCGTCTGGAAGAGGAGGTGGAGCCCGCGTTGGATGAGGTCGGTCGGGTCGTCGGCCAGGACCGCCATCAACATCGCCAGTTCGTGTTTGGATTCCCGGTCGAGCGGGATGGATATCGAGTCACCCAGGTCGGCGTACGTCCCCTCGATATCCTCCGAGAGGTCGTCGATGCTCATGCGGGGTCCAAGCCGCCCCCGGGGATAGGGGCTTCGGCTTTCCGCATCCGATCCCACTCAAAACGCTGACCGGCTGGCGGCGGTTCTCCCTGGCCGTTTCGGAAACCGCCAACGGTATGCCCACCTCACCGATATCCCTCGACAATGGCCGAGGACGGGAGCGACGGGCTGCCGGTGGACCTCGCCCCGGCGCGCCGGGAACTCATCGATTGGTACGAGGCCAACGCCAGGTCGTTTCCGTGGCGGGAGACCACCGATCCGTACCCGATCCTCGTTTCGGAGGTGATGAGCCAGCAGACGCAGTTGGAGCGGGTAATCGACCCATGGGAAGCGTTCCTGGAGAAGTGGCCGACCGTGGCGGACCTCGCAGCGGCGGATCGGGGCGACGTCGTCGCCTTCTGGTCTGACCATCGGCTCGGGTATAACAACCGTGCCCGGTACCTCCACGAGGCGGCGACGCAACTCATCGAACAGTTCGACGGCGAATTCCCGACAACCCCTGACGAGCTACAGGCCCTGCAGGGAGTCGGGCCGTACACGGCGAACGCCGTCGCCAGCTTCGCGTTCAACGACGGCGACGCGGTCGTCGATACGAACGTCAAACGCGTGCTCTATCGCGCGTTCGACGTGCCGGATGACGATTCGGCCTTCGAGACCGCCGCCAGTCGATTCATGCCGGAGGGGCGGTCACGGATCTGGAATAACGCCATCATGGAACTGGGTGGGGTCGTGTGCGGACGGACGCCTCGGTGTGACGAGGCCCCTTGCCCGTGGCGGGATCGGTGTGCAGCCTATGCGGCGGGGGACTTCACCGCGCCGGATGTCCCGACACAGCCAGATTTCGAGGGCAGCCGACGGCAGTTCCGCGGTCGGATCGTCCGGGCACTGGGGTCCAACGGTCCCCTTCCCCTCGACGAGTTGGGACCGCGCGTACGTGTCGATTACTCGCCTGATGGGGATCCGGGTGAGGACTGGCTCCGTGAGCTCCTCGACCGGTTGGCCGAAGATGGTTTGGTGACGCTCGAGGAACGCGAGGGGAGGGAAATCGCCAAGTTACGCCGGTAATCCGGCAGCTACTTTCACCCCTGCGCCCGACCGCCCGGTATGCCCAACGGACCTCACATTGTGGCCATCTGTGGGAGTCTCAGGGAGCAGAGCAGGACCCGCGTCGCCCTCGAGCTGGCGCTGGCGGGAGCCGAAAATCGTGGCGCGACGACGGAGTTGGTGGACCTCCGGGACTACGATCTGCCCGTGTTCGACGCCGACCACGACGAGGCGGCGGATGCGCCGGTATTGACTGAACGGGTGCGTGCTGCCGACGCAATCATCCTGGGGACGCCGATGTACCACGGGTCCTACTCGTCGCCCATGAAGACGGCGCTTGATTACTGCAGCTTCGACGAATTTGACTCGAAGACGGTAGGGTTGCTGGGGGTGTCTGGGGGGAGCTTCCCGATCACGGCCCTCGACCACCTCCGCGGTGTGTGCCGATCGTTGAATGCCTGGGTCATCCCGTACCAGGCGGCCATCCCGAACGCCTCGACACATGTCGATGACGGGGAGATCGTCGATGACTCGATGCGTGAACGGGTAACCCGACTGGGCGAGCGGACCGTTCAGTTCGCCAATATCGAGCCGGACCCGGCCTCCTTCGAGAGCGGGGAGAACGTCGGGGCCACTGACTGACATGACCCAGTGGGTGACGGACCCGACCGGCGGCCGGCAGCGCGGGCCGCGGGGGCTCGCCCGGGCGTGGGTTGAGGTGGTGTTCCGTCCCCATCGGTTCTTCAAAAACGGGATCTCGCCCGGTGACCAGGCGCCCGGCCTCACCTTCGCCATGACGGTCGTCCTCGTCGAGGAGACCCTGCGGTTGTCGCTCGTCCCGTCGGCCGTGCCGATGATCGCCGGGTCGCGGTTCGAATCGGCCGTGCTCGCGGTGATGCTCGCCGTCCTGCTCGTCACCCCGGCGGTACTGCATCTGTTCTCCGGTCTACAGACGCTCATCCTGATCCCGTTCGTCGACGAACGTGGCGGCGTCGGCGAGACCGTCCAGGTCCTCGCCTACGCGACCGCACCGTGTGTGCTCGCCGGGCTACCGATCCCAGCGCTCCAGGTCGTGTGTGCCATCTACGGCGCGAGCCTCTACCTCATCGGCCTGGCGACCGTCCACGGGCTCGACGGGGCCCGGTCGGTGCTCTACGGTTTGCTCCCGGCGTGGCTGACGTTCGCTTGGGCCTTTCGTGGCCTGCCTGCCCTCGTGACGCTTCTCGAGGGATGGCACGTTATTTGACGACGCCGGGCGTCCGGACAGCCATGCTCACGCTCCGACTGGACAACTTCCACATCGAGCTGAAGGACGGGTCGATCAAGAACGTCGCCGCCCCCAACAAGTCGGCCACGGTCAAGCTCTACGACATCGACCAACTCGATGTCGACGAGTTCGGCGACGAGCGGATCAAGCTCACCGTCGAGGACGAGGACGGGAACGCCGTCGAGCTCGCGTTGTTCCCCGACCAGGCCCGATCGGTAGCTCAGTCGATCGACTCGCTGGCGGAGGAAAGTCCCATATTCGAGTAGGTCGACCGGTTTCGACAACCGTTTTAGGCCGGCCCCGTTCTCTATATTCAAATGGGTTCATGCATCATTTGTGGAGCAGACGTTGACGGGTGGGTCTGTTCTAGTCACGAGGAGGATGTCTGTTTTGAGTTCACGGGATCGACACCCGACCAGCTGACACCGGGTCGGTATTATCGCGGCACGGTCGATGGCTTCGCCGACTTCGGCGTATTCATCGACGTCGGTGATCACGTGACCGGACTGCTGCACACGAGCGAGCTGGATCGCCGGCTCGAGAGCCTGGACTGGGAGCCCGGCGAGACGGTCTTCGTCCAGGTCAAGAACGTTAGAGAGAACGGGAACATCGATCTCGGTTGGTCGATCAGGCAACACGAAACTGAGTTCCGCGGTCGGGTCATCGACGATCCCGAGGGCGATCGGCTACCCGACGACGAGGACGTTACCGAGGAGCCGGCCGAACCGGCCACCCCGACACCCGAACCGGCAGAGGAACCGTCGCCGGAGCCGGCCACCGCGACCACGACTACCCGCGGGGGCGACACCTCGACGACTCCCGCCGAGTCATCCGGTGGCGGCGGCGCGGTTACCGAAACCCAGCTGCAGCGCGCCGAGATCGGTGCCCTGTCGGAACACGTCGGGGCGCCGGTCAGGATCGAAGGTGAGCTTACGGACGTCAGGCAGACGAGCGGTCCGACGGTGTTCGAACTCCACGACGAGACCGGAACGGTCGAATGTGCGGCTTTCGAATCGGCCGGCGTCCGGGCGTATCCCGAGGCAGAGGTCGGCGATTTCGTCCGGATCGACGGGGAGGTCGAAGAACGGCGTGGCGATCTCCAGGTTGAGACTTCGAACCTGGAGATCCTCGAGGGTGATGACCGACAAACGGTCGTCGATCGGATCGAATCGGCCATCGCCGAGCGGGCCCGGCCGGAATCCATCGACTTCCTCGCCGCCGATTCCACGGTCGAGGCCGTCGAGGAGGATCTGGTCGAGGCGGCGACGGTGATTCGACGGGCCGTCTTCGAATCCAGGCCGATCGTTATCCGCCACAACGCCACCGTCGACGGCTACGTCGCGGGTGCGGCCCTGCAGCGGGCGATCATCCCCCTCGTCCGGGGCGAACACGAGGAGGCCGACGCCGAGTATCACTACGTGGATCGTCGGCCGCTCGATGGTCGCATCTACGGCATGGACGACGCCATGCGCGACACCACCCAGATGCTCGACGCCCAGGAGCGCCACGACGAGAAGGTGCCCTTGTTCGTCCTGGTGAACGCCGGCAGCACCGATGAATCCCGTGACGGTCTCGACCTCCTCGCCACCTACGGTGCCGGTCGGGTCGTCGTCGAGGGCGCCCACGCCGACGAGGGCATGGTCGATGCCGCCGACGCGTTCGTCAACCCGTATCTCGCCGGCGCTGAGGACGGGCTTCCGACGGCGGTGTTCGCCGCGAATCTCGCGGTCGTGGTCAACCCGGAGGCTCGATCCGAGCTTCGCCACCTCCCGGCCGTGAGCTTCCATCGATCGCCCGCCGAGGTCTACACCGAGCTGGCCGACGAGGCCGGCTACGGTCCGGACGACGTCGAAACCCTTCGGGAGGCGGTCGCCCTCAAGGCCTTCTACCAATCCTACGGCGACAAGCGCGAGCTGATCGCGGACCTCCTGTTCGGCGAACGAGACCTGGCTGCCCACGCCAGCGAGCAGTTCCGCGAGCGGGTCGCGGAAGAGGTCCGAACCGCGGAGCCACACCTCGACCGTCGTGAGGTCGACGGTCTGAGCCTCGGGGTTCTGGATCTCGACGCGTTCACCCACCAGTACGACTTCCCGCCGCCGACGATCCTCCTCGGCGAGCTCGCGGAACGGGCGGGCGTCGACGCGGTCGTCGGCCTGACGGACGATGCCCTCTACGTGTGGAGCCCCGGTGTGGTGGATATGCGCGCGGTCGGCGACCGCACGAGCGAGGCCGTCCCCGACGGCGGCGTCGAGACCGTCGGGGGTCGCGACGGCCACCTCCGGTTCCTCATGGGTCGCCGTGAGGAAGTCTCGGCGGCAGCCGTCGACGCGATCGCCGACGAGCTGTAACGCCCACAACCCACTTATCCGTCGACACCCTTTCCCCGCTAAGATCGAATGAGCACCGAGCAGCCGGCCGAGACCGACGCCTTCGAACAGGTCTGTGAGGAGTTGGTCCGTCGGATC
>CAYOLR010000104.1:0-9791 GCA_964404815.1 uncultured Halobacteriales archaeon
ACAACCTCTCGAACCGGTTGGCAACGGTCGCCGATATGCGGCCCAACGACGAGTTCTACACGCTGGCCCGAGAGTGAACGAAGGCCGGGTTCCGATCGTCGAACGTTCAGCTGTGTTTACCGCCGGTGACGACCACCGGCCGCTCGGTATTCAGGATCACCGATTGAGTGACGCTCCCGAAGATGACCTTCCCCGCCGGTGATCGTTTCCGACCGCCGAGCACGATTGCATCGACGTCGTATCGATCCGCCTCCTCGATGATGTCTTCGGCGGCGTCCCCGCTTTCGTCGAGAATCTCGACCGCCACACCGTGGTCGTCGAGGTATTCCTCTGCGCGACGGACCGATTCGACCCGCGAGGCGGATTTGAACGGTTTCAGTTCTTCCGGGAGGTCGCCCCCGGTTTTCCCGCTGAAGACGAACAGGAGGATCGCTTCGACCTCGTCGGCTCCCGGCATCGTCGCGATGAATTCTGACTGCGCGATCGCACGGTCGACGTCGGTATCGATCGGCACCAACACACGATACATATCGGGTGCTATCAACCCCGTGATCATTAAATCGGCCTCACGGGAAGGTGGCGAAAAGACGGGGGAGGGGAGGATCGGCGGGAGGCCGATCTTTGCCGGGGGTCGGGGGCGGCCACACCCCATCGAAACCCGTGGACGGCTTTGTAAAGGGCTTTGTGAAGGCTCAAACGGTCCTTGACATATCGCCCGGGTACATTCGTGGATCCCGATCCGGAATCGGGTAACCGGACTTATCGCCCGGGGGATCCATCGCCCATCATGGCCGGCACGTTGGAGTGTTATTCCTGTGGAACACGCGAGACGTTTCCGACCCGTCGCTGTTCATGCGGAGAACCGCTCTGGTTCGTGTATCCCGACTCGACCGATCCGGGAGCCCCGGGGGCCGGTGTCGGAATGTGGGCATCGGGCGCCCCGCTGCCGGCATCTCGCCCGGGGGGATTCCCCGGGGCGGTGGGAAACACCCCGATGTATCGGGCCGACGGAGTGGTTAACGGGACCGGCTCCGTCCTGATCAAGGACGAAACCGTCAATCCGACGGGAAGTTTCAAGGATCGCGGAACCGCGGTTGGCGCCGCCTGGGCCGTCGACCGTGGGATGGAACGGATCGGCACCGTCTCCCACGGGAATATGGCCCGAAGCATCGCGGCGACCGGGGCGGCCCTGGCGCTCGAAGCCGTCGTTCTCGTGCCCGCGGACATCCCGCAGGATCGCCTCGGTCACATCGGAGTGTATGGTCCGACCCTCGTCCGGGTCGATGGCGATTACGGCAGCCTCTACGAACAGTCATACGGGCTTGAATCGACAATCGAAGGGCTGTTCGTCAACTCCGACGACCCCCTCCGGATTGCCGGGCAGAAGACGATCGCTGTCGAGATCATGGCCCAGTCGGATCCGGATGCCATCGTGTTACCGGTCAGTAGCGGTGGGAACGCAAGCGCGGTCTGGAAGGGGCTGCGGGAACTCCGCCGTGCGGATCGGATCGAGACGTTTCCGCGGCTCTACCTGGTCCAGGCCGCGGCCTGTAGTCCGATCGCGGACGCCTATCGCGCTGGCCGGTCCAGGGTCGATCCGGTGGACCCGGACGAAACTGTTGCCTACTCGATCGCCAACGCCGATCCGCCGAGCGGAACTCGGGCGCTCGCCGCCGTCGAAGCGACCGACGGTGCCGTCGTTTCGGTCGCGGATGACGAGATCGTCGACGCCCAACGTCGGCTGAGCCGGCGGGCCGGCCGACGGGTCGAGCCGGCAAGCTCGACGACGCTCGCCGGCCTGGAGTCGCTCCTCCGCAGTGGCGATGTCGATCGGGACGAGACGGTTGTCCTCGTGATGACCGGGACCGGGCTGCTCGCATCGACCACGGAACCGGCCGAGCCATCGGCCGTGTCGCTCGACTCGCTGCCGGCCAGACTTCCCGGCTTTGTGGCCGACTGAATCGCCCGAAACCGGGGCGGGGCAAGCCAATAGCTATATCCCTGTCGCCTCTGGAGGGTGCATACGTTCCAGCGCCTTCGATGTATTCCACTGGTGAATCGCTCCCGATCGAATCCCTCGAAACGGGGACGTATCTCATCGCTGGCCCGGCGATGTCCGGAAAGTACGATCTCCTGCTCAACCTGATCGTCGAAGGGCTGTCGAGGGACGATGCGGGGTTGTTCATTACCACGAACCAGGATGCCCGCAGTGTCTACGCCGATATCGAGGACCGAGGGGGCGACCATCCGGAGCGGATCAGGCTCGTGGATTGTGTCTCGGACCAACAGGACATCGGGGACGCCCTGTCCCCCGATCAGGTCGAATTCGTGTCATCGCCGGCCGATCTGACGGGTATCGGGATCGGCGTCTCCGAACAACTCAGACGGTTCGCTGAGGCCGACTTCGCCCGTAACCGTCTAGCGTTTTACTCCCTGTCAACCCTGCTGATGTATTCGGAACTCGAAACCGTCTTCAGATTTCTTCACGTCATCACCGGCCGGGTCGAAAGCATCGAGGGATTGGGCGTGTTCACGATCGATCCCACCACGCACGACCGGAGCACGATCAACACACTCAAACAACTCTTCGATGGCATGATCGAGCTACGGGCCGAGGGTGGCGACCGCGAGCTCCGCCTCGTCGGGATACCGGACGCGCCAGAGGACTGGGTGTCACACGCCTGAGGACTGTTCGATAACCATGACCCGGAGGTCGTTGACGTTCGTCCCCGTGCCGCCGGTGATGACCAGTCCGTTCCGGTCCTCGAGGTAGGGATAGGCGTCGTTGTCTACGAGGGCCGCCCTGGCCCGTTCGACATCGTCGATCGTCCTGGCGTCGATTATCCCGCCGGCCGCATCGGTCGACCCGTCGAGCCCGTCGGTGTCGACGCTGGCGACGGTGACGGGTTTCGTCTGGTGGAGCGCGGCCGAGAGGGCGAACTCCTGGTTCGGTCCTCCGCGGCCATCGCCCCGGACCGTTACCGTGGTCTCACCGCCCGTGAGGAGAACGGCCGGCGGGGCGATCGGGTTTTCCGATGCCTGACATTCTTCGGCGACCGCCACGTGGGTCTTCGCGGCCTCCCTGGCCTCGCCGCGTACGCCCGAGGCCAATATCATTGCCTGGTATCCTCGCTCTTCAGCGACGTCCCTCGCCGAACTGAGGGCGGTGAACCCATCGGCCAGGACGTAATTGGTGACGCGGTCGAACACCGGATCGTCCGGCCCCGGCGTCTCGTCGATCGCGCCGGCTGCACCGTCCTGGAGCCGGTCGACCACCGCTGAAGGGGGCGAGAGGTCGTATCGGTCGAGGACGTCGATTGCGTCAGCGAAGGTGGTGGGATCCGGTGCCGTCGGCCCGCTCGCGATGACGCTGATGTCGTTCCCGACCACGTCGCTGAATACCAGTCCGACGACGGTGGCCGGGGACGACCGCCGGGCGAGGCCACCCCCTTTGATCGCCGAGAGGTGCTTTCTGACGGCGTTGATCTCGCCGATATCGGCGCCGCTTCTGAGGAGGGCTTCGGTGACGCTCTGGAGCGAATCCAGGGATATCGTTGCGGCCGGGGCTGGCATGAGGGCGCTCCCGCCACCGGTGATTGGGGCCAGGACCAGCGTCCCCTCGTCCGCCCCATCGGCGAGGGAGAGGAGCCGTTCGGTGGCCTTCACGCCCCGTTCGCTCGGGACCGGGTGATCGCCGTGCATTCGCTCGACGATACCATCCTTCCCGGGATCGGGGGTCACGACGGCGCCGCCAGCCAGTCGATCGCCGAGTAACTCTTCGAGCGCCGTGACGACCCGCTCCGACGCCTTGCCCCCACCGAGGATGATGATCCGGGCGAACGCCGACAGATCGTACCGATCGCCGTGGATGACCAGGTCGTCCCCCTCGATCGCCACCGTTTCCCCGATCACACGAACCGGGTTGGCCGCTTCGATCCCGGCCGCGATACAGGCCAGGGCCGTCTCTCTGGCTGGCGATGTCGAGAGGTCGGCTTCGTTCCGGATCACTGCATCCTCGCCGTCACTGCGATACCGCTGCCCAGTGGGATGACGCTGGTGGCGAAGCCATCCGCGGTTCGAACGTGGTCGAGATACTCGACGACCCCCCGAACCCGGTCGTCATCGATCGGATCGCCGGCCACCCCGTCTGCGATATCGTCGAACGAGAACGGCCCGGACATCATGTTGTCAGCGACGACGACACTCCCCGGGCGGAGCCGGTCGCGGATCGTCTCGAACCCTTCGACGTACCTGGCCTTCTCGTGATCGATGAGGACGACGTCGAACGGGCCGTCGTATCGGCCGGCGATCTCGACGGCGTCGCCCTGTTCGAACACCACCCGGTCGCGATCCCCCGTTCGACCGAAGAAGTCCCGTGCCCGATCGAGTTCGTCCTCGTCCCGTTCCGTGATGACGATCCGGCCATCGGGGGCCATTCCGCGAAGAAACCAGGAGGCGGAATAGCCGAATCCCGATCCGAATTCGAAGACGGTGCTGGCGTGCCTCGTCGCGGCGATGACGGCGAGGAAGCTCCCGACCGCCGGTCCGACGATCGGGAAGTTCAGCCGATCGGCGAGGTCGGCCATGTCCCGTTGGACCTCCGTCGGCGGCATCGACGTTGCGCCGAGGAACTCGGTTACCGTGTCCGAGATGTGCGCCATACCTAGAGGTTCGCCGAGATGGAGCCGCCGTCGATCGGGATGGCCGTCCCGTTGATGTAACTCGACCGTTCAGACGACAGGAACGCGACCATGTCACCCAGTTCGATCGGGTCACCGACGCGCTCGAGGGGGATCCCCGAACTCCAGTCGGCGAGCCCCTCCTCGTAGGTATCGTATTCGCCACGGTCCATCGCCTGTTCGATGATCTCGTTGATGCGGGCCGTTTCGATGATCCCCGGGAGGACGGCGTTGGCCCGCACCTCGGGTGCGAGTTCCTTGGAGAGGGTCTTCTCGAGCCCGATCACGCCCATGCGGACCGAGTTCGAGAGCACGAGCGAGTCTAGCGCCTCCTTGACCGTCCGGGAGGTGATCGTGACGATGGTCCCGCCACCGGCCTGCAGATCCTCGGCGGCATACCGGACCAACCGCACCACGCTCATCACGAGGAGGTCGTACGCCGCGTACCAGTCGTCGTCGGCCATGTCGAGAAACGGGCCGCTGGGCGGTCCGCCGGCGCTCGTGACGAGGTGATCGAGGCCGCCGAACTCCTCGACCGTTCGATCGACCAGCGTCTCGATATCGTCGACAGCCGTCAGATCGCCCGGTTGGCCGACGACCTCGCCCGCGGCCTCCGTACGGAGGTCCTCGACGGCCGCCTCCAGCCGGGCTTCGTCACGGCCGTTGATGACGACGTTCGCTCCCTCCCGTGCCAGCGCACGGGCGGAGGCTTTCCCCAAACCGGATGAGGACGCGGTGACGAGTGCCGCGTTTCCGGAGAGTCCCAGATCCATACCCACCGTGGCGGTGGCCGTACCAAAAGTCGTTCGCCCTATGACGGAGCCCCTTTGTCGATCCGGGTCGCAGTCGGGTGCATGACGCGGTACGACGTGGTCGTCATCGGCGGGGGGTGCGTCGGGTGTTCGGTCGCGAAACACCTCGTCGACCGTGCCGATCTCGACGTGGCGGTCCTCGAGAAGGAACATCACCTCGCGACCCACCAGAGCGGCCGCAACTCCGGGGTGCTTCATCCCGGATTCAATTACCCGCCCGGCTCGCTCAAGGCCCGGTTCGCAACCGAGGGGACGACCCGGATGAAGGCCTACGCCGACGACCACGATATCCCGATCGAGGAGTTCGGCGTTGTGGTGGTGGCCCAGGACCGAACCGAGGAAGCGCGGCTCGAGGCTCTCCGGGACCAGGCCGACGAGAACGGCGTCGAGACCGAGCTGATCGGGGCGGATCGCCTCGCCGAACTCGAACCCTACGCCGACGGCCGGGCGGCGCTCCACGCCCCCGGCGCCGCATCGATCGATTCACAGCAATACGTCTACACCATGGCTCGGGAGATCCGTGCTGCCGGTGTCGACCTCCACCTCGGGCATCGGGTGACCGACGTCACCCCCACGGGGTCTGGCCACCGGATCCAAACGAACGCCGGCGACTTCAGGGCCGGGTACGTCGTCAACTGTGCCGGGTTGTATGCCGACCGGATCGCCCATCAGCTCGGCGTCGGCGAGGGCTACCAGGTCGTCCCGTTCCGGGGCGAATACTACGAGATCGTTCCCGATCGGGCCGAGCTCTGCCGCACGATGATCTATCCGACACCTGACCCAGAATTGCCCTTCCTGGGGGTGCATTTCACGCGCCGTGCCGACGGGAAGGTCATCGTCGGGCCGAACGCCGTGCTCGCCTTCGGCCGCGAGGCCTACCGAAACACGCAGGTCAACCTCGCCGAGGTGGCGGAGACCCTGGGGTACGGGGGGTTCTGGCGGCTCATGGCGGATACAAAGATGCTCAAGGTGGCCTGGGACGAGTTGAACAAGTCCTATCGCAAACGCCGGTTCGTCGAGGCTGCCAGGGGATTGGTTCCGGAGGTGGAGGCGTCGGATTTCCGGCGGAGTTATGCCGGGATCCGTGCCCAGCTGGTGAGTGCGGACGGGGAGTTGATCAAGGATCCCCGGTTCGAATCCGGGCCGGATTCGCTGCACGTCCTCAACGCGGTCTCCCCCGGCCTCACCTCGTCGCTCCCGTTCGGCGACCACCTCGCGGACCGCGTCGTCGAGGACCTGAGCGCCTGAACCATCGGCCGCTGGCGGCGGATCAGGCGAAGACGGCGCTCCCGTACGGATAGTCCATCTGATCGGCGATCGACCGGCGGGTCTCCGCATCGGCGATCGTTTCGACCAGGTAGAGCCCGAGATCGATCGACGACGAGACGCCACGGCCGGTGATGACGTTGCCGTCCTCGACGACCCGTTCGTCGACGGCCTCACAGTATTCGGCGAGGAGATCCATCGCGCTCGGGTGGGTCGTCGCCCGTTTACCCGCCAGGAAGCCAGCCGCTCCGAGGAGGAGCGAGCCGGTACAGACAGAGGTCTGCAGGTCACAGCCAGCCGCGGTCCGAAGCCAGTCGATGACGGAATCGTCGTCGATGAGCTCCCGGGTTTCGATCCCGCCGGGAACGAAGACCATGTCGTACTCGCCGAGATCCGGCCTGACCCGGTCGGCGGTGATCGTCATTCCACCGGTTCCGGTCGCCGTTTCTGCGGTTCCGCAGATGTCCCAGTCAAGGGGCATGAAGTCCATCGTCGACAGGCGGGTCACCGGATCGTAGGCACCCACCAGGTCGAGCACAGTCAACCCGTCATAACAGACGAACGCGATGTTCATCGGTACTGGACATGGTCCCGGGAGTGAAGGGTGTTTGCGTTCCCCCAACAGCCTTTCCGGTTCCGCTCGTGGAGGGTCGCATGGACGTCGATGGCGAGCGGCTCCGTCGGGATATCGAGGCAAACGCCCGCTTCGGGGCGATCGAAAGCGAGGGGCGGGGCCGGACGGTCCTGGCGGGAACCGAGGCGAACCGCGAGGCCCGTGAGTACCTCGTGGATCGGTTGGAGGCGGCCGGCCTGTCGGTTCGAATCGATCCGGTCGGGAACATCGTTGGCCGGTGGGTTCCACCGGGGGCTGACGAATCGGCCGCAGCGGTGGCGACCGGAAGCCACCTCGATTCGGTACCGGCCGGCGGGATCTTCGACGGCCCGCTCGGGGTGTATGCCGGGCTCGAGGCGGTCCGTTCCCTGCGAGAGCATGACGTCGAGGTGACGCGGCCGATCGAGGTCGTTTCCTTTACCGAGGAAGAGGGGTCGCGATTCGGCCCGGGCCTGCTGGGCTCGTCGGTCGCCACGGGCGCCCGCAGTGCGGAAGCGGCCCTCGACAGAACCGACGAGGATGGGACATCCCTCCGGGAAGCGCTGGATGCCATCGGGTTCCGAGGTGAGGCGACCGTCGATGCGGCCGCCTGGGACGCCTGGATCGAGCTGCACGTCGAGCAGTCAGCCCGGCTCGAACGGGCTGGGCTTCCCGTGGGGATCGTCTCGGATATCACGGGCATCACCCACTGTCAGGTCGAGATCACCGGCGAGGCCAACCACGCGGGGGCGACACCGATGGCCGAGCGAACCGATGCGTTAGCCGCCGCCAGCGAATTCGTTCTCGCGATCGAGGCGGCGGCGAACGACCTCGTCGCCGAAGGATACGAGACGGCGGTCGGGACTGTGGGTCGGGCGGTCGTCTCCCCGAACGCCACCAACGTGGTCCCGGGCCGGGTGGAACTCGGCCTCGACGTTCGCGCTATCGACTACGATGCGATGAACGAACTCGTGAACAGGGCCGAGGACAGCCTTTCGGCACTCGAGGGTGAGCGGGGTGTCGAGACGGCGCTCGATCGTGAGTTCGACCTCGAGCCGAGCCCGATGGGTTCCCGCGTCAGGACCGCGGCTGACCGGGCGGGAGCGGCGGCCGACGTCGGGACCATGTCGCTCCATTCCGGGGCTGCCCACGATTCGATGCACGTCGCAACGGTGACGGATGCGGGGATGCTGTTCGCCCGATCGAAGGACGGCGTCTCCCATAATCCAAACGAGTGGACCGAGTGGAGCGATTGTCGGGCCGCGACGGCCGTTCTGGCCGGGGCGATCGCGGAGCTGGCGACCGCATGAGTCCCTACCGGCGTGATCCAGGGGCCGGTTCGACGTGGGGTTTGGCCATCAGTTCGGACTGTTCCCTGTCCCTGAGCCACTCGATCAGCGCCACCAACTGATCGCAAGCCGCCTCGAAGAGCCGCTCTCCCTTGTCAGGCGTCGCTTCGGTTTGATCGCCGAGGACACCGTTGTCCGTGTTGTCGATCGCGTCGTAGAACGTCCGGGCGCCGTGTGTCCGGCCGCCGGATTGCCAGTCGACCAGTCCGCCGTCCCGAGCATCGGTTAATCGGTCTTCCCGGACCAGCTCCCGTTGGATATGCATGATCATGGCCGTCTCCTTCGGCCCGCCGTGTGGCCCTTTGTTCGGGAACAGGTCGTCCACGAGATCGGGGATGCTTTGGTCCCACATCCACTCGATGGCGAACCCGTCGCCCGCATCCCGCAACCGGCGCCCGACCTCCCGGAGGTGGACGACGTTGCCGCCATGGGCGTTCACATAGATAATCCGGTCGAGCCCGTGATACGTCAGGTTCCGTGAGAGGCTCTCGACGTACTGTCTGAACGCCGGCCCGTCGACCCACATCGTCCCGTGAAACTGCCGGTGGTGGGGGCTGACGCCGACGTTGACGGTGGGCGTGCAGAGACAGCCCGCTCGGTCGGCCGCCTCCCGGGCCAGGCTCTCCGCGATGAGGTGGTCGGTCGCCAGCGGGAGGTGGGGGCCGTGTTGTTCGGTCGATCCGAGCGGGACTACTGCGGTTCGTTCGGCTGCGAGATAATCACCGAGCTCGGGCCAGGCTCGGTCGCCCAGGTACATGCGCCGGGATGAGCGAGGCGCCCCAATAACTGTCCCGGAGTTGACCGAGATGGAGGCGGGGCGGGGCTACCTTTATCAGCGAGAGAGTCGCGCCGTTTACGGCGCGCGTGAATCGCGCCCGCTCGTTGGGCCCACCGCCGACAGTGGCTGGTTGGATATTCACTTTCGCCGCACTTGCCACACAGTTATGCGATTATCCACCATCGGCTCCGTATGGCGAATCGGACGGTTACGCGCACTCACGTCGCCTCTATCCGCAACCAGCGACAGGTGCGTGCCGGCCTCGATTCGCTCGGGTTTGCCGCCTCGAAACTCTGGAACGTCGCCCGGTGGACC
>CAYOLR010000105.1:0-9671 GCA_964404815.1 uncultured Halobacteriales archaeon
CGTCGAGACAGACAAGCGAACGGTCCGGGTCACCTACGATATCGTCGCCAAGGAGCCGACGTTCGAAACTATACTGGATCGGTTCTTGGCTGCCATCGACAGCTAGCGATACGCCGAACAGACCCGGTTGATCCCGGTTTCGAAGTCGATTGTCGGTTCCCACCCGGTGGCCGCCATGAATTTAGATGGGTCGGCACAGGTGTCGTGCACGTAGACGTTTTCGGGGATCGGGTTCTCGATGTACGCCGGCTCGATGGCCGTCCCGAGTTCGTTGTTGAGCATGTCGACGACGGTGTTGAAGCTGTACCGGTCGCCCGTTCCGATGTTGAAGACCCCGCGGAGCTCGTTCTCTGCGGCGAGTTCCAATCCCCTGACGACGTCGTCGACGTGGGTGAAGTCACGCGTCTGGGTCCCGTCGCCGTAAAGCTCCGGACGACGATCGTTCGCGATGTCGTCGGCGAACTGTGCGATCACGTTGGCGTATTCTCCCTTGTGTTCCTCGGCACCACCGTACCCCTGATAGACGGAGAAAAAGCGCATCCCCGCCATGGCCATTTCGTAATGGTTCATGAAGTATTCGCCGTAGCGTTCCCGGCCCAGTTTGGATGCCTCGTAGCCGGTGTTGACCGTTACCGGCAAATCCTCGGGTGAGGGCTCGGTCCGTGACCCGTAGATCGACGACGTAGAGGCGTACACGACAGTCTCACAGCCGTCTTTTCGGGCTTGGTCGACCGTGTTCACGAACCCCTCGATGTTGACCCGGGCCCCTCGGACCGGGTCGTCCTCGTGCATGGCGTAGGAGGACAGCGCGGCGAGGTGGAATACGACGTCGACGTCGGTTGGGAGGGTCTCCTCGAGCACGCTCCGGCGGCGAAAGTCGACGGCATCGTCGAGGTTGTCGGGCGTTCCCAGATACCCGTCATCGATCGCAATGACCTCGTTGGTGGCCGCGAGGGCGTTGGCCAGGTTGGACCCGATAAAGCCCGCACCGCCCGTCACGAGAACCCGCATATCGTCCATGGTCGTGGGTCGAAACCCGCCGCCTTATGGGTGTTGATACGACCGTCGGTGGTGCTGAAATTCGGGGAAAACGACCGTCCAACCATCGGTTTTAAGGAAATATACCACCAACGAATCCACATGTCATCCATCGAACTAACTCCCAGCCAGAAGACGATATTGACAGCGCTGGTAAACCTCTACTCGGAACAGGAGGACGCAGTAAAGGGCGAGGATATTGCCGAGGAGGTCGACCGCAACCCGGGGACGATCCGGAACCAGATGCAGAGCCTGAAAGCGCTGCAACTCGTCGAAGGGGTGCCAGGACCGAAAGGAGGTTACAAACCGACCGCCAACGCCTATGAAGCCTTGGACGTCGACAAACTCGATCAGCCGGCCGAGGTCCCCCTCACCCGGAACGGCGAGCGCATAGAGAACGCAAACGTCGAGGAAATCGACCTCACCAGCGTCCATCACCCGGACCTCTGTCGAGCGGAGGTGCGAATTCGGGGATCGGTCGGCGACTTCCATGAGGGCGACAAGGTTACGGTCGGCCCGACGCCGCTCTCGAAACTCGTCATCGAAGGGACCGTCGATGGCAAGGACGAAACCAACGGGTTGGTGATCTTGCAAATCGATCACATGGAAGCCCCGGCCGAAGCGGCTGCCCATTGAGGTCGAGGGAATTGATAATCCGGTGGTATCGAACTCTGAAGGGAGTCGGCTGACAGCTACCGGATGCCATCACGGTGTGCCGAGGGCCGCCTGGGACCGGGCCTGGTGGGAGCGGGGGTTCGGTCTTCGGGGGAGTTGGTTTTCAGGTCTGACCGGACGCCCCGGACATCGGGGGATGATGAAGCTGCTCGGGCGCAACCGGTCGGTCACCGGCCGGTGGCTGGAACGAGCGTTGTCCAGCGTGGGTTGTCGGGGAAATCAAAGAATGCCGTGTTCGAGCAATCGGACGACGTTGCCGACGGTGATGAGGTAGCCGATCCAGATCCCTATCATCGGGACGATCAGCCGATACGGTTTGGGCATGGCGTACCAGAGCCCGGCAAGGGCCAGCAACGCGAAGAGGTGTTCGGCGAGAAGGCCCGGCCAACCGAAGGTCACGAGCATGTAGTGTGATAACGGGACGGCCTCGACCAGGTTCGGATGCGCGACACCGATAGCCGTTGTGACCATATCGAGGGTGTCGAGCATGATGGCCGCGATCCAGACGGTTACCTCGATGGTGGCGTAGGCCGGCCGATGGCGGAGGGCGAGTCGCCGAATGGGGTCGTGGACAGGGTTATACCACGGGACCAATCCCCCATCACTGGCCCGGTCCAGCCAGGGTACCACTCGCATGTCACACAGAATCCTACGGGGAACGGTATATCCGTTACGGGCCAGACTGGTCGTCCCCCTCCGGATCGGCCTCGTCATGACGTGTCGACCGGGTCGGTGCTCGGCCCTCGATCGCGAATGGACAGCCCTTGACGCGGATTTGATCGATGGACGGGAATCCGAGGATTTCGGTCCCCGGATGGGTGCACCCGACGGTCGGCGGGTCGGCCAAGTGCGGACAGCGTTCACAATAGGCGTCGGCCGAGACGACTTCCTCGGGGTGATTGCTAACGTTGAAATCGGTCGCGGCCAGGGTCTCCCACATGGCCGCGGCGTCGGCCGGATCCGGAGGGGGCGTGTCGAACAGCGCCGCGAGGGTAGCATCGTCGACTGACGTCGATTCGTCGGTCGTGCCGAGCGCGGCAAACGGCTCGGTGTCGTTATTGGAGGTCATCGGCTGGTTTCGTCTGTCGAGTGCGATCGGGCAAGCCGAGCCGACCAACCGGAGCGGTCCATTCCCTCAGTCATTTTGTGAAAGAAGGCTATCCCAGGCGTCGGTTCGTTCCCCTGACTCGGCGTCCTCGAACAGGTCGTCCAGCGAATTACGGATTCGGTCTGGGCCGTCCGACTGCTCAGGGGCCGTCGGCCGTTTGCCTGAGGGGTCGAAGCGATAGAGTATCGGTCCGTCCAAGACGACGAAGTGGTCACGGCCTGGGTCGTGGATGACCCGTTTGTTCGAATCGATTGCGATGTCGACCAAGTCAGCGAGGGTCTCGACGGGGACTGTTCGGCCGGCCGGGGGCTGATCGATCCGCCCGTTGGAAATCCACTCCTCGAAACGGGTCCGATCGAGCCGCTCTTTCAGGACCGACCGGTCGGCAACCGTATCCCGATAATACCAAATGGTCCCGGCACTGGCGAGGAACAGAAGGCTGAGTCCAGCGAGACCGAAGAGAATGGATTGATTCGGTTCGCCTTGGACCTCTCGGGTCACGCGACGGCTGTGCGTCGTGCTTGCGGCGAGCCGGTCGGAAAGCCAGTAGCCGTTTTCGGCGATCGTTAGCGTGGCGGTTTTGGTGAACTCACCGGTGTATCGCCCCGTCTCGTAGGTGACGGCGAGGTGGAGTGCGGCCTCGGCGCGGCCGAGGCCCGTGAGGTCCTCGTTGTACGTGTCCAGCCGATCACGGATCGCGGGGACATCGATCGTCGTCGACGACGTGACGGTCCCGTTTGTGGTCGTGGTTTTCGTCGCCGTGAGCGGCTGTTCGGACTGCCAGAAGGTCGTCCCATCCCGCGTCGCCCGGTAGACCAAGCGCAATTGCTGTTCGACACTGACTGATTCGTCCGCAGGGACCGTGGTCCGAACCGTCAGCGTCAATTCCGGGGCGGCCATGGGATAGATCGAGCGGTTGGTGAGGGTGGTTCCGCGATCCCAAAGGGTAGAATTTCCGGTGATCGTCGCACTGGGGACTACCGCCGTCCCGACGGTTTGAACGTCGACTCGTTCGGTCACGGTTTCCGTGGGCGGGGTGGCGTAGACCCATCCCGTTGCCGCGACGGCGACCACGCCGGCGACGAGTAGGGCGACGGCTACCGTCCGGCCGTGGTCTGCGAGAAGGAGTTTGAGTCGAAGGAGGCCGATGTTCATAGGTGGCGGTTTGTTTGCAATGGGCGGTGTCGCGCGGTCCGTTCGAGGTATCGGGCGAATTCGTCCTAAAGGGTTCTGATCAAAATATCAGTCAAGAGATTTCGAGATAAGCGACTCCTTTGTGAGGGATTTACAGCCGCTATTTGCAGTTTCTGAGAGCGGGTATTTATACTGTTTCTCAATTTCGGTAACTGCTCAGGACGTATTTTATGGGTAGGGGGAATAGAGAGGACTGGAGCAAACCACCATGAAACGCAGAATCGCCGTCGTGGCTCTGCTGGTGCTCGTCGCCACGGGGATGACCACGGCCAGTTCGTTTACCACCGCAACGCTCTCGCGTGACGCGAGTATTAATGTCGTCAACGACGCCCAGGGGATCATCGCGCTGATCGATGGCAATTCCGGCGGGGTCGTAAAGAACGGCTCGGACGGAGAGTTGAAGATCGATTTCGCCGTCGGGTCCGGCCAGGGAGTCAACGTCGATTCGACCTACGAATTGGGCGACCCGGCCGATCCGAGCCAGCGCGCGTTCAACATCACGAACCACGACAGCGTGTCGCACTCGATTGAGCTCGAGTACACCGTGACTTCGGGTGACGGCGTCGGCGACGGGACCGATAACGTGCAGTTCCAAGTATACGATTCTGGGGGAACCCAGGTTGCCACCGAAACTGAGGATAGCGGTACGGCCTCGTTTACCGCCAACAGCGGCGAGACGTTCGCCGTCGTGATCGTCGTCGACACGACGAACGCCGCCATCACGAACACCTCGGACCTGAGTGGGACGCTCAGCGTCACCGCCACGTAAGCGACGCTGATGGGCCCCGGCGATTCGCGTGACCTCACGGTCCGAACCCGACCCCGAATGGAACCCAATAAATGAACCACCGAACCGGTATGCTGCTGTTTGCGGCCGTGGCGGCCCTGTTGGTCGCCGGAGCCGTGCTACCGGTTCAGATTCTCTATGCCAGCTCCGGGAGCATGGCGCCGACGATCAACGAAGGAGATCTTTACGTCGTCGTCGAGACTGACGATGTTCGGGTGGGCGACGTCATCGCCTTCGAGTCGGCGCAGTACGAGCAGGACGTCACCCATCGCGTGGTCGACCGCACCGCGGGGGGGTACATTACCCAGGGCGATGCCAACCCGTCCACCGATCAGGCCGGTGGCCACCCGCCCGTGCAGGAGGCCCAGATAATTGGCGAGGTGGTAACCGTCGGTGGGGCCCCGATTGTGATCCCCGGTGTTGGACCGGCCGTGGGATTCCTGCAGTCCCATCGGCTGATGGTGATTCTGGCTGTCGCCGGCTTCGTATTCCTCCCGGAGCTCTGGGGTGGGCGGGGTGAGGATCGACCGACGCGGCGCGTCCTAACGGCGGGGACGATCCTCCACCCGCTGATCGTGGTGGCAGTCCTGACCTCGTTCCTCCTCGTCTTCTGGGGGGCCAGTACCCACGACGTCCTGTTCGTCGCCACGGCCGGCGGTGCCACGGCGCCCCACGCCGTCCCGGTCGGGGAAGCGGTGGTCCGGACGATCGAGGTCGAGACCTACGTGCCGCCGTTAACGACCGTGATCGTCGACGCCCAGGGGATGGATGTCCTGGCGCGGTCCGTCACCGGGTCGACCATCGAAATGACGGTTCGGCTCCCCGCAAAAGACGCGATTGGGCCCTACGATACCCGGGTCGCGGTGAATGCCTATCCGGCCACGTTGCCCCAAGGGATTC
The DNA here is from genome assembly GCA_964404815.1 of uncultured Halobacteriales archaeon. Taxonomy (GTDB): domain Archaea; phylum Halobacteriota; class Halobacteria; order Halobacteriales; family Hikarchaeaceae; genus CAYOLR01. The sequence continues at coordinate 5,703 of CAYOLR010000105.1, forward strand.
TAGAAACGCTCGACGAATTTCACTGGGTTGTGGCCGCGGCCGGATCGTTGCTCCCAATTTTCCTTCCCGTGATTGGGGTGTACCTCTACGCCACGGATCCCCGGGCGCCGATACGGTGGCCCCGAAGCCGGTGGCTTCGCTCGCTGGGGGGGAAGTGAGATGCGTTTCAAACGACGGTCGCGGCGCACCCGTGGCCGACGACTCGTCCGCCTGGCGGTGCTCTTGACGGTGACGTCGGTGGTTGTGATCGGTGTCAATCCGGCCGCCATGGTGACGAAAGGGGATATGACGCGGGACGCCACCGTTCCGGTCGTCGACGATATGGACGCGACGCTGTCGTTGGACGTAGTCGATTCGGTCAAACAAAAAGGAGGGTACAAACTCCTATTGACCGTGACGAACAATTTCGCTCAGCGGATCACGGTAACCGTTTCCCTGCAGAACGAAAGCGATGGCGTGCTCCGAGATAACGACGAACGCGGAGTGAACAGTGTCACGTTCGATCTAAGCGTCGGGGGTTCACAGCAAGTCGATATTGACCCCGATGACTCGTTAAGTAACGGGTATGAGATCTATTTCGACGTTACCGCATCGGCATCCGGGCTCAACGTCGACGCCCACGATCGATCCACGACAGCTCAAACAGGCGGTGGGCCGCCGGGCGGTGGTGGTGGACCACCGGGCGGTGGGCCGGCAGGGAACTAATTCGGTGAGTAACAAAGCTATGGAACTGAACCGAGCTATCGGAACAGGGCCGATGGATCGTGTCGTCACGACGCGAGGGCGGTCGACGAGAGGCGGGTGCCAATGACCGTGATGAAACTGCTTCTGTTCGGACTCCGCTTACTCCTCATTTTGCTCGTCGTCGGGCTAGGCTATGTGAGTTTTCGAACGTATTACGACAATCCATCGGACCGGTTGGCGACGGTCTTCCTCGGTTTTGCGTTCATCAGCATGGCCGTGGCCGGGAGTACGGTGGTCGGCGCGATCGATCGGCTCGGCCCGGCGATCAAGGTCCTCGGATTGCTGGCATACACCGTCGGGTTCAGTATGTTCTACCTGGCCTTGTACCGGTAATCCGAAGGTCGGCCAGACGGCGTGTTCTCTCTCTTGATAATTTTCGGGTAAACGGTTTAGTGGGCGATGTGTTCAGCCGGACTATGGGGACACGTGTCTGCCATCGTCGTACCATGGGTTGGACGGGATGGCGTGATGATGTGGGCAGGACCGATCGAGAATGAGTATCGAGACCCCGGAGAAACCACGGGTGTTGATCGTTGAGGACGAAGAGCCGTTGGCCGAGGTGTACCAGGAGTTCCTCGCTGGACGATTCGATACCGAGGCCGTTCACGGCGGCGATGAGGCACTGGCCACGGTTGACGAGACCGTGGATGTGGTTCTTCTCGATCGGCGGATGCCGGGGACATCTGGCGATGAGGTCCTCCGGACGCTACGGGCGGAAAGCTTCGACGGGCAGATCGTGATGGCGACGGCGGCCTATCCGGATTTCGACATCGTGGAGGTGGGGTTCGATAACTACATCGTCAAGCCGATCGACCGGGACGAACTTATCGAGGTCGTCGAACAGACCCTGGCCCAGGGGACCTACGAGCGGAAACTGCAGGAGTATTACGAGCTCGACGCCCGGCGGGCCAGGTTGGAGGCGACGATCAGCGACGATCGGCTCGAGGAGAGCCGGGAATATCGTGAATTGACGGCACGACTTGACCGGATCCGAGATCAGATGGACGATCTGCTCGAGGAGTTCGAAGGCCCCGGGTTTGCCGCGACGGTCGAGCGGACTCAAACCATGGCCGCCCTCCGGGAGAGCGAGGAACGGTATCGATCAATGACGGAGGACGTGCTCGATACGTCCGATGTCGGGACGGTTGTTATCGATGCCGATGGGCGGATTGAGTGGGCGACCGAACGGTGGACGAACTTTTTCGATATCGACCGTGAGACGGTCCTCCAACGCGAGTACGAGGCCCTCGTTCGTGAGACGGTCGGCCCGGCCATCGCCGAGGTCGACGATGCAACCGAGCGACTCCTCCAATCGCTGGAGGAAAACACTGGTGTCGACGAGTTCCAGTGTCGGATCGACGGGCCTGGCGACGCTGAGGCCCGGTGGCTCAAACGCTGGAGCAAGCCGATCGAACACGGTCTGTTCGCTGGCGGCCGAATCGAACACTACTACGACATCACGCCACTCAAGGAACGCGAAGAAACTCTGGAGGCGCTCCATGGAGCCACGCGCCGCTTGATCGATTCGGAATCCCCCGCGGAGATCGGGGAGGCGGTCGTAGACGTCGCTGTCGATATCCTCGGGGCGGCGGGGTCAGCGGTGTATCTGCGGGAGGACGATTCCGGGCAACTTACCCCGGCGGCGGTTCGGTCACCGGGTGAGGACGTGGCCGAACCGGAGCCGATTCCTCCGGGTGAGGGGCCCATCTGGTCCGCCTTGGTGGAGGGCGAGGTGCGCGAGGTAACGGAGTCGGAGCCGGGGAGGCCGTTTCTCGACCTGGAGGCCGTACTCGTCCTCCCGATAGGCAATCACGGGGTGTTGGTTTTGGGCTATCCCACGATGGAGGCGCGTCCAGTGGCCACCCGTGCCTTCGCCGATATCCTCGCCGCCAATACGGAGGTAACCCTTGATCGGGCAGCCCGAGAACGGACCCTGGTGGAACGCGACGAAGAGCTGGAGTGGCGAAATCAGCAACTTCAGCGTTTGAATCGGATTAACACGGCTATCCGCAGTATCGGTCAGGTACTCATCGATGCTTCCACCCGGGACCAAATCGAGGCCGCGGTATGCGAACGGCTTAGCCAGCTCGACACCGTTCGGTTCGTTTGGATGGGCGAACCGGACCCCGTGAGCGGGGCCGTTCGGCCGACGGCCTGGGCGGGCGAAGCGCAGGCATACCTAGAGGCGATTTCGCTTGATCCCGACGCCGACGGTGAGGACGGGCCACCGGCCACTACCGTCGCGGATCGACGCCAACCGGTGGTGATCGATAACCTCATCGAAGCCGGATCGAGGGGCGACTGGCGATCGATCGCGTTGAACCACGGTTTTCAGTCCATGGCCGCGATTCCGGTGGTCTACGACCAGTCATTGTACGGGGTCCTCGAGGTGTACGCGGATAGACCGACGGTCTTCGGCGCGGACGAACGGGATGTCTTATCGGAGTTGGGCGAGACGATCGGCCATGGGATCAACGCCGTCAATCAGCGGAATGCGCTATTTACGGACGAGTTAATCGACCTGGAGTTCGCGGTCGATCGGGCCGATGGATTCCTCTTCGCGCTGGCGGACGCGGAGGCCGCCCCGGTCGAGCTTCGGGCGATGATCCCCCAATCCGACGGATCGTATCTGGCATTCGTCGCGGTCGGCGGCACCGATGGGCGAATCAAAGAGGTGGCCGAGGCCGCCCCCGACGTGACCGATATCCATCTCGTCCGCGAAAACGAAGGTGATCGTCTGTGGAAATGTCGCCTGACCGAATCGACCGTGGTCCACGCGGCGGCCGAGGTGGGGGCGATCCCCACCTCGGTTCGGGCCGAGGGGGACCGCTTCCGGCTTGTCGTGTCCGTGCCCCGATCGATGGACGTCCGGACGGTCCAACAGCAGCTGACTGACAGAGGTGTGGCCGTCGAACTGGTCGCGCGACGTGAACGATCGGCCGGGGACACTGTCAAGGAAGCCCTCAACGAACGGATCCACGGGGCCCTGACCGATCGGCAACGCGAGGCGCTCCAATCGGCGTATTTCAGTGGGTATTTCGAGTGGCCTCGCGAGGCCAACGGCGAGGACGTGGCCGAAGCACTGGCGATTGATCAATCGACGTTTCAGCAGCACCTGCGAGCGGGCCAACGCCACGTATTCGAGACGTTGTTTGACTCGCTGTGAGGCGATATCCACCCCGAGTGGGTAACGGGGTCTGCGTCGGGTTTTCGAGTGACTTCGCC
>CAYOLR010000106.1:0-5550 GCA_964404815.1 uncultured Halobacteriales archaeon
GCGGACGGCCAGGCCAGGCCCGGGAAAGGGCATCCGTTCCGAGACGACCTCCTCGAGGTCGAGCGCCCGGGCGACCTGTCGGACCTCGTCCTTGTAGAGGTCGCGTACCGGCTCGACGATGCCCTCGAAGTCGATCACCTCTGGGAGCCCGCCGACGTTGTGGTGGGACTTGATCTCACCCTCGGACTCGATCCGGTCGGGGTAGATCGTCCCCTGAACCAGGTAGTCCGCGTCCACCTCGCGGGCGACCGTCTCGAACTCGCGAATGAACTGCTCACCGATGGCCTCGCGTTTCGCCTCGGGGTCGGTCACCCCCTCGAGGGCATTGAGGAACCGGGCTTGCGCGTGGATGACGCGAAGGCTCTCCATATAGCCGAAGATCTCCTCGATCTCCTCGGTCTCATCGAGCCGCATGAGGCCCGTGTCGACGTAGACCGGCGTGAGCTGCTCGCCGATCGCCTCGTAGGCCAACGCGGCGGCTGTGGAGGAGTCGACGCCGCCCGAGAGGGCAATGATGGCGTTGGCGTCGCCGACCTCGGCCCTAATCTCCTCGATCGCCTCGTCGATGAACTCGTCCGTGTCCATCTCAGGCCTTCACCTCTTCCGGCCGGCGGGCGAGGACGGCCTCGAGCAACCCGACGAACGGGGGGCTGGCCCGACCGGGTCGCGAGCGGAACTCCGGATGGAACTGAGTCCCCAGGAAGTACGGATGGTCGGGGTGTTCGAGGATCTCCATTCGGCGGCCCGACCGTCCGGAAAACCGAAGGCCGGCGTCCTCGAGGTCGTCGATGTAGTCGGGATTGACCTCGTATCGGTGCCGATGGCGTTCGAGACACGTCGTCCCGTCGTAGAGGTCGGCGGCGAGTGAGCCCGGCTCGATCTCGGTTTCGTGGGCGCCGAGTCGCATCGTCCCGCCCATGTCGTCCAAGCCTTCCTGTTCGGGGAGGAGATCGATGACCGGATGGGGTGTCTCGGGATCCATCTCGGCCGAATGGGCGCCCTCGAGACCGAGCACGTTTCGCGCGAACTCGACCACGGCCATCTGAAACCCCAGACACAACCCCAGATAGGGAACGTCGTTCTCCCGGGCGAACCGGATCGCCTCGATCTTCCCGCGGGTGCCACGGCTGCCGAAGCCGCCCGGGACGACGATCCCGTCGGCGTCGTCGAGCTGGTGGTCGTGGCCGTCGGCAAGGTCCTCGGAATGCACCCAGTCGGTGTCGACGCGGACGCCCGCGGCGAGGCCGGCGTGTTTGAGCGATTCGTAGATCGAGATATAGGCGTCCTCGAGGCCGTATTTGCCGACGAGGGCCACCTCGACGCAGCCGGTAGTATCGCGGGTGACGAGGTCGCGCCACTCGTTGACCCGATCACCCGGGGGGAGGGCATCGGCTGCGAGGTCGAGCTGTTCGAGGACGTACTGGTCCAGCCCCTCCTCCTCGATGACCAAGGGGACGTGATAGATGTCGTCGACGTCCGGGTTGGAGATAACGGCGTCCGTCGGGACGTCACAGAACAGCGCGATTTTCTCCTTCGTCCGCGGTTCGAGCCGTTCCTTCGATCGGCCGACGATAACGTCGGGTTGGAGCCCGATCGATCGGAACTCCTTGACGCTGTGCTGGGTGGGTTTGGTCTTCTGCTCGCCGTTCTTCGAATACGGGACGAGCGTGACGTGCATGAAGAGGACGTCCTCGTCGGCCTCCTCGTGCTGAAACTGCCGGAGGGCCTCCAAAAAGGGCATGCCCTCGATGTCGCCGACCGTCCCCCCGATCTCGACGATGCAGACGTCCGTCCCATCGGCGGCCTCGCGGATCCGGCCCTTGATGTCGTCCGTGATGTGGGGGATGACTTGGACGGTTTTCCCCAGATAGTCACCCGCGCGCTCGCGTTCGATCACGTTCCGGTAGACCTTCCCCGTCGTCACGTTGTGGTCGGAGGTCATGTCCACGTCCAGGAACCGCTCGTAGTTGCCCAGATCCAGGTCCACCTCGGCACCGTCCTTGAGGACGTAAACTTCGCCGTGTTGATACGGGTTCATCGTCCCGGCGTCGACGTTCAGGTACGGGTCGATCTTGACGGCCGTGACATCGAACCCCGCGTTGGCGAGCAGTCGCCCGGTGCTGGCCGCGGTGATCCCCTTCCCGAGGCCGCTCATCACACCCCCGGTGACGAAAATGAACTTCTCCCCCAGTGACGGGTCGTACCCCGTCTCACCTTCCCTCGGCATAACGAGGGTGCGCGGGGTGGCCTCAAAACCATTTCGGGGCGGGCCGACCACCCGGCCACAGTCCACCGCTCGTTTCGGGTTTCCGCTACGGCGACCGAGGGGTGGCCGGTTGCGCTATCGGTCGCATTCCCGCTCACCGGCAGGCGCTGGATGATCGCCACCATCCTCGGAAGTTTTATCGGTAATGGACGAAGCGTACTGACGATAATGCGTCGCTCAGCCAATCGCGATATCCGTCGAGGACGGCACCCGTCGACCGGCTAACGATGGCGTCGCTCGTCGTCATCATCGTCGCCATCGTCGCCAGCCTGTTCATGGCATGGGCGCTCGGGGCGAGCAGCAATTCGCCGCCGTTCGCGCCGGCCGTCGGCGCCAACGCCGTCTCGACATTGCGGGCGGCATTCCTGATCGGAATCTTCGCCGCCGGGGGCGCCATCCTCCAAGGGAGCAGCATCTCCGAAACGGTCGGAAAAGATCTCATCCTGAACGTCTCGATCTCCCCGCTGGCCGCCGCCGCGGGCCTGCTGACCGCGGCCGGGTTTATCGCGATTGGTGTCCGGACGGGTTACCCGATCCCCGCTGCATTCGCCGTCACGGGGGCGATGGTTGGCGTCGGGCTCTCCCTTGGAGGTGCGCCCGCCTTCGGGACCTACCGGCGGATCGCCCTGTTCTGGGCGATGGTCCCGCCGGTGTCGGGGTCCATCGCATACACGACTGCCACCCTCCTCCGACGGGATGATATTCCCGAGTCCGTCGGTGTTGCTGCACTCGGTGGCATCGTGGGGTTCATCATGGCAAATATGGCGTCGAACGTGATCCCCGCCCCCACGGGATCGGGAACGATCGCCGGGCTCGTGTCACGGTCGGTCGGGGGTGGACCGATGCTCGTTTCCGGGTATGACGCCGTGATGCTCTTTACCAGCCTCCTGTTCGCGGTCGGGACGGCAGGATTGCTATATTTCCGGCTCGAACGTAACGTCGAGACGGGTGTCCGCAACTTCCTGGTAGGGCTCGGTGCCCTGGTCGCCTTCTCCGGTGGAGGAAGCCAGGTCGGCCTCGCGACGGGACCGCTCGAGACGCTGTTCGAAACCCAACTCCAACTCCCCGGGATCGTCCTCCTGCTGCTCGGTGCAAGCGGGATCCTTTTCGGCGCATGGATGGGGTCGCCCAGACTCCTCCAGGCGGTCGCCCGGGAGTACTCCGCGCTCGGTGAACGCCGGTCGATCGCCGCACTCGTCCCCGGCTTCATCATCGCGCAGGCGGCGATCACCCTCGGCGTGCCGATCTCGTTCAACAACATCATCATATCGGCCGTCATCGGGTCGGGACTGGTCGAGGGATCCAGCGGGATCTCTTTCCGGAAAATCTCGGTTACGGTCGCCGCCTGGCTCTCCACCCTGGTCGCCGCGGGACTCGTCGGATTCGGGCTCTATCGGCTCTTCGCCCTGATCCCGGGAACGGCCTAACCCGGTGGCCGTTCCAGGTGTTCGTCAACGAAGGCCGCCACCAGGTCGGCGACCTTGCCGTCCTGGCCGACGAAGTGGTGATCCGCGCCCATCGGCTCGACCGTCATCCCGATCGCCCGGGCGCGGACAACGACGTGTTCCCAATTCGCGGTCGAGTCCCGTTCGCCGTAGATCACCTGGACGGGCATGTCGAGCGCCTCCAAGGCGTCGACCGGGTCGAGGTCCTCGTCGAGCCGGCCGCCGGGCGCCAGGACCGAGACGCAGGCCACCCCGGTCTCGACAGCGGCCAAGAGCGCAATCGAGCCACCGAAGCTGTAGCCGAAGAGGCCGACCGAACGGAACCGGCCGTCGGCCCATTTGACGGCGTTGATCGCGTCCTGCCCTTCGCCGTCGCCATGAGCCCACGGGCCGTAATCGAAGCGGAGATACGCGATCGACCGCTCGCCCAGCGCGTCCCCGACGGCGGTGAGACGCCGGTCGTTCCGGTTCCCCCCGAACTGGGGATGGGGCGGACAGGCCACGACGCAGCGGTCGGCCCCCGGTGTGTCGAGTCGACCCCTGACGTCTCGGGGGCCGGGCACGACGACCGTTTCCGTCATATCACCCGCTCAAGCGGGTGGAGCTTTTAATTCCGCGGGTCCAAAGGGACTTGCATGGGACTCCTCTCGCGGCTCTCGTACACCATCCGATCGCAGCTCAACGCGTTGCTGAACCGGGCATCGGACCCGTCCGCCGAGCTCGATTACTCCTACGAACAGATGCGGGACGAGCTCCAGGACGTAAAAAAGGGTATCGCCGACCTGACGACGCAGAAGAAACGGCTGGAGAAACACCGCGACCGGCTCCAGAGCAACGTCGAGAAGCACAACGAACAGGCCCGGGAGGCCATGCGGCAGGATCGCGAGGACCTGGCGCGGCGAGCCCTCGAAAAGAAACAGGCCAACCTCCAGCAGCTCGAAGGGCTGGATGAACAGATCGACCAACTCCAGCAGACCCAGGACAGCCTGGTCAAGAAGAAGGACAACCTCGAAAGCCAGATCGAGCAGTTCCGGACCCGCAAGGAGACGATGAAGGCCCGGTACGAGGCGGCGGAGGCCAGCACACGGGTGTCCGAGGCGCTCACGGGAGCCGGCGACGAGATGGAGGACGTCTCCCGGTCGATCGAACGGGCAACCGAGCGAACCGAGGAGATGGAGGCCCGGGCCGAGGCCCTCGAGGAGCTCGAAGAGACCGGCGCGCTCGACAACGTCCTCGCCGAGGGCGACTCCATCGACCGCGAGCTCGACCGAATGTCCTCGGAACGGGAGGTCGACGCAGAGCTCGAGACACTCAGGGCAGAGATGGGGAAATCCACCGGCGAGGAGGGCGGTGTCGAGCCGGCCGAGGCCGCCGTCGATATCGACGACGACGCCATCGAGGCCGAACTGGCCGAACTCGAGGCCGAAGAGGAATCGAAGTCGGAATCCGATTCGTAGTCCGTCCTCAGGAGAGGAACGTCAACCCGGTCCGTTTCTGGTCGCGTTCGAGTTCGAGGTGGTCCCGGAACGCCTCCAGCGCCACCCCTTTCTCCTCGCGCTCTCGCCGGTCGCGAACCGAGATCGTGCCGGCTTCCTGCTCGTCGTCGCCGACCACCAGCATATAGGGCACACGATCCTCGTGGCCCTCGGCGATCTTGCGGCCGATAGTCCAGTCGCGATCCTCCACGGTCACGCGGAAGCCGTCCAATTCCGCCTTCAGCGACTTGGCGTAGTCGTGGTGGCGCTCGCTGATCGGGAGGATCCGGACCTGTTCGGGGGCGAGCCAGAGCGGGAACTTCCCGTCGAAGTGCTCGATCAACACCATGAAGAACCGCTCGTA
>CAYOLR010000106.1:5560-8299 GCA_964404815.1 uncultured Halobacteriales archaeon
CGGTGGTCCTCGTTGTCCTCGCCGGTGAAGGTGAGGTCCAGCCGCTCCGGCATGTTGAAGTCGAGTTGGACCGTCGGGCCATCCCATTCTCTGCCGAGGGCGTCCTCGAAGGCGAAGTCGATCTTCGGGCCGTAAAAGGCGCCGTCACCGGGCTCGAGGTCGTAGTCCATCTCGGCCGACTCCAGGACCGCTTCGAGTTGCGTCTCGGCCCGCTCCCAGATCTCGTCGGACCCGACCGACTTTTCCGGCCTGGTGGCCAGCGCCACCTCGTAGTCGAGGTTGAAGGTTTCGAGCACCTGGAAGATGAGGTCCATGATCGATCGAACCTCCGCCTCGATCTGATCCGGCCGGACGAACAGGTGGCCGTCGTCGATGGTAAACGCCCACACCCGCGAGAGACCCGAAAGCTCGCCCCGTTGTTCCCGCCGATAGACCTTGCCGTTCTCGAAATACCGGACCGGGAGGTCGCGATAGCTCCACGAGCCCTGATTGAAGATGGTGGCGTGTCCGGGGCAGTTCATCGGCTTCAGGCCGTACTCCTCGTCACCGACGTCGAGGAGGAACATGTCGTCGCGGTAGTTGTCGTAGTGTCCGGACTGCTTCCAGAGCTCCGTCCGGAAGAGGTGGGGCGTTTCCGTCGGCTCGTACCCTGCCTCGAGGTTGAGCCGGTCGACGTACTGTCGGAGCTCGTCGAGCACCCGTTTACCGTTCGGGTGATAGAGGGGGAGACCCGGCCCGGTGATGTCGGGGATCGAGAACAGGTCAAGCTCGCGGCCGAGCCGGCGGTGGTCGCGTTTTTTCGCCTCGGCCCGCTGTTCGATGTACTCCTCAAGGGCAGCCTCCGTCCCGAAGGCGGTCCCGTGAACCCGCGTCAACATCTCGTTGTCCTCGTCGCCACGCCAGTAGGCCGAGGAGATGTTCAGGAGCTTGAAGGCGCCGACCTCGCCGGTCGACTCGACGTGGGGGCCCTTGCAGAGGTCCTCCCAGCCGTCCTGGCGGTAGAACGTGACGGGGTCCTCGCCCGCTGCCTCCTCGTGCAGGATGGCGGTCTTGAACGGGTTGTCGGCGTACTGCTCGAGCGCCGCCTCGCGGGATTTCTCCAACCGCTCGATCTCGTAATCGGCTTCGACGATGTCGGCCATCTCGTCCTCGATGGCCTCGAGGTCGTCCTCGTCGAGATCCACGTCCGCGACGTCGTAGTAAAAGCCCTCGTCGGTCGGCGGACCGATCGCGAGCTCCGCGTCGGCATAGAGCCGCTGGAGGGCCTGGGCGAAGACGTGGGCGGCCGAGTGGCGGAGGACCTGTAGATAATCGTCGCCGCCCTCGGTGACGATCTCGAGCCGGATGTCGTGATCGATGGGGGTATCGAGCGCGACCAGCTCGCCGTCGACCACCCCGGCAACCGCGTCCCGGCCCAATCCTGGTCCGATCTCGTAAGCGACGTCCTCGACGGTGGCACCGCTCTGCATCTCCAGCTCCGAGCCGTCCGGCAGCGTTACGACTACCTCTCGTTGTTCGTGTTCAGACATGGGTGGTCGAATTCCGGATCGATGACAGGGGGATAAAGAACGGGCTCACGCCCGGCCTGTAAAGCAGACACCTGCCATCATCACTGCTGATGGCTAAACCACCACCGGTAATAAATCTGTCCGGATAGCCGATCACCGCACGATCGTCACGGGAACGGGGGACCGGCGCACGACCGCCTCGGCGACGCTGCCGAGCAATATCCGGGCGACGCCGGAGCGACCGTGGCTCCCCATGACCACGTGATCGACGTCCTGGTCCTCGATGTATTCGACGATGATCCGGGAGGGCCGACCCACCTCCGTTTCGGTCGTTATCTCGACGTCCGCCTCCGCCGCCAGGTCCCTGGCCTCCTCGAAGCGGTCCTCGGCGGCCTCCTTCTGGTTTTCATACCAGGACTCCGAGTAGCTCGGGAGGACGGCTTCGGCCCGGTAGCCGGCCTCGATCGGATCGATCACCGTGAGCAGGGTGAGTCTCGCGTCGGGAAACGTTTCGATCGCGTGGGTCACCGCGTCCATCGCCTGCGGTGACGCATCCAATGGCACGAGGACGTGGTTGCTCATGGGTAATCCTTCCCGACCCTCGCGTGTAAGCCTTCTGTCAGTCCCGGCCGTGTCGGGTGACGCATTTCGGGAGGCCGATCAGTTCGACGGGTTCGGAGTTGTCGGGTGAGTAGACCACCATCTGTCCAGTTTCCATGTAAGGAACCTTCCGTTCGAGGTTCGTGGGGATGTTGACCGCCGAGATGGCATCCTCGTCGCCGAGGTTGAGGACCACTGTCGTATTTATCTGTTTGAAGACCGGATCGGCGATGTCCTGAGGATCCTGGGTGATGAGGAACAGGCCGAGCCGCTCCTTTCGCCCCTGTTTGGCGGCGTCAGTGAACTTCCCGATCACGTGCCTTGCCTGCACACTCTCGGCATCGGTGAGGAAGTTGTGTGCCTCGTCCATGCCGATGACCAGCGGAGTGTCCTTGATCCGATCGTGATCGGGGTCGTTGGAGAGCTTCTCATCGACGAGCAATGACGCGACGGCCAGCACGACGGTCTCGGCCGCGCGCGTGCTGGAGATGTGGTAGGTCGGGACGGTCGTGAGGCCACCGGGTCGGACGAACTCATGGACCAGGTCGGTGATCGGGCGGGCATCGCCGTCGAAGACCTGGTCGAACGGCCCGCCGTACACCCGTCGTTTGACGGCGTCGAAGGTGGCCTC
>CAYOLR010000106.1:8309-9651 GCA_964404815.1 uncultured Halobacteriales archaeon
ACACGGCCGGTCTCGTCGAGCTCCTCGCGGAGACCGGACTGGTCGAGGTACGACCGGAACGCCCGGTAGGTCCCGGACTCGCCCTCCTCCCGGAAAAACCGGTCGATGAGGAAGGTCAGCGCACTGTACTGGTTGTCGTTGAGCTGGGCACCGGCCACCAACCATGGGTTGCCCCGGACCATCGAGAACGGAATGGTGAACTCCACCTGTTCCGCCCGGTGATGGCTCGCCGAATAGGTCGCATCGCCCACCCGTGGGACGAACGCGACGGTATCGTCGTGCCCATCGAAGGCGATCCCCTCCCGCTCCCACCCGCGGCGGTCGTGGGCCGTAACGTCAGGATTGTCATCGTGCATCTGGGCGTATTCGTCCTGCGGATCGAACTGAACGACCGCAGGGCGAACGGTCCGGCTGGCGCCGGTCTCGACGGGGTAATTCCGGTCGGCCGAGAGGTACTGCCGAAGGACGTTCTTGGCGGCGTGTGTCTTCCCCGAACCGGTGCCGCCAGCGATCAGTGTGTGTCTGAACACGAGCGGGTCCCCGGCCTCGTATGTGTCCTTGAGCCGGTAATCGATGGTCGGCGGTTCGGCGGCCGTCCGAACCTTCTCGCCCCCGACGGAAAGGTGGCCGAGGAAGACCCCCTCGGCCGGGATCTTGAGCCCGGTTTTGATCTCGGTGGCGTCGGCCGCCGGACGGACGATCGTCTCCGGCTTGGGGACGCGATCGGTCATCCGGCGACGGAGTTCGCCGGCCTCCTCGTAGAGGACCGCGACGGGCTCGAGCGAGGCCATGAACTTGTAGTCCTGCTCGTCGATCCCGGCCGAGCGCATTGCTCGACGGGCGTGAATCTCGGTCGCGTCGTCGGTATGGAACTCCTGGACGTATTCCAGGCCGCCGATCCGGCAGAACAGGGATTCGCCGTCAGGATAAGGGACCAAGAGGTAACTCCCGATACGGACGTCGGACCGGTTGCCGACCGCGATGTACGCCCGGAGGCGGGTCTCATCGTCCTCCTCGCTGATCCGGAGCCCCTCGGCGGCGCTCAGGACGCCGATACCGCGGTCGGTCCCCACCGGATCGATATCCATCGGTTCGAACGCCGCCTCGGCGTCCTCCCGGTCGGCCGACTCCTCTGATCCGGTCGGCCGATCGTATCCCTCGAAATCCCCGAGATCACTCATGGCTGGCCGAACGGCCGGGGGTCACATTACGCTTTGTCCCGGAAGTCGCTCAAAGGTACGAGGAGAGCGGATGAGGGGACGGGGATTTGAACCCCGGGACTCCTGCGAGACGGGGTCTTAAGCCCCGCGCCGTTGGCCACTTGGCTACCCCCTCGCACGTG
>CAYOLR010000107.1:0-9628 GCA_964404815.1 uncultured Halobacteriales archaeon
GAAGTTCTCCGACGAGGACATCTCCGAGAAGGACATCCACATCCAGTTCGTCCAGGCGGGCCAACAGGGCGTCGAGGGCGACTCCGCCTCCATCACCGTCGCGACAGCCGTCATCTCCGCCCTCGAGGACGTCGGCGTCGACCAGAGCGTCGCCATGACCGGCTCGCTGTCGGTCCGTGGCGATGTCCTTCCGGTCGGCGGAGTGACCTACAAGATCGAGGCGGCCGCGAAGGCCGGCCTCGAGACGGTCATCATCCCGCGGGCGAACGAACAGGACGTCATGATCGAGGACGAGTACAAGGAGATGGTGGACATCATTCCGGTGTCCCATATCTCCGAAGTGCTCGAGGTCGCCCTCGCCGACGACATCGAGAAGGACGGCCTCGTCGACCGTCTCAAATCGATCACCGGGCAGGCACTCCAGCACGAGGTCGGTACCGGCGCCGGCAGTCCCAGCCCCCAGTAACACACTGACAGCGGTTTTTCCCGATCATTACTCGATGAGCGACGGCACCGCCGGGTGTTAAGCCACGGGCCCCGAACGGGCGATCGACATGGCGACACCACGGTGGGGGGTGTTCGCGGGGATGACGATCCTCGCGGTGACGGCCCTCGTCGGACTGGCCCACGCCACCCACCGCGCGATCGCCGAGGCGGAGGCCGGGCTCTCCCGCCCCGAGGCGGTCCCGCCGGAGGGGCTGTTGACACGCGGGTTGTCGACGCGGGACTCGATGGCACTGCTGGGGAACGTGTTGGTGTCCCATGGGCTGTTCGGCCTCGGCATCCTGGGGATGGCCTGGTATACCGGTATCCCGTGGGCCTCGCTGGGCCTCGAAGCGCCCTCCGGCCGGTTGATCGGCCTGGGGGTCGCCATCGGGCTGGGCCTCTACGTCGGCAACGAGCTGGCGGCCCGGCTCGCCGACCGGGTCGGGGTGGCCCATGCCGAACGGCTCAGGGAACTCCTGGCCCCCCGGTCGAGGTCGGGGTGGGTGGTGTTACTGGTCGGGGTGCTCCCGGTGATCGCCTTCGTCGAGGAGCTCCTCTTCCGGGGGGCGTTGATCGGCGCGGTCGCGGCGGGCTACCCGGTCCCGATCTGGGGACTGGCGGTGCTCTCGTCGATCGCCTTCGGCCTCGGCCACGGCCTGCAGGGTCCGGGCGGGGTGGTCGTCACCGGGACCCTCGGCTTCGTCCTCGCCGCGGCCTTCATCCTGACCGGGAGCCTGACCACCGTGGTGGTCGCCCATTACCTGATCAACGTGCTGGAGTTCCTCGTCCACGAGGGGCCGTGGGCGCTGGATTAGAGCCCCTCGAGCGACCGGAGCTTCTGTTCGATGTCAGGCGGGGCGCTGCTGGGGCCGTCACGGACCCGATGGTCCGGAATGATGAGCGGGATAGGGTTTTCGGCGAGGGCGGTCCTGACCGACTCGAGGGCCTCCTCGTCATCGGGGTCGAACTCGGGGGTCATCCGTGCCAGCCGTTCGACAGAGATCTGCTCGCCGTACGGGACCGATCTGAGCGATTCCAGGACGGCCCGCTGGCGGGTTGGCATCGTGAGGCCAACCTCGACGTCGCCGAAATCGTCGTGGGCCCCCTCGAGATAGCTGTCGATCCGATCGAGGAGCTCGGTCGATTCCCCGGCTTGGTCGTCCGGCCTCGCGGGAAAGGAGAGGCTGATCACCTTGCCCCCGGCGTAGCCAATCTGGACGAAGCAGTCGAGGTAATCGGCTTCGTGGGCATAAATGCCCGCCTCCGGCATAAGCTCCCACACGGCCAACGAGGGCAAGAAGCTTCGCCCCGTGACGCAAGTCTTATGTACAAATAAGTCCCTGAATGAACAATAATGTACGCTGACGAGGAGCTGGCGCCGGCGGTCCGGTCGATCCTGGAGGTCGCTCGCGAGCGGCCGACCCCGGACGGCCGACTGGTCGTGACGGCCCGGTCGCTCCCCGACGCCCTTCGGGAGGCTGCGGAAGCCGGTCGGCAGCCGGTCATCGCGGAGGTGAAGCCGACGAGCCCCACGACCGAGGGCCGACGGGACGACGATCCCGTCGACCTCGCGCGTCGGATGGCGGACGCGGGGGCGGCCGCCGTTTCGGTCCTGACCGAACCGACCCATTTCGGCGGCTCGCCATCGACGCTCGAATCGATCCGCGCCTCGGTCGACGTCCCCGTGCTCCGCAAGGACTTCCTCCTCGAACCGGGTGACCTCGACCTGGTGGCGGCGGATGCGGTCCTCCTTATCGCCCGGTTCCTCGACGAGCTGCCGACCATGGTCGAGGCGGCCCGCGAACGCGGGTTCCAGCCGCTGGTCGAGGTCCACACGGCCGACGAACTCGCGGCGGCCGAGGCGGCCGGTGCCGAGCTTATCGGCATCAACAACCGTGACCTCGCCCGGCTTACCGTCGACCGGTCGACCTTCGGCCGGGTGGCCGCGCGGGCCTCGAGCGACGTGACGGTGATCGCCGAGAGCGGCATTTCGACGCCCGAGCACGTCCGGCGGATGCGGCGCGCCGGGGCCGACGGCCTGTTGATCGGGAGTGCCATAATGGACGGCGACGTGAGCGAGAATACGCGACGGTTTGTACACGCATGAGTTCGACGAAATTCGGCGACTACGGCGGACAGTACGTCCCCGAGGCGTTGATGCCAGCCATCGAGGAGTTGACCGACGCCTACGAGCGGTACGTGCTCGAGAACGAGGACGGCTTCATGGACGAGTTTCGGGCTCGCCTCCGGGATTTCGGCGGCCGACCGACGCCGCTCCAGCGCGCGGATCGGCTGTCGGATCGCTACGGCACCGAGGTCTACCTCAAACGCGAGGACCTCCTTCACGGCGGCGCCCACAAGCTCAACAACGCCCTCGGGCAGGTCCTCCTGGCGGACTACATGGGGAAGGACCGCATCATCGCGGAGACCGGTGCGGCGATGGCGGCGGGCCATCTCGGGATCGATGGCGAGATCTACATGGGGCGAACCGACATCAACCGGCAACGGCCGAACGTCTTCCGCATGCGCCTGAACGGGGCGACCGTCAACCCGGTGACGACCGGTCGCGGGACGCTCAAGGAGGCGATCAACGAGACGCTTCGGGACTGGGCGACGACCGTCGAATCGACCCACTACGTGATCGGGTCGGTGGTGGGGCCGCATCCGTTCCCCCGGATGGTCCGTGACTTCCAGGCCGTCATCGGCCGGGAGGCCCGACGGCAGGTCCGCGATCAGGCCGGCCGGCTGCCCGACAGCGTGGTGGCCTGTGCCGGCGGCGGGTCGAACACGATGGGGTCCTTCCACGAGTTCGTTGACGACCCGGAGGTCGACCTCTATGCCGTCGAAGCGGGCGGGTCGAGCCTCGATCCCGACGAGGCGGCCGGCGTCGCTCCCAACTCCGCCTCGCTCTCGGTCGGCGACGAGGGGGTGCTCCATGGGGCCCGAACCAAACTCCTCCAGGCCCGATTCGGTCAGATCCTCGCGTCGCATAGCGTCTCGGCGGGCCTGGACTACGCCGGCGTCGGGCCGGAGCTCGCCCATCTCGTCGACGCCGGTCGCGTGGAGCCGCGGACGATCGACGACGACGGGGCGTTGGAGGGCTTCCATCGGCTCTCGCGGCTCGAGGGGATCATCCCCGCCCTGGAGAGCGCCCACGCGCTCGGGTTCCTCGAAGCGGCGGCCGAGGAGCTGGGGGAGCTGACCATCGTGACGGTCTCCGGTCGGGGCGACAAGGACCTCGAGACGGTCCTCGAGGAGTCGGCGGACCGGTCGATCGGGACGGCACCGTCGATGGACGTGTTCGACGCCGAGGGCGAGCTATGAGCCGGATCGCCGAGGCCTTCGGGACCGAGCCGGCCCTCATCCCGTACATCACGGCCGGTGATCCAACCCCGGCGGCGACCCCCGGGTACGTCAACGCCCTCGTCAGGGGTGGGGCGGACATCATCGAGCTCGGCCTGCCCTTCTCCGAACCGATCGCCGACGGGCCGACCATCCAGAACGCCATCACCCGCGCGCTCGAGGCGGGGATGACCCCCGAACGGTTCTTCGATCTCGTCCGGGGGCTCGACGTCGACGTTCCGCTGGTCGTGATGACGTACTACAACCTCGTGCTCAGGTACGGCGACGGGGTCGAGTCGTTCGTCGAAGCGGCGGCCGGCGCCGGATTGGACGGGCTCATCATCCCCGACCTCCCGGTGGAGGAAAGCGATCCGCTCCGGGCAGCCTGTGACCGTCACGGGGTGGACCTCATCTTCATCGTCGCCCCGACGACGGAGGGTGAGCGACTCGACCGGATCATGGAACAGGTCTCCGGGTTCGTCTACGTCCAGGCCCGGCTCGGGACGACCGGCACCCGGGGGGACGTCAGCGGCCAGACCCACGACGCGCTGGCGCGGCTCGAGGGGTATCCCATCCCGAAGGCCGTCGGGTTCGGCGTGAGCGAGGGCGACCACGCCCGGGAGATCGTTCGAGCCGGTGCCGACGGCGTCGTCGCGGGGAGCGTGTTCGTCGACGCGATCGAGGCCGGCGAGGCAGTCGAGGCCCGCCTCGAATCGATCGCCAGGGAACTCAAGGACGGCGCCATGGCGGGCGTCGAAATGGCCGAACCGGAAGGCAAATAACCGGCGATTGCCACACAGTCACACACCAATGACATCCGGTACACGTGCGCGGCTCGCACGCCTGGGTCGGGACGACGCCTACGTGATCGTTCCGATGGATCACGGCCTCACGATGGGGGCGGTCACGGGCCTGCGCGACATCGAAGGGACGATCGACGCCGTCACTCGTGGCGGCGCCGACGCGGTCCTCACCCAGAAGGGCATCGCCGGGCGAGTTCACCCCAACAAGAACGGGAAGGGCTACATCGTCCACCTGAACGGCTCGACCACGATCGGCCCCGACCAGGCGGACAAACGCGTCACCGGGACGGTCGAGGAGGCCATCCGGGCCGGCGCCGACGCCGTCTCACTCCACCTCAACATCGGCAGCCGACATGAACACAACCAGCTCGAGGACCTCGCCGCGGTCAGCGAACAGGCCGACCGATTCGGCCTGCCGGTGCTGGCGATGTGTTACGTCAGGGGCCACGACGTCGATGCGACCGACGCCGAGCAGTTGGCCCACGCCGTCCGCATCGGCGAGGAACTCGGCGCCGACCTGATCAAGACCGCCTATTCCGGGGATCCGGAGAGCTTCGAGACCGTGACGTCGGCCACGTCGAAACCCGTCCTGATCGCGGGCGGCAAACCGGATACCGACGCGGAGACGCTCGCGGCGGTCAGGGGTGCGATGGACGGCGGGGGTGCCGGCGTCTCGATGGGTCGATCGATCTTCCAACACGACGACCCGGAGGCCATGACGCGGGCAGTCGCCGGGGTCGTCCACGACGACCTCTCCGCCGAGGCCGCCCTGGACCGGGCCGGGCTCGCGGTCCAGGCCTGACCGGGCGTCGGTTCTGGGCTGTCAGTCGTCGGCCGGTGCGGTCGCCGCGCAGTTGTTCGGCCCGAGCTCCAGGGTGAAGGCTTCGGTGTCGTCGACGTCCTTCCGGCCGAGGTTCGTGGCGATGATGTCCTGATAGTCCTTCGGCTGGGGCGGGAGGTCCGCAACGGTCTCCCGAACGAACGTCTCGCGGTCCACGCGGAAGGCCCGGAGGCGGCCCCGAAGCGTTCCGACGGTGGCGACGTAGGTCCCGTCGGGTCGCGGTTCGGTCGCCGTCCCCGCGTGGCCGGGGGCGATCACGACTTCGTCGGCCAGCTCGCCGATCCGCGCGATCGTGTCGAACAGGATGGCCGCCGCCTCGCGGGCCGCATCGGCGTCCTCGAGGTCGGGCCGGGCCACGCTGTCGACGAAGACCGAATCGCCCCCCACGAGGACGTCGTCGATGCGATAGCCGGTCATTTCGGTGGTGTGGCCTGACAGATCGACGGCCTCGATCTCGACATCGCCGAGCGTGACGGTCGCCCCGGGCTCGATCAGGGTAGCATCGACCGAGAGGCCGCGGTCGGCGGCCTTCGCCGGCATGATCGGTTCGATGTCGGGCGTCGCTCCGAGCTCGCGGACGCCGCTCACGTGGTCGGCGTGAACGTGCGTGTCGATGGCGTAGCGAAGCTGGCTCCCGAAGGCGGCCGCATCGGCGGTATATCGCTCCGTAAACGCCCGGAGGGGATCGATAACGGCGGCCTCCCCGTCGGACACCACCAGGTAGCTGAGACAGCCGCTCGACGGTCGGTAATATTGTGCTATCGTGGCGTGACTCGACACGTCGAGTTCCCGGAGATCGTAGACCTTCGCCCAGCCCTCCATACCATCGGCGAGGCCCTTGACGTCCCAGCCTTCCCGTGCGAGGAACTTCGCCACGTACAGGCTCGAGATGCCCTTGGCACAGCAGGTGACCAGCGGGCCTTCGGGGACCGCTTCGGGCACCGTTTCCGCCGGATCGCCGTCGTCCAGGAACCGTGTGAAGGGAACGTTCACGTTGGTCACGTTGGGGTGGGACAGCTTCCAGGCCTCGAAGTCCTGCGGTCGCCGGGTGTCGAGGATGGTGACCTCCTCGCCGGCCTCCAGCCGCTCCCAGAGTTCCTGGGCGGGGAGCTCGGGGACGGAGCTCGCCAGGTCGGGGAATTGTTCGCTGCTCATGCACGATTGAACGTGGTAGCCACCGATGAACGTTCTGGTCAGGGCGGTGGTCGTCCCGGCATCCGGCACGTTCAAGGATTACCGAGGCCAGCGTGGGGATATGAGCCGATCTGTGTGGCTGAAGGCCGATGACGCCGCGGGTGATTGGGAGGCCCGGAAGCGTCGCATCACCGCCGGCTTGGAGGCCGGGGTGGACTGGGTCCTTGTCGACCAGGGGGACGTCGGGCGGGTCCGGGAGCTCGGCGACGTCAACGTGGCCGTGTTCCTGACCGACGACGTCCATGTGATGGACGCCGAGGACGGGGCGGCGGAGGAACGACCCGAGGCCGACGCCGTGATCGTCGGCAAGGGCGGCGAGGGTGACGGAACCGTCGACCTCCCGGGCGACCTCTCGGGCTCGGCGGACCTCACCACGATCAGGCGGGGCAACGCCCACGGCCTGTACGTGCGGATCCTGGACGAATCGTACGAGGCCTTCGCCTCGGCGGCGGCCGAGGACGCCGACTACACCATCGTCGTGGGCGAGGACTGGCGGATCATCCCCCTCGAGAACCTCATCGCGAGGATCGGCGACGAGACCACGCTCATCGCCGGCGTCACGTCGGCCGACGAGGCCGAGACCGCCTTCGAGACGCTCGAACTCGGCGCCGACGCCGTCCTCCTCGACAGCGATGACCCGGACGAGATCCGGCGGACCGTGGCCGCTCGCGACGCAGCCGAGCGCGAGGAGCTCGACCTCCAGTGGGCGACGGTCACCGGTATCGAACGGACCGGCTTGGCCGACCGGGTCTGCGTCGACACCGGGTCGCTCATGGATCACGACGAAGGCATGCTCGTTGGATCGATGAGCCGGGGCCTGTTTTTCGTCCATGCCGAAACCGCCGAATCGCCCTACGTGGCCTCCCGCCCGTTCCGGGTAAACGCGGGCGCCGTCCACGCCTATATCCGGACACCCGATGGCGGGACGAAGTACCTCTCCGAACTGAAAAGCGGCGACGAGGTCCAGATCGTCGACCTCGAAGGGTCGACGCGGGAAGCGGTGGTCGGCCGGGTCAAGATCGAGAAACGCCCGATGTTCCGCGTGGAGGCCGAAACGGAAGACGGCGACCGGATCGAGACCCTCCTCCAGAACGCGGAGACCATCAAAGTCCCGACCCGTGACGGTCGGCTGGCGGTCACCGAACTCGAGGCGGGCGACGAGATCCTGATCTATTACGAGGACACCGCCCGGCACTTCGGCGAGGCCGTCGAGGAGTCGATCATCGAGAAGTAGGGCCGCCGCCGTCGGCCGCGGCCTCGGCGGCGACTTCAGTACTACACCAGGGACAGAACTCCAGGTCGGGATCGAGTTCGCCGCCGCAGTTCTGACAGGTCGCGCCCTCCTGAGACCCGGCGACTTTCGAGGAGGCGCTGAGGGCCAGCCAGATGGCGTCGATCGCGTTGAGCAGCCGGATCCCGGTGACGACGAGCACGACGGTGCTCGGCAGGTTTCGGCTCGCGGCGATGATGCCGTCGAGGCCACCCGAGCCCGCCGTCTCGATGACCGACTCCGGGAGGACGATCGCGACGGTCACGATCGCGAGGACGAACCAGGTCCCGGCCCGCACCCATTCGCGGAGATAGACGTGGCCGAGGCCGGGATAGACTGCCCCGAGAAGCCCCGCGATGACCGCCCGTTTCCGCGACACAGCCCCCGTTCGCGCCCGCGGGCAGGTTAAGCTTCCGACGCTAGCGGAGCGTCTCGATCAGCGAATCCAGGGTGATCAGGTCGAGCTGTCCCGGGGCCGTCGCCTCGTCGGGGTCGACCGGCGCGTACCCGATTCGCGAACCGTACAGCGGACAGATCGCCCGCGAATGGCGGCCGGCCTCGCCCATGGCCATCGTCGCCACGGTGCGGCCTTCCGTCGTTTGCCGCCAGGTCGCATCGAGGAGTCGGAGGACGTCCCCCGGATCGTCGGCCCTGACCGCCAGCTTGCCGACATCGCCGGCGTCGGCCGCCCGGGTCAGCAGGTCCATGAGTTCCGACATGGACGGTGTCGCCTCGAAGTCGTGGCTGGAGGCGATCACGGCGACGTCGTTGTTACGGGCTGCCTCGGTAACCGCGGCGGCATCCCCCGACTCGATTGATCGAAGCTCGATATCGACCGCCTCAACCGCCGGATGCTCCACGGCGTTCGCGATCGCCTGGAGCCGTCCGTCCTCGGACGCCTTGCCCCCGTCCCACGCGGCACGGTTCGTCACGATCAGCGGGAGCTGCCCGTCGTAGCGGGCGAGTTGGTCGCCCGGCGTGTCGGCGAGGTCCATTCGGAACTCGACTGCGTCGGCGATGCCACGGGCGTCCGGCTCCGTAGCGAGGTCGTTCGTGGCGGCCGCGAGCACGAACCCCGAGAAATCCATCGTAGTTTGTCAGGCGATTACTGACGGTAAAGAAGCTTCGGCGGCGGGGTCAGACTGGGACGCCTTCCTCGGCCTCGAGCAGCTCGTGATACCGGTTCCGGATCGTGACCTCGCTGATGTCGGCGACCTCGCTCACCTCGGCCTGCGTGACCTTCTCGTTGGTCAGGAGGGCCGCCGCGTAGATGGCGGCCGCCGCGAGCCCGACCGGGCTCTTGCCGGAATGGACGCCCTGTTCGCGGGCGTTCTGGAGGAGTTGGCGGGCTCGCCGTTCGGCCTCCTCCGAAAGGGTAAGCGAGGAGGCGAACCGGGGGACGTAGCTCCCGGGATCGGCCGGTTCGATCTCGAGGCCGAGTTCCCGGACGACGTAGCGGTACGTGCGGGCGACTTCACTCTTTTCCACCCGGCTTACCTCCGCGAGCTCGTCGAGGCTGCGGGGGACGCCGGCCTGTCTGGCGGCGGCGTAGACGACGGCCGTCGAAACCCCCTCGATGGATCGCCCGGGGAGGAGATCGTCCTCGAGCGCCCGGCGATAGATCACGCTGGCCGTCTCCCGGACGTTCTCCGGGAGGCCCAGCGCGCTGGCCATCCGGTCGATCTCGCCGAG
>CAYOLR010000108.1:0-9542 GCA_964404815.1 uncultured Halobacteriales archaeon
ATGACACCTCCTTGACATGGAGGAGGCCGGCGGTTCAAATCCGCCCGAACCCATCGCGCTCCTTGCCGTCACTCGAGTTTTCCCGATAGGGAGATGCCCGGGCAGTCAGCCTGTTTCGTATCGATCCCACCGATACCTTCAGGCCGGTCCACCCATTGGTAAACCCCACGATGGATCACTTCTCCCGGCAGGAACTCCAGCGAGCCCATTCAGGGATCGACGAACGGTACTTCGAGTTTCTCAGGCGCGATTCGATGAGCGTCGGGATCTATCGGTTGCCGGCCGACGGGGAGGACCGCCAACAACCGCATACCGAGGACGAGATCTATTACGTCCTCTCTGGACGAGCCAAGATCCGAGTCGGTGACGAGGTGAATCCCGTCGCGCCGGAGGACGTCGTCTTCGTTGAACGCAACGTCGACCACACATTCTTCGATATCGAGGAGGCCCTCGAACTCTTGGTGGTTTTCGCCCCCGCGGAAGGGTCGCTCGCCGAGTAAGCGTGATTGAGACCCGCGGCTAGAACTCGGCCATCTGGTGTTTCGTCGAGAAGTGGTCCGTCAGGAGGTCCTGATCGTCGAAGAGTTGTCCACAGAACGGACACGTAAGCTCGCTTTCCCCGCTGACCATGGCAGTTCATTGCAGGAAGCCGGGATAAATGGTGAGGCTCGATTGTCAGTGTTGATAATCGAAACCCGGTGCCTTCAACCCCCCTCGGGATCCACTCGCAGGCCATGCCCCGTTTTTTCGAGGATCTCAGCGTCGGTGAAGTCCACGAAACCGGCGGACGAACGGTGACTGAGCAGGAAATCGTCTCCTTCGCGAGCGAGTACGACCCACTTCCCATGCACACCGACCCCGCCGCTGCCGCCGAGACCGTCCACGGGTCACTCATCGCGAACGGTTGGCATACGTGTGCACTGACCTGGCGGATGTTGGTCGACGTTCATTTCAAGGACATTGCGATGATCGGTGGCTGGGGCGTCGACGAGGTCCGATGGCCCACACCGGTCCGTCCCGGTGATACGCTATCGGCGCGGGCGGAACTCATCGAGAAGTCCACGGTTTCGAAACCGGACCGTGGATCGGTCGATTACCGGATCACGGCGGAAAACGACAATGCGGAGCCGGTCCTACGATACGTCGACCACGTGCTCGTCGAGCGGCAGGACCGTCACTCGGGATAGACGATCGACGAGCAGTTTGGACACTTGGCGAGCAGCGTCGCGCCCGCCGAGGATTCATACTGGACGAGTAACCGTGACCGCGGCACCGTCATCATACATTCCGGACACGTGCCAAGTGATTCCTCGGTATCCATCGTCGGCCTATCGGTGGTCTCCGAGGCTTGTCGTCGGGGTCGACACCGTGCCAGTAACGCCGGACAAGGGTAACAGGCTCATACCGGTGGATTCCCGAAATCGACCATAAAGTCCCGCCGCCATCTCTCAGCGCTGATAACATTCGGTTCGGGGGGATAGATGGCCGCCGATAACCGACGGTACTCCCTCCGGTTACGTCTACCTGGCTTGAATGACGTGACCCATCGGATCCGTGCAATACATTCAAGCCAGCACCGCGGCGAGTACGGGGCAATAGAGACCAGTCACGCCTTTTACATGGCCGATGCCCGATCGATAGGGACGATCGAGGACGGCTTCGTGGCGCTCGGAATGACATCAC
Organism: uncultured Halobacteriales archaeon; assembly: GCA_964404815.1. Lineage (GTDB taxonomy): Archaea > Halobacteriota > Halobacteria > Halobacteriales > Hikarchaeaceae > CAYOLR01. The sequence continues at coordinate 1,684 of CAYOLR010000108.1, forward strand.
CCCTCTGATCGAGATCCAAGTCGCTCAGTTATCCTATCTTACACTCGAGAATCATCCGGCTACTTGCTGGTGGTTTTGAGCGTTATGAAAAGTCGCCCCCGTCCGTTGATTCGCGTTTAGTCTCAGGAGGTTCTATCTCGCCGTCCCCCAAAAACTCAGAATGAGTAAGTATGTACGTGTCGTCGGCTCTTTCTACGGTATCAACAACGTAGAAAAGGATGTTCCGTTCCTGCTTAGTCATGACCGGGAAGTCATAGTTGAGCGTCGTGTACTCCAGTGGGTCTCCACCCTGCTCGCGTGATTCCGCGAAATCTCGGTGTTTATTAATCCGTTCGTGGACAATCTCTCTGGACATTATATCGACTTCATCCACGCGTTCGCTGAACACGTTCGTGAACTCCTCCTGAAGTTCGTAGCCGACCGAGTTTCGACCGGCTGTCATGGCAGCCAATGACGTGGTTCCTGTCCCCCAGAACGGGTCGAGGACCGTATCACCGTAGACAGAATACATATTGATGAGCCGATAGGGGATCTCCAGTGGGAACGCAGCAGACCGCTCGCGGAGTTCGTCGTCGTTCAGGCCTTGGAAAGTGCCGCGAATATCCATCCAAACGTCGGAGAACCACTCGTTTCGCTCCTCCCAGAAGAAAGCTGCATTATAGCGCCGTTCAGATTTCGGTTCAAAGGTTCTCTGCTGCCGGCCGTTTCGGAATATGAGGATATACTCGTGTTCCAACGTCGCGTAAGCATTGGGCGGAAGCATTCCAGAACCCATGAACTTCGCAGCCGAGTTGACCGGTTTTCGCCACAGGATATCGGGTAACGGTTCAAATCCTAACTCCTCAAACGCGTCAATAATGCGGGCATGATTCTGGTAGACCCGGAAACTCCCATCTACCTTTCTCGTGGCGTCCCCGATGTTGATACAGGCAATCCCGCCATCCACGAGGACGCGAGAGACCTCCTGCCATGTCTTGGCCAGTTCCTCGTGCATCAGTCGAAATGCGTCCTGTCCCGCACCATCATCCAACCTGTCCCCGATTTCGTGATTGAGATCATCGAACACGCCATCCCACATCTCGATCATCGGATACGGTGGTGACGTGACTACCAGTTCGATTGAGTCGTCGCCGAGACTGTCCATTTGGCGTGAATCGCCACCCGAGACTTCGTGTTCGGTTTCCATTCTACCCCGCCGAACCGAGGGAGGCGCCGCAGTCGGGACAGGCCTCGTCGACCACCGTGACCTGGGCGTCACAATCGGGACAAAATTCCAAATAACAGGCACGGTCGCCCATGAAACACTCAAGCGCCGGCGGGGGAAAAACCGTTACGGGTGGCTTCCCTCATCACGGTGGGTCGTAGCCGACGATAACACCGGGGTCAGTCATCGAGGTGGGCGTTTCGTACCAGTCGTGGACTTCGACCGAAAAGCCCAGCTCCCTGACGTATTCCGCCACGACCCCCGGTGGATAATCGGTGAGGTGATGGCGGTCGGCGAACCACTCGTCGCCGTGGAAAACGAGGGCGTCCATCCGCACGTGGGTGTTATCCGCCGGGCATACCAGGTGAGACGGGCGATTGAACCATCATCGCCCGCCAACTGCACGCCGAGCGCGGCCATGTACGGGAAATCCCCGATGTCGAAGACGATGACGCCACCGCTGGCGAGGGTTCGATCCATTGCCCGGATCGCCGGGATGAACTCCGCTGGTTCCAGGTAGTTCATGACCGTATAGGGGCCCAGACGAGGTCGAATGATCCCTCGACATCGATCGTCGGAAGTCCTCCCTCGACGAACTCCGCGTCGGAGCGCTGGCGTGCGAGGTCAAGCATAGACGAATTCGGATCGATCCCCGTCACCTCGAACCCAGAATCGACCAGATGGCGGCTGTGTCGGGCGGTCCCACACCCGATCACAAGGGCGCGATCCCCGCCATTGCCGAGGTCGTCGAACCGATCGAGGACGAAGGCCACCTCGCCCCCGTAGTCCTTCTCCTCGTAGAGGACGTCATAGACCGCCGGATGATCGTACAGTGCACCCTCCATGTGGCAATCTTCTCGATGGAGGGATAAAAACGCCCCCGGGCACTCACCAGGCCCTTAGTGTCTCGTGAACGCCGATAACTAACGCCGGGACGACGACCATGAAGACGTGTTCCTCGATGGGGATGCCGAAGAGAGAGACCCCCGTCCGGAGTCTGATCGAAAATACACCGATCTTCAGCGTGTACCAGTCCCAGAAGAAGGCGACTGGGTAGAGGACTGCGATGGTGAGGCCGGCCCGCCGGAGCGCGTCAGCCCGGACGAGCAGCGCGAGGGCGACCAATCCGAAGACGACCTCGCTGACGAGGTACGTGTACGGCCCGAAGGCCGCGCTGATGTCCGGTACCACGATACGCGATTGGTCAGCCAAGGGAAAAACGTGGCGTCGCCAAAAAATAGGTTTCAAGACTGTCCGCGGTTTCACATCGATGCATGGACATCGCTGATATCGCGACCCAGGACTTTCTCGAGGTCGATGCGGACGAGCGGTTGGGTAAGCTTTCTGCGATCTTCGACGAGGAAAACCGCAAGACGCTCATCGTGACGAACGGCGGTGAGTATTCCGGCGTCGTCACGCAAAAGCGGCTGCTCGGGTCGCACATCGAGGACAATACCAAGGTGTCGGCCCTCACCGAACCCGCCCCGAAGGTCTCGCGTAGCGCCGATGTCCGTGACGTCTCCCGCATGCTGGTCGAAGGTGGGACGAAGGCCGCCCCGGTCTTCGAGGGGGAGAAGCTCTGGGGGATCGTCACCCAGGACGGCATCCTCACCGCGGTTCTCGAAAACCTCGATGCGCTCTCGGTTGCCGATGTCTATACCGAGGACGTCGTCACCGTCACCGAGGAGGACGACCTCGGCCGGGTCATCAATCTGCTCCGGGAACACGGGATCTCGCGCCTGCCGGTTGTCAACGAGAACGGCTACCTGACCGGGATCGTGACGACCTATGATATCGTGAACTTCGTCACGCGGAACATGCAGCGGGCGACCACCGGCGACCGGGCCGGCGACACGGATCGGATGCTCGATCTACCGGTCTACGACGTGATGTCCTCGCCGGTGTTCACGGTGAACCAATCCGACAGTCTCCGTGACGCGGTCGAGACGATGCTCGAGAACGATTACGACGGCTTGGTGGTGACGACGGACGAGGACGACCGGCTGATCGCGGGGATCGTCACGAAGACCGACGTGCTTCGAGTCCTATCGATCCGTGAGGAGGATCACCTCGACGTCCAGATCACCAACATCTCCCTCCTCGATACCGTCACCAGACAGGAAATCCGTGAGGCTATCGAGACGGTCGCCGACAAATACGGCGACATGCAGGTCCAACACGCTCATGTCCGCTTCCACAAGCACAAGGAGAAGCTGCGGGGTACCCCGCTGATCCGGTCTGAGATACGGCTCCGAACGGATCACGGCCAGGTGGCCGGATCCGGTGAGGGGTACGGCGCCGAGAACGCGTTCTATGTGGCCCTGGACAAGCTCGAGCGGAACGTCCTAGAGCTCAAGGGCATCATTTACGACGAGGAGTACCGCGGCCAGCTCCTTCGGAAGCTGGGCGAACTGTAAGCCGGGTCGGTCTCGGCGGCTTCGCTGACCTGCCGACCTACGGCGCCGGCTCGCGGCTCTCTGCCCCCGAGAGCCCCGACTCGGTGATCCCGAACCGGGCGCTTCCCCCGGCGGGTTGGGAGCGGTGTTTCTCGAGCCGGGCCCGCCGTTGACCGCCCCGGAACCGGTCAAGCCGAAGGACGACGCCCGTCCAATGGGCCAGGGTGTGGCCGCCAAGTGGCTTGGACTGGTCGTTATCAGGATCAGTGTAAACCTGGTTGGTCACGATCACCGCCAAGTCGTGACGCCGGGCGACGCCGAGGAGGGTCGTCATCTGTCGGGCGACCGCCCGGAGGGCCTCGCCGTCCTCGCTCCCGGTGCGTTCGAGCCGGTAGAAACCGGTCGCGCTGTCGAGCACGATCAGATCGGCATCGTCGGCGAGTTCCGAGGCTTCCCTGACGGCCTCCTGTTGTTCCTGGAAGTCGTGGACGGCCGAGATGACCAATCGGTCGGCGATCTCGTCGGCATCACCTATGGCATCGGCCATCTGCGTGAACCGGTCCATGGAGAGCCCCTCGGTATCGATGTAGACGGTCCGTCCCCCCGCGGCCGCGACGGTGACGGCCGCTGAGAGGGCGAGGTTCGTCTTCCCGGCCGCGGGCGGGCCGTAGACCTGGGTGATCGTTCCCCGCTCGAGCCCCCCACCCAAGAGATCGTCGAGTGGCTCGCATCCGGTCGAGATGGCCTCGCTCACGACGGCACCTACGAAATGCCGGCTCAAAACCCCACCGGATACCACGATCCGACGGGGACCACCGAATCGCTTTTCCACCATTACCACCGAGGTTCGGCTAGTGACCATCGTCGTCGCGACCGAGGATTTCGAGTTCTACCACGGGGTCGTCAACGAGCTCCGAGACCGGAGCGTCCGGTTCACGACGGTCCAACCGGGCGAGCCGCTGCCCGATGGCACCTCGGTCGTCATCACGACGGAAACGGACGATGTCGCCGTCGACGTTCCGCGGGTTGGCGGCGACGCCGAGTCACCCCGGGCTGCCGTCGCCGAAGCCCTCCGACGGGAGCGGGGCGGTGGCCGGTTGGTCGTCGGCGTGGATCCGGGGTCGAAGCCGGGAATCGCGGTCCTCGAAGGATCCGACGTGGTGGCCGCGTTTCAGGTCCCGTTGGCCGACGCGGCCACCGTCATCCGACAGGAGCTCGAGGGGGCACCGGACCCGGTCGTCCGGATCGGCGACGGTGCGCGGCTCAAGGGCGCCACGCTGATCGAGGACCTCCAGGGGATCACCGTCGAGCTGGTCGACGAGACCGCCTCCACCCCCCACCTCGGGGCGGGGACCCGCGGGATGGGCGACGTCCTCGCCGCGGTGAACATCGCCAAGCGATCGGGCGAGCCCGTCACCGAACGTGAGATCGAGCCCACGGCGGGCGAGATCCAGGTGATCAAATCCGAATCTCGAGAACGCTCGGCACACAATCGGGAGATCAGCGCCGACCTGGCCCGGCAGGTAGCCCTGGGTGAACTCTCCATCGACGAGGCCATCAGGGCCCACCGGAAGGACTGATCGCGTCAGTCGGCCACGCGCGCAACGGCCTCGATCTCGACGAGCATCGCGGGGTCGATGAGCCGACGGACCTCGATCATGCTCGTCGCCGGCCTGATGTCGTCGAACACCTCGCCGTGGGCCCGCCCGATCGCCTCCCAATCGTCGATATCGGTGACGAACATCCGAGTACGAACGACCGATTCGAGGTCGGCCCCCGCCTCTGAAAGCGCGGCGTCGATGTTCTCGATGGCCTTTGCGGTCTGTCGGTACGGATCCTCTCGACCCACGATATCCCCTTCCTCGTCGGTCGCGGTGGTCCCGGAGACGTGGACCTCGTTGCCGACTCGAACGGCCCGCGAATAGCCGACCCGCGATTCCCATTCCGTTCCCGACGAGACGGTCGTCCGATCCATACTGTCGTACCGAACCCGGCCGTGAAAGCCCTTGGCCCGGTCACTCGTTCCGGAGCGAATCGGGGAAGACGAACCGCCCGTCTTCCCGGGGGAGCTCGATAACGTCGTCGACCTCGTCGGCGGCCAGCGGCCGATAGAGGTGGGGATACGCCCCCGTCGGCATTTCCTCGTATTTGACGTCCGCCTCGATCATCTCGCGGTCGATGAGCAGGAGCTGAGGATCGTCAGCGTCGGGATAGTTATACTGGGCGACGCCGGGGATCTGGTTGACCGGAGAGAGGTGGATGAAGCCCTCGGTGTCGAGCGATTGGGGAGCGTATGTCCCGTCGGAGGCGACCTCCGTCCATCGGTCGGCCTCGATTACGTGGACGAGGACAGGGTCGACCGCACCCCCCTGTCGGGCGGCCGCCTCCGCACGCCTGAGCACCTCCCTGACCGGGAGGCCCGTCGCATCGGCCACGGCCTTGGCCTCGTCGAACTCGGCACTCACGTCGAAGACCTCGCCGGTGTCGTCGCTAGCGATCTTGACCCGGACCTCGTGGCGTGTTCCCGCCTCGAGCAGCGTGGTCGTGACGAACCGGCGGTCGGCGATCCAGCGATGGCTCGCCCCCGCCGCCCGGATCCCCAACGTCCCGGTCTCACGGGCGAGCCGTTTCGCGACCCGTTGGGCGTCCTCCGGTTTGACGATCACCTTGATCAGGTGTCCCGGTCGGGCTTTCTTCATGGTCGTCGGTAGGAGGGTTACGTCCCGAGCACCGGACTCAAGCAGGCTCTCCTGAAGGTTCCCGAGGACCTCGGGCGAGGCGTCGTCGAGATTGGTCTCCAGAACCGTGATGTCCTCGGTCGTCAGTTCGCCGGTGGCCGTCCCGCCGATAGCCCGGAGAACGTTCGGGTGATCGGGGATGGTTCGGTCGCCGGCGCCGTACCCGCTCGCCCGGATGCGCATCGAGGGAAGGATATCGACGCCGTCGGCGTAATAGGCGAGGATCGCGGCCCCGGTCGGTGTGAGCAGTTCCGCCTCGACCGGGCCGCCACGGAGGTCCCAATCCGCCGTTTCGGCCAACTCGACGACCGCAGGCGTCGGGACCGGATACCGGCCATGGGCCATGTCGACCTCGCCCCCTCCGGTCGAAAGCGGGGTCGTCACGATCCGATCCGGGTTGAACTCGGCCACGAGCAACGCCACCCCGACGACGTCTGCGATCGCGTCGTCAGCGCCCACTTCGTGGAAGTGTGTCTCCTTGAGCTCGGTCCCGTGGACGGCCGCCTCAGCCTCGCCGAGCAGTTTGAAGATGGCGAGAGCATCACCCTCAACCGTATCTGGGAGGCCCATCGATTCGACGATCGAGATGACCTCCTGGTAGGAACGATGGGGACCGCCCCCCTCGGCATGGTCGTGCTCGCCGTGATGGGTATGCTCGTGCGAATGGTCGTGGTCACCGTGGTCGTGGCGGTGATGGGCATGGTCGTGCGAACCGCTGGCGGGTTGTGCGGCGTCCCCTGATGATGTTTCCATATTGACCACGGCAACGTTGGTCGCCGAAATCCCCGCCCGATCGACCCGTTCGATCCGGTATTCGACCCCCAGAGCCTCCTCCACCGGGGCGAGAACCTGCGGATCGGCACCGGCCGCCAGGAGCGCCGCGAGAAGCATGTCACCGCTCGCGCCCATCCGACCGTCGAAGGCGAGGAGCTGCATATGCCAGCTGCCGGCCGCCGAGGCGAAAAGCCCCCCGGTCAGCGGGTGAAACCGATACGCATGGGTGGGGGTAGCAAAAGAACTATCCCCGGCGACTGCCGAGGTACCGATATCGCCCCATGAATGAGGTCCAACTGGAGGTATCGAAGGCGTATCCGAACGACTCCGGGCGCGGGATCGCCCGCCTCGACCCCGATACGCTGCTCCACCTGAAACTCAGCCCCGGTGACATCATCGAGATCGAGGGTGGCGAATCGACCGCCGCGAAGGTCTGGCGGGCCGATCGCCAGGATTGGAACACGGACACCGTTCGCATCGACGGCTTCACCAGACAGAACGCCGACGTCGGGATCGGCGAACGCGTGACGATCCGGAAGGCGGAGGCCGAAAAGGCCGACAAGCTCGTCCTCGCCCCGCCCGAGGACGCCTCCGTTCAGTTCGGGTCGGACGCCGCCGGCATGGTGAAGCGGCAGATCCTCAAACGACCTGTCGTCGAGACCGACATCGTCCCGGTGATGTCGAGCACGAACCATCCCTTCATGCGTTCGCCCGGCCAGGCGATCCCGCTCATCGCCGTCGAGACCG
>CAYOLR010000109.1:0-9519 GCA_964404815.1 uncultured Halobacteriales archaeon
CGATGGTGGATTCTGGATTCCCGCACAACCAATAGCATGCACCGGCTTTAATCTCCGATTAGTCGTCCTCCGACCGTCGTTAGACACACCAAGTATAAGAATAGATTATTGGCCGACGCCCAGGTAGTCCGCCAGGCTTCGGAGGTCATCCTCGGAAACACCGAACTCGTTGACGTCGTTCTCCGAGACGACTAGGTCCATCTTGAGCGAACGGTACTGGTCGGTTCCGAAGGGAAAGCCGGGGACCATCCCACCGACCGCCATCCCGGCGCCGGCAAGCGACATCGGGATCGGGATGACGGTCGTTGATCGTCCGGCGGCGGCGTGGACCAGTTCGGCGATCTGGGCGAGGGTGAGCCGATCCGGACCGCCGATCTCGTACGTTTCGCCGACGTACTCGTTCTTCTCGGCCATGTCGGCAATCATCGGCACCAGATCCTCTACCCAGATGACCTGCATTCTGGTTCGACCGCCTCCGGGGAGGGGCGTAAGGTACGGCGGTGCGACCTTCTTTATAAAGGGGACGAACTCGCCACCCTCACCGAACACCACGGTCGGCCGGACGATCACCCAGTCGAGGTCTGCGGCTTTCACGATCTCCTCCGCCTGACCCTTCGCCCGCAGGAACGCCGTCGGTCCGTTCGGATCCGCCCCGATGCCGCTCATCTGCACGATCCGTTCGACACCGCCGGCCTCGGCGGCCCGGACAACGTTCTCGGTTCCAGCCCGGTGGACCCGGTCGTGCATCACGTCACCGCCACCGGGTTTGAACAGCGGTGAAAGGGCGACCAAGTTGACGACGACGTCCATGCCTTCCAGCGGTCCGTCGAGCGATCCAGGATTCGTCACGTCGCCCGCCACTCGCTCGACCGATGCCGGAAGGTCGCCGGCTTCGGGATCGCGGGCGAAGGCCATTACCGAATGGCCTCGGGAATCAAGTTCGGCACAGAGCCGGCTTCCAATGAAGCCAGTTCCGCCGGTTACGAGTATGTCCATAACGATATGTAGGACGGTGGAGGGTTTAGTGGCTGTGCCATACTGGTCTGGTACGGACGACCCCGGAAACCCTTAACCGTCGGCCGTCACACCTGCAGTCGATGTTGGTGACGCTCGAGGGGATCGATGGCAGCGGGAAGACCACCGTCTGGGAGGCACTCCACGACGTCTATCCCTCGGCGACCTTCACAATGGAACCCACGGAGACGTGGTATGGCGACGCTGTAAGGCGGTCTATACGGACGCCGGAAGCCGATCCCCTCGCCGAGCTGTTCCTGTATACCGCCGACCACGCGGCCCACCTCGCAGAGACGGTCCGACCGGCACTTGAGGCCGGCGACCTGGTCATCTCGGATCGGTATTCCGATTCCCGGTACGCCTATCAGGGGGCTTCCCTCGTCGGCGTAATCGATCGCCCCATCGAGTTCGTCAGGGGTATCCACGAGCCGTGGACTCGATCGCCCGATCTGACGCTCTACTTCGATGTCGATCCGACGACGGGTGCCGACCGAAGCGGTGGGACCAACAAGTTCGAACAAGTCCAGTTCCTCGAGCTCGTCGCCGAGAATTACGAGCGGCTCATCGAGGCCGAGTCCGGCCGCTTCGTCCGGATCGATGCGAACCGGTCGCCGGAACGGGTGATCGAGTCGACCGAGTCGGTTCTCGAGGAGTTCATCGATTGAGGCGACCGCTCATGTCGTGTCCGGCAGGTCGATCTCATCCGGGTGGGGCATCCAAACGTAATCGACGGTCAGGCCGAGCGACACCGGGACGATGATCGTGACGAAGAGTGCGGTGAGCGGGCCGCCAAGGTTCGCCCCGACCTTGAGGAGCCCGGTGAGCAGCAGGGTCGATGCCAGGAGGATGACCGGGATTAATGTAAGGGCGTAGAGGATCGGGCCCCAGCGGGTGGCTAGCCGAACACGGAAGAACCGGATCAGGAGGGCGGCAATGGCGGTATGGACGCCGACCACGACGAGTAGACCGATGGCGCCCAGCACGGTGACCATGGTATAGGCGATCCGCCGGATGCCCTTTGGCCTGTCGAACCGAACCGATCGCCCTTGGGGTGGTAACAAGACGGGAGCCGGAGAGGGGGTGGCAGCGGTGGGCGTTAGTCTAGGGCGATGTAAGTCTTGGTGTCGAGGACCCCATCGAGGCCCTGGATGGACGAGGAAGCGGTGTGAAGCACGTCGTAGACCTCGTCCGCGTTCACCTCGGCGATCACGTCGAACTCGCCGGCGACAACATGGGCCTCCGAGACCGTGTCGATGGCCCTGATCTCCCCGACCATCTCCTCCGACCGACCGGCACCGGTCTTCACCATGATGAACGCGTGGACCATGCGGGTCGATACTTTGGGCGACGGCAAAAACTTTCGCCCGCCCGCAGTCTCCGCGGCCTCTCTCCGTGGCCAAAGTGCGGGATTTATGTCGACAGGGGGCGGATCGAATCCCATGCGGTTCGTCATTATCGGCGCCGGCCGAGTCGGGTTGCGGACCGCCCAGGTCCTCAAGGAGGAGGGCCACGAGGTCGTGGTCGTCGAACGAGACCAGGCCAAAGCAGAACGGGCGGAGAAACGCAACTTCGACGTGGTCGTTGGCGACGGATCCCGGGAGGCTGTCCTCGAGCAGGCGGGCATCAAGGAAGCCGATGCGCTCGGCGCCCTGACGAGCGATCTCAACACCAACTTCTCGGCGTGCATGATCGCCAAACATTACGGTTGTCGGACGGTCCTCCGTATCGACGAGGACTACCGGGAAAACATCTACCGGAAGTACGCCTCCGAAGTCGACGAGATCGTCTACCCGGAGCGCCTGGGTGCGATCGCGGCGAAGAACGCCCTCCTCGGCGGCAGCGTCAAGGCGATCATTGACGTGGCCTCCAACCTCCAAGTCCTCCAGCTTACCGTCACCGGGAGCTCGCCGATGCGCGGGTACACCATCGAGGAGCTCGAGCTCCCCGGTGATTCGGAAGTGCTCGCCTTCGGCAAAAAGAACGAATCCATGGGGATTCCCCTGCCGGAGGACTCCCTCGAGGTCGGCGACCGGTTGGCGGTGCTTGCGGATTTCAACGCGCTGGAGGACGTTCACCGCATCATCGTCGGCGACACGAACCTCCCGCTTCCGGGTGGTGAGTAACGATGGTTACGGCATACATCATGATCAAGTCACTGACTGGCGAGGCGGATCGGCTCCGGAACGAGCTGCTGGAAATCGACGGGATCGTCGATGTCCACATCGTGGCTGGGGATGTCGATCTCATCGCAAAGGCCGAGGTGGACGAGCCGGCCGACGTGAAAGCGATCGCGGCCGATCAGGTCCACGCGATCGACGGCGTGGACGAAACGCAGACCTACATCGCGATGGACTAATCTCACGGGTCCGTTGCTCGGCCAGACGTATTACTGACTAGCCCTGCCATCAAACGGCGATCGCCACCGGTTTCGAGCCCAGGTGTCAGGCTTACCCGGTCAGAACGGTTTTGTCGGTCATCCCGATCACCCGGTGGGTGATCGATCCGATCGCGGGTTTGTCGGGATCGCCCCGGCCACGTTTGCCCATGACGATCAGGTCGATATCGTTTTCGTCGGCAAATTCGACGATGACCTCCGGGGCGATTCCCGATTTGACCTCGGTCACACATTCGACCCCGGCCTCGGTGGCCAGTTCTTTGATCTCGCGGGTGAACTTCCGGCCCTTGCCCTCGAGGCGTTCCCGCGTTTCCGCGATGTCGCTCGGGACCGCGACGAACCCGACATCGCCCATGTCCATGACATAAAGGGCGTGGATGACCGATCCGAAATCCTTCGCGAGTTCGATCGCGTTTCGACCGGCGTTCTCCGCGCTCTTGCTACCGTCTGTTGGGACGAGAATGCGTTCGTACATTACGGCTAGAACTTCGAGGGAGTTACTCTTTAATACCGCCGGCGGTTCTCCGGGATTGGGAATCGATCGCCGCTTCCACGTCGTCCAACTTCGCCATTGCGATTGCCATTGAAAAGGGTCGTCTCTCGGACCGAAGCCCAAATGTCTCCCTCTCGGTTCGTTCGCCTATTCCGTGGATCCTGTGAACATATTCGGGATATCGTTCATGGACGAACATGTTCCATCCTATCATATGTCACGGGATTCCACCGAGAGGTCCGTGTCACGACCGCCGTGGCCCCAACAACTCCTCGACAGTATTTGGTTGCTGGCCGGGTTGGCCATCGTCTTCTGGGCACTGTCCTACATCGTCTGGGGGCTGGTTGACCTCCTGGCGATCCCGACGGGGTGAGATCGGATGGGATCACCGCTGGAATCGCCCGAGGGGGATTGGTGGAACGAGGAGGTCAACCGTCGGGAGACCATCTGGCTTGGCATCACGGGGACGTGGGCCGCCATCCTTTTCGGGTGGATGCTCGGTTGGACCCAGATCGGAGATCAGAACCAAACCGGCCCCACGTTCCAGATCGGGGCCGACGCCTATCAGGAAAAGGTGGGTGAGTACAAGTCGGCGGCCGGTTCCCGGACCGTCGCCGGGGAGGAGATGCTCGTGCCACCGGGGTCGGACGTCTTCATCGGGGCCCTCCGGTACGCCTGGGATGGGCTCCCGGTCGTACTCGAGGCGGGCGAGACATATCGGTTCCACATCGGGTCCTACGACGTTCAACACGGGTTCTCGGTTCGGAAGGCCGATACCCTCTCCAAGCAGATGACGCTCCAGGTCCTGCCGGGCTACGAATGGGTCGTCGAGATGCAGTTCGACGAGCCGGGGACCTACCACGTCGTCTGTAACGAGTTCTGTGGTGTGGGCCATCGGACCATGCACGGGAAGTTCGTGGTGGAGGGATGACGATGTTTGAGGCCTTTAAACCGAACGACTACGACAACGACGGATTCAGGACCTGCGATACCACCGGGTTGACGGTCCACCGCTCAGCGGAGACCATGGTCAAAGTCCACGGGTTGACCGCCGTGGTCGCCCTGTTGATCGGTGGGACCTTCGCCCTCCTAGTCGCCCTGACGCGGTGGGAGCTCATCGGCCTGTTGTCGGCGCCTGACTACTACAAGTTCCTCAGTATACACGCTTGGAACCTGTTGATCTTCTGGATGGTGTTCATGGAGATCGCTATCCTCTATGTGGGTGGACCGTTCGTCCTGGGCCGGCGGCTGGCGCTCCCGCGGATTGCCTGGGTCGGGTATGCCATCATGCTGGTCGGCGCCGTTTGGATCAATATCGCGATTTGGATCACGAAACAGCCCAATCAACAGCCGTTATTGACTTCGTATGCGCCGTTACCCTCCTCACCAGCCTTTTACGCGGGGGTCATCGTCTTCATTCTCGGGACCGTCATCGCGGCCCTTCCCTTCTTCGCCGTGATCTGGCGCGAACGCGTCGACAACCCGGGGCGGACGCTTCCGCTGGTAACCTTCGGGGCCTTCGTCGCCGGCATCATCGCGGTCGAATCGCTCGTCGGCGGGTTGATCACCTTCGTCCCGACGTTCCTTTGGCGGATCGGATGGCTGGCTCACATCGACGCGGCGTGGTATCGACAGATGTACTGGCTGATCGGGCACGGGACCCAGCAGATCAACCTCGTCGCCATGATCACGGTCTGGTACTTCATGACCCATCTGATCGGCAAGGCGGAGGTCGCTAGTGAGAAGGTCTCCCGCTTCGCGTTCGTCCTGTACCTCTTCTTTATCAACATCGGTGCGGCCCATCACCTCATGGCCGATCCCGGCGCGTCCATGGGTTGGAAGCTTTGGAACACATCCTACGCCGCCTATGGCGCGGTCATCGCCAGCATGATCCACGCCTTCGCCATCCCTGCCGGACTGGAGGTGGGCCGTCGAGCGAAGAACCTCGGAAGCGGGACCTTCGGGTGGCTCTGGACCGCCCCGTGGCGGGATCCCGGGTTTTCGGCTACCATCCTCTCGATCGTGCTCTTCGGCTTCCTCGGTGGTATCACGGGTGTGATGAACGGTCAGATGCAGCTGAATATCACCTGGCACAACACGCTCGGCGTGCCGGGACACTTCCACGGCACGGTCGCGGCCGGCACCACGCTCGCCTTCATGGGCCTAGCCTTCTATGTAGTCAAACTCGTCTTCCGGAAGGAATGGGTCGGCGGCATGCTCGCGACCACCCAGCCTTACGTGTACGGGTTCGGGATGGGGATCGTCTCCCTCATGATGATGTACCTCGGCGTCCTGTTCGGCGTCCCCCGGCGACATCCGAGCGTGATGGACATCCCGGGAACCGACTTCAGCTTCGTCGCCGCCCGCCCGCTGTTCGCCATCTTCGGGATCGGCGCACTTATCGCCGTTACTGGGGGTATCGTCTTCCTCCTCGTCGCCGTGGTATCGCTCCTCTTCGGCGATGAATATCGGGGACCTGGCCCGGACGATCCGAGCGCGGTCGCCGATGGCGGCGAGCCCGAGGAGGCAACGGGTTCGCGGTTCCAAAGCATGCGAGGGACCTTCGCCTTCACCGGCGTGTTTTTCGCCGTATTCGTCCTGATGTGGGCGCTCAACTGGTTCCTCCTCGCAAACCTCTGGAACATCGGATAGATGGTTCCCGTGCGGGTGGCGGCGCTCCGGTCGTTGGTCAAGCCCCGGATCGTGGGACTGCTCTGCGTCACCGGCGCCAGCGCGCATCTCGCTGCCGGCGGCCACGATCCACGACGAGTGGCGGTGTTCGTCGTCGCCGGCGGGTTGATCGCAGGTGGTGCTGCCACCCTCAATTGTGTGTACGATCGCGACATCGACCGACTGATGGACCGGACCGCCGACCGGCCCTTGCCCGCTGGCGACTTGTCGCCCAGCCACGCGGTGGCCTTTGCAGTCGGCCTGCTTCTGGTCGGGACGATCATCGGTATTCTCGCGCTCCCGTTGGTGTCGGTTGCGTTCATGCACCTCGGGATGGTGGCGTATCTGGGGCTCTATACGGTGTTCTTGAAGCGGCGGCATCCCGCCGGGGTCGTGCTCGGTGGGATCGCCGGGTCCTTTCCGGTATTGGCCGGGTGGGCCGCCGTAGAACCGCTCGAAACGGAGGCGCTCCTGATGGCGGCGCTCGTGTTCGTCTGGACGCCTGCCCACGCCTGGACCCTTGCCGTCGTATACCGGGATGACTTCGTTACGGCGTCGATTCCCACCCTCCCCGCCGTTGCCGATCCCGGAAGAGTCCGCCGGGCTGTCATGATCTCGACCGTGGTGACGATCGTGCTCGGCGTCGGTCTGGTGGTGCTTGCCGGCCGATGGTCTACGGTCGCGGTCATGACCGCCAGTCCCCTCTATCTCCTGGCCGTTCTGGGTTACCACCGATCGGGCACGACTCAGGCGGCGGTACGTGCGTTTTTCTCCTCGAACCTGTACCTCGCCGTCGTGTTCGGCGCCTGGGCCATCGACGGGGCTGTGCCGACGTTGCCGCCAGTAGCTGTCCCCGGCGTCGCCGGTGGGATTATCGGAGCCTTCTGGTGGCTCTGGAGGAGCCGCCCGACCCTGGGGGGCGTCCGGTCGGCCCCGGTTTCGGGTCAATGGTTGATCGGAACGATCGATGGCTCGGCCCCTTTCGAGGAATTTCGATCATGAACGAACGACATCGACCCAGTTGGTGATCGGCATGGGCTCAGAAACCACGGGACCCGGCTCCCCACAAACCGTACTGCGTCGAGTGATCAGATCGGCTTGGAACACCTTGCTTATGGTGTACTATGCCAACAGTATGAGCTGGCGCTTCTTGAAGAGCGGCGCGCTGGTCTTCTTCGGCTTCTTCCTCTGGTCGGTCGCGAATCTCGTCGTTTCCTATCGACCGTCGTGGACCGTGCTCCATTTCGTAATGGCGTACGGAGCCGTACTGATCATCTATGGGCCGATCCACCACCTGATCGTCATCCCGGTCGCGCTACGTTGGCGTCGGAACGCGGACGATGCGAAACGGGAACTCGGCAAACACCTTCCGAACGCCGGGCTCGTCCTGTTCCTGGTCGTGGTCCTTCTGGTGGGATTGTCCCCCGTGGCGCCCGTGAAGATCGATGTGAGCGGCGAACTTCCAGGGACCGGCATCGACGTTAACCCCGACCTCGCGTGTGTCAAAGCGACCGCCGATGACGGCGGGACCGTGATCCATTGCCACCTCACCCGCTCCGAAGGGATCGATCGGGTACAGGTGGAGTCCGGTGGCCGGACACTCCTGACCGACGACGAACCTCCATTCGATTTCACCCTCGCCGCGAACGAGCTTTCGGAGGTGGTCGGGCAGCGACAGTTCCAGGTCCTCCTCCTGGATGAAAACGGCCGAACGATCCGGCGGTATACCCGGACGCTATCGATGATACCCCGCGAGTGATAAGGGTGCTGAACCGCTCGAAATATTCGGCCGAGACCGCGGTTAAAGGGGTGGCCGGCCGTCCTCGGCGCCCGATCGTTCTGCAGCACGCTCCAACAAACTCGCCACCGGCTCGGCGTAGTCGTACCCCGGGATGATTCCCTCCATGTAAGTCCCCTCCACGTAATCGACGAGGGCCTTGGCGTCGCTGACCCCCCTGGTGGGCATGGTGGTCCGAAATCCGGTCTCGACGTCGACGGCCGCCGAACGGAGCGAGACGATCGGCTCCTCGACGCTCGAGTGGAGCGCCCCATCGATGTCCTCGAGCCGGCGTTCGAACGTCTCGAACCAACCCTCCTGGACGACCGGGGCGACGGCCTCGTCTTCGACCGCGGAATCGATCGTCGGAACCCTGACCATTACCGTGAATTCGATGCCGTCCGGGCCGCCATCGACCGTGACAGTCGCATCGAACGGCGTCGTCGAGACGGCATATCCACACTCCGATCGCTCGAAGGCGCCGTGATCGGAGAGTTCCCGCTCGACCTCGCGGACTAACTCGTCGCTCATCGCAACGGGGTAGGCGGTTTCCGGTCAAAAGGGCTCTGGCCCGAATCTACGCCCGTTCGAGCTCCCAGCCGATGAACTCGTCGCCGACCTCGATCTCGACGCCGAGGGCGTCGATGGTCCGGGCCAACCCGAGATAGCCCGCCGCCGTCGCGGTCGCGCCCGATACCGCGTTCGCGTCGTAGTGCTCTTTGAGGGCGTCGCTCAACCCGTCGGTTACCCGGCCGTCCACTACCGCCTCGGTGTACTCGAGGAGCGCCGTCTCGGAGGCATCGAACGTCTCATAATCCCCGGCCGATATCGCAAGGATCTCCTCTTCGGCGACCCCGGCATCCTTGGCGATCCCGACGTGTTGGTGCCATTCGTAAGACGAGTCGACGGTCCGGGCGGTCGCCAGTATCACGAGCTCGCGTTCTCTGTCTGCCAGGCCCGAATCGCTCCAGAGCGAACCCAGGAATGTGCGGAGCCCGTCCAGGACCTCTGGGTTGTTCCCGACCGCTTGGTAGACGTGGACGGTCTTCCCGGGCTGCAGCGACGAAACGACCAGGTCGCGGTACTCCTCCGGCATGTCCGATGGATCGACATACGGGACGCGTGCCATACCATACCCATCCCCCAGCGACGTGAAAGCCCTTCCGCGAC
>CAYOLR010000110.1:0-9314 GCA_964404815.1 uncultured Halobacteriales archaeon
CGGCCGCCTCATCGAACTCCGGTTCCGGCTGCCCGACGTCGACCGTGACGCCGATGACCTCGTCGTACCCGTACTCCTCGTGGAGGAGCGGGACGCAGACTGTCGTGTCGAGACCGCCGGAGAAGGCGAGCGCGACGCGACCGTTGGTTTCCTGTGTCATTGGTAAGCTGGTGGGTGATTCGAACCCGTCACCTGACGGGTTGGAGCGAACGCCGAAACGCGAGGGTGTGAGTTAGTCGGGCCTAGGAAGGGCCCGGTCGCGGGGGTCGGGAGAAGAGGCTGAACCCGCCGCTACGGACTGCGGACGTGTCACGGCGGGTTGAAGCGTCCATCGATGATGTGTACCCCAGCTGCGATATTAAATCCTTTCGAAACGACGGCTCCGTGTCAGCGCCCGACACGGGTGGTGAACGGTATGTAACCCGATTAGTGACAAGTAACCAATAGTTTAAACGGTCAGACTACTAGACGCAATTTGCATACCAATCGTTAGGTGATAAGATTTGGTAACGATAATCAGCGGACTCGTTGGCGGGTTGGTGGCAACGATCGTGATGACCGTGTTCATGATGGTCCTCGGCGACGATTCGCCGCCGCCGACCGCGGCCTTCTGGGCGAAATACCTGGGCGACGGCGAGCCGCCGGACTTCATGATGCAGGGCATGGTGCTGCACCTCATCTACGGTACCGTCGCGGGTGGCGTGTTCGTCGTCCTCCTCGGCCCGCTCGGCCTGGGCGTCGGTACCCTCACGGTCGCCCTGCTCTGGGGGCTGGTCTACGGGATCGCCTTGTTCGTGATCGCGGCGGTCTTCTGGATGAAGATCGTCCTGGCCATGGACGCGACGCCGGCGATGGCCGCCATGTTCCTCCTGTTCCACCTCGTCTACGGCGTCGTCCTCGGCGGCTGGCTGTTGTATCTCCCGTCCCTCTAGAGACCGGCGACCTCTTGCGCCTTCGACCGATAGCCGGAGGCAGTGTACAGTCTGAACGTCCCGATCCCCGGTGGTGTCGCCGAACTGGCGGCCGAGCTCCGCCCACGGCTCCTCGGGTTCGAGACCGTTCGGGACCGACATACCCTCGTCCTGAAGCGGTTGGGCGACCACGACCACGCATCGTTCACGGCGGTCGAGAAGGCCGCACGGCGAGCGCTCGATGGCGCGCCGGCGGTCGAGGCAGCGGTCACCCGGATCGACTGTTTCGACGAACCGGCCACCGGTCCCGCCCCGGTGATCTACCTGACCGTCGAGAGTCCCGGGCTCGTCCGACTTCACCGACGGCTGACGGACGTCGTCGCCCCCGTGGAGGGGATCGAGGGTCCGGACTACGTCCCCCACATCACCCTCGCCAGGGGTGGGGGGTCCGACGCCCCCGTGGATCGGTTGCTCGACGTCGAGATCGACACGATCAGTTGGACCGTGACCCGACTCGAGTTCTGGGACGTCACGAGAGAGCAGTCGGCTGGCAGGATCGCCCTCCCCGGGTAGTCAGGTACCTTCTTGCCCGGGTGGCGGGTACACTATTCGCATGACTGACGAGCTCCATCCCGAGGCCGAAGCGTTCCTCGAGCAGTTGGATCAATTGGGAGCCCCGGATCTCCACACGCTGTCCGTCGAGGGGGCTCGGGAACTCCACGAGAGCTTCCGTGACGCGGCGGCGGGGGAGGCGGTCGCACACGTCCGGGACCTGGCGATCGATGGGCCCGGCGGGGACCTCCCGATCAGGATCTATCGTCCGGACGGGGAAGCGCCGTTCCCGACCCTCGTGTGGTTTCACGGCGGGGGGTTCGTCCTGGGCACGCTGGAGACGGCCGATCCGACCTGTCGGGCGATCGCGAACGCCTCGGGTTGCACCGTCGTTTCCGTCGATTATCGCCGGGCCCCGGAGCAACCCTTCCCCGCGGCGGTCGAGGACTGTTATGCCGCCACCGGATGGGCGGCCGAGAACACCGACGCATTGCAGTCGACGCCCGGTCGGCTGGCGGTGGGTGGGGACAGCGCCGGTGGCAACCTGGCCGCGGCCGTCTCCCAGCTCTCTCGGGACCAAGACGGCCCGACGATCGATTACCAGCTACTGGTGTACCCGGCGACGAGCCGGTCCGATGACTGGCCGTCCTACGAGGTGAACGCCGAGGGGTATTTTTTGACTATTGATACGATGGAGTGGTTCAGCGACCACTACTTCGACTCGGAGATTCACCGGGCCAACCCGTACGCCAACCCGCTCGAGGCGTGTGATCTGAGCGACCTCCCGCCTGCGACCGTCGTCACGGCGGGGTTCGATTTGCTCCGCGACGAGGGCGTCGCCTACGCCGAGGCGCTGGCTGAGGCCGGGAACGAGGTCGAACACCGCCACTACCCGGACATGATTCACGGGTTCTTCAGCATGATCGTCCCGCCGGTCGTCATCTCCCGAGGCGTCGAGGCCGTCGAGGCCGCCGGGGCTGACCTCGAGTCCGCGTTAGGTTAGGGCGTCGGTCGGGTCCCGTCCCAGGCTTCGTGGTCGGAGTAGAAGTTGAGGAGCGCGTACCGGAGCTTTTCCGGCATGACGTCCACCAGTTCTTCCCGTTCGTCGCGTGGAAAGGTCGACCGGACCCCATAGCGGCCCATGTCCGCCGAGGTGTACCGGCGGTCGGCGAGCACGCGGACACCCACCTCGTCCGGCGAGCGGAGCGCCCGGCCCAGCGCCTGTCGGGTCTTCCTGACCGTCGGAATCTCGACGGCATACTCCCAGCCGGCGTTCGGCGCGTCGAACGCCTCATCGTAGGCGTCCTGGACAGCCTGGAGCCGGTCGTCGAGGTGGGGATAGGGGACGCCAACGACGATGACGGACTGCGCCTGGTCGCCGTCGAAGCTTACCCCCTCGGTGAGGGTTCCCCACAACGAGGTGAACATGATCGCGTCGTCGTCGGCGACGAACGATTCCTTCAGCTCCTGGACTCGGACCCCCGGCTCGTCAAGGTAGACCGACGCGTCGGTCTCCACCAGGTCGGCGTAGCGGGCCGCCTCCGAGTAGCTCGGGAAGAACGCCAGGGTGCTCCCCGGGGTGAACGCCACCGTGTCCTCGAGGACCCGCCGGACCGTCTCCTGGATCGCGGGGTCCTCCCGTTTGGAGGCGAACAGCGGTGGGACGTCAACGGCGAGCGTTCGTCGGTTGGCCTCGGGGAACCGGAGCCCGTAGGCCATCGTCCGCGGATCGTCGAGCCCGAGCACGTCAGCCGTCACGTCGAACGGCCGCAGGGTCGCGCTCATGAGGACGCTGGCGTGCAGCGAGTCGAAGAGCGAGCGGGTGATCTCCCGGGGAATGCATGCGTAGAGTTCCGCCCGGCCGTAGACCTCGTCAGTGGCTTCGTCACGGCGGACGGACACGACCGGGTACTGCCCCTCGGCGTCGGCCTCCGCCAGGTAGTCGTCGATGAAGGCCGCCGACTGCAGCGTCCCCGATTCCCGGCGAGTCGCCGTTTCGCCTTCCCGATAGGCCGTCTCGTAGCGGTCATCGAGTTCTCGGCCCAGCTCCAGCGCGTCAGCGAGCGCCCGATCCGGATCACGGCCCGGGAAGCGGTCTTCGAACCCGCTGGTGAGGTCGTCCGACCCGCCGTCGTTGGCGACGGTGACGTCGGTCCAGTCGTGACCGACGTCCACGAACCCGAGGTCGGCTTCGTAGGCCTCGGTCAGTGCGGAATAGAAGGCCTCGATGACGGTTTCGGCCCGGGTGGCCCGGGAATCGTCCAGGCCATCGAGCTCGTCGAGGGCCGCCACGAGCGTCCGTTCCGAGAGCGCCCGGCTCGCGTGTTCCCTCGCCGCCCGTTCGATGTTATGGGCCTCGTCGAAGACCGCGACGATGTCCTTCGGTTCGCGGTCCAGCCACTGGAAGAACTGGAGCCGGATCGCCGGATCTAGCAGGTGGTGGTAGTTACAGACGACGAGGTCCACGTCATCCATCGCGTCCTTGAGGAGTTCGTACCCGCAGAACCCCCGCTGGCCGGCCCACGCGTAGACCTCGTCCGGCGTCCGGACGTCCTCGAAGAGCCACTGGTCGAACGCGGTCCGGTCGGCCGTCAAGTTCTCGTAGTAGTGATCACAGGTCGATCGGTCCTGGAGATCGGCAAGGTCGTCCTCGACGGCATCCAGTTCGTCCATGACCACTCCCCGGGCCTCGGCTGCCTCCGAGTCGCCGGCCTGTGCCTGTTCGAGGAGTTCGCGTTGGCGGCGCTCGAGCTGGGCACGGTCGCGTTCGAGGTCGACCCGATCATGGGTCGTATCCCGGAGGACCTGGCATTCCTCGTAGCCGACGTCGACGTGGCACATCGATGCCTTGCCGCGGAATACCACCGCCCGGATCGGCGTGGTCCGGTTGATCGCCCGGGCCTCGGCGATGAACTGCCGCATCTGTTGATGAACGTTCGTCGTGATGACGACGGTCTTGTCCCCGCGCCGGGCGTGGGCGAGCGCGGGGACCAGGGCGGCGAGGGTCTTGCCGGTCCCGCAGGCCCCCTCGAACAGGACGTTTTCTCGAGCCTCCAGGGCGTCGCCGATCCGGTCGATCGCCTCACGCTGGCCGGCGTAAGTCTCGGCGTACGGGAAGAACCGCATGTCGTCCCGGCTCGACACGCTCAGGGATTGGGTGGACCCGGATAAAAACGTCCCGAGGTCGGGGCGGAAGTGAGTCGCGGGCCGATCAGATCTCCGGTTCGATGTAGACTTTCTTGATTGATGGATCGGCCGCCATGAGGTCCTCCTCCATCATCGTGATCAGGTCGTCGATCTCACCGGTATCGAGGTCCGGGTCGAACGAGATGTCCGCGGTCACGAGAATGTCGTCAGGGCCGAAGTAGACCGAACGGAAGTCAACGATATCGATCACTGCTTCCATGTCGTTTACGATCGTACGGAGCGTGGCCTCGTCCTTCTCGGGGAGGCTCTCGCCGAGGAGCAGGCGCTTATTCTCCCACGCCAGCGCGACGGCGAACGCCATGAGCATGATCCCGATGAGGAGGGCCGCCGTGGCGTCGTAGATCGGGTTACCCGTTACGCGGCTCAGGTAGATACCGACGAGGGCGAGGCTCAGGCCGAGCAGGGCGATCGTGTCCTCCGTCAGCGCCGTGAGCGTGGTCACGTCGGGCGTCTTGCGGAACGCCTCGACGAACCCGCTCCAGTCGTGTTCCTCGATCTGCAGGGACATGTTCCGGTAGGCCTTGGAGAATGCCCACCCCTCGAACACGATCCCACCGAAGAGCACCGCGTAGTTGATGTAAACGGCGGGAAAAGTAGCCCCGAGAATGGTCACGTTCCCTGCGAGGGCGGCCGTTTCGTGGTGGATGATCGCTTGATAGCCGTGATTTGCACTCTCCCACCCGGCAATGCCGAACAGGAGCACGCTAACCAGGAACGAGTAGAAGAATTGGGCCTTCCCGTAGCCGAACGGGTGCATCCTGGTCCGTTCACGGCCGCCGTACCAGAGCCCGATGAGAAGGAAGACCTGGTTCCCCGTGTCGGAGATGGAGTGGTAGGTCTCCGACAGCATCGCCGGGCTCAGGGTGAGCAGATAGCCGATGAACTTCAGGATCGCGATGGCGCCGTTGGCGATCAACGCGGCGATCACGACCCCGCGGCTCGATGCCATCGGTCCCTTGGTTCTGGCCAGGGCCGAATAACTCCGACGGACCCGCTCCGGTCCGCACGTTCTTTGTTTTCTCCGACCGACTCCGTCGCATGATCGTCGTCCTGGGCGATACCCATCGGAAGACCGACCACGGCCTGAGCGGCGAGCTATTCGCCCGGTTCCGTGATGCCGCAGTTGTCATCCATATCGGGGACTTCGTTCGGCTTTCGGTCCTCGAATCCTTCGAGGACGACGTAAAGGGGACATTCGCGGCCGTCCACGGGAACGCAGACAGCATGGCCGTCCGCGACCGGCTCCCCCGGGAACGGACGGTCTCGGTCGAGGGTACCCGGTTCGCCATCGCCCACGGTCACGGGCACACCGAATCATCACTATCGTACTTCGGTCGGGAGGAAGGCGCCGATCTCGTCGTGTTCGGCCATACGCACCGGCCGGAGGTGATCGAAGGCCCAGTTACACTCTGCAATCCGGGTAGCCATTCGCGGCCACGCGGCGCGGCGCCGACGTATGCCGTTATCGAGGACAGCGGGGGTCGGATCCTTCGGCTCGATGGATCGCTCGTGACCGAATTCGGCCTTGGATAGGAGGGCCGAAACGCGTGGGGCAGGACAGTGGGGGTGCGGCCGCAGGTGCAGCTATACACCCCTTTATAAAGTAGGTAGCGTAGACTCAAACGCGCGTTTCAGTGTCGGCCGTAATACAGAGCCAATCCGAGCAGGAGCACCGCCGTCCCCCCGGCGAAGAAGAGGACGCCGGGGGACGTTAGCAGCCCCGCCAAGCCGCCCGAGGCGGCCGACGCCGGGGTGCTTGCCGACATAACCGTCACGTCGCCGCCACCACCGCCGCCGAAAAGACCGAACCCGTCGCCCACGAGGAACTGGATCACGACGCTGAGGACTCCCAACACCGCAAGACCGCCGATCAGGCTCGTCAGGGCGGTCCGGAGCCCGGCTGCTTCCTCCTCCCCGCCGGCCACGACCACGAGGGGTTTGTCCGCCGGCGCAAACACCTTCATCTCCCGGCCCTTTTCCGAATAGACCGTATCGACCACCTCGACCACGCCGGCGTCCTCGAGTTTCCCGAGGTGATATTGGACGTTCTGGAGCGAGGTGTCGACCGCGTCCGTGAGTTCGGAGGGGGCGGCAGGTTGGTCGTGGAGCTCTGCGAGGAGGTGGCGAGCGGTGTCGGACGACATCGCCGCGAGAAGGTCGTCCGCGTTGTCGTCATCCAACCCGATCACGCGGGGACCGGCATCGTCGGCCGCCGAAAGGTCTGGAGTGGAGGGCAAGAGGCGGGCCATCAGCCCCGATGTTGCTATCTTGGCGCTATGAATTTTCTGAAATCTACGCGAGATGGAGCGAGCGCCGCCGGGCTTGCTCCCGAGGCGGTTCACGCGGGCGTAACGGCTTTGACGCGGGTCGACCACCGTCCCAATGCATGGCCTTCGACGACCCGATCTTTTTGGGGATCCTCGCGGCCGTGGTGCTCTTCTTTTTCTTCATCTACCTGTTCCTCAGGCGAATCGCGACCGGGTTCCGCGAGGGCTTCGAACGCGGCCGGGATTAGGCGAGGGCCGTTTCGACCCGATCGATGGCCGCGTCGATATCGCCCTCGTCGACGTCCCAGTGGGTGACAAACCGGACGGTGTATTCGCCGAAGGGGGTCCCGAGCACGCCCGCTTCCTCGAACCGCTCAAGGATCGTCTCGGCCGGCTGGTCGGTCCCCGACGTATCCACGAGAACGATGTTCGTCTCCGGTGCCTGGACCGACAGGCCGTCGATCGTCGACAAACCGTCGGCGTGCCGGGTGGCGATGGTGTGATCTTCGCCGAGCCGAGAGACGTTTTCGAGTGCTAGTCGGGCCGGTGCGGCGATGACGCCCACCTGCCGCATCGCCCCACCGAACAGTTTCCGGTTCCGATGGGCCCGCTCGATGAACGGTTCGCTCCCGGCAAGCACGGAGCCGACCGGCGCCCCGAGCCCTTTCGAGAGGCTGAGCATGACGGAATCGACCGACTGCGTCATCCGTGAGACGGGGACCTCGTGGGCGACGGCGGCGTTCGCCAATCGGGCCCCGTCCAGGTGGACAGGCACGCCGAGGTCGTGGGCCGCCTCCGCGGCCGCATCGATCGCTGCTGGCTCAATCGCGGTGCCGCCGTGGCTATTGTGGGTGTTCTCGAGTGTCACCAACCCCGTTCCGGGCCGGTGGGCGTCCTCGCGGACGAACCCCTCCCGGATGGCAGCCGGCGTGATCACGCCGCGGGGAGCGGCGTCGATCGGGCGGGTCTGCAGCCCGCCGTGCTGGGCCAGCCCCCCGAGTTCGTACTTGTAGATGTGGCTGTTCTGCTCGATCAGGATCTCCTGCCCCCGGTCGGTGTGGGTTCGGGCAGCCGCCTGGTTGGCCATCGTTCCCGATGGGAAATACAGGGCGGCCTTCATCCCGAGCAGGTCCGCGGCCTCCGCCTCGAGGGCGTTGACCTCGGGATCCTCACCGTAGACGTCGTCACCGACCTCGGCCGCACCTGCGGCCTCCCGCATGGCGTCGCTCGGCCGGGTAACCGTGTCGCTCCGCAGATCGATCATGACCGAGGTTGTGAAGGGACGGACAAATACCACGCGATCAGCAGCCGATCCTGGGGGGACAGTGCGACCGAAGTCGCCCGGATCGAAATCCGTATCCGCCGCTCCGGCGATACGTTCCCCATGGATCCCCGGATTCGCGAACACGCCGAAATCATGGTCAACCACTCGGTCGGCCTGGAGCCGGGTGACAACGTCGTCATCGACGCCGCCCCCGCGGCCGACGACCTCATCGTCGCCCTCATGGAACTCATCGCCGATATCGGGGCCAACCCGCTCGTAGTACGGGAGCGGTACGGCGAACGGTTCCGACGGTCGTATCTCCGGAACCACGATGGCGACTTCGATCTCCCCTCCCACGAGGAGGCACTCTTCGAGGAGATGGACGTCTACATCGCGGTTCGGAGCGAGGCGAACGTGACGGAGACGGCCGACGTGGATTCGCAGACCACCGCCGCCTACAACCGGACCCGACGGCCGCTCTTGGAGGAACGCCTCTCGAAGCGGTGGCTCCTCACCCAGTATCCGGCGACGTCGTATGCGCAGCTGGCGAAGATGAGCACTGAGGCCTATGAGAACTTCGTCTGGGACGCCATCAACAAAGACTGGGACGAACAGCGCGACCACCAGGCCTCGATGGCCGAGATCGTCGACGACGCCGACGAGATCCGCATCCGGAGCGGCGACACGACCGATCTCACGATGAGCGTCGCCGGTAACCTGGCCCGGAACGACTCCGCCCAGCACAACCTCCCGGGCGGCGAGGTGTTCACCGCGCCGGTCCCGGACTCCGTCGAGGGCGAGGTGCTGTTCGACCTGCCGCTGTATCACCAGGGCCGTGAAGTGACCGAGGTGTACCTCGAATTCGAGGGCGGCGAGGTCATCGACCACGCCGCCGCCCGCAACGAGACCGTCCTCACGGAGGTACTGGAAACGGACGAGGGGGCCCGCCGGCTGGGCGAGCTCGGGATCGGCATGAACCGCGATATCGACCGGTTCACGTACAACATGCTCTTCGACGAGAAGATGGGCGAGACGGTGCACCTCGCGCTGGGCCGGGCGTACGACGCCTGCCTGCCGGCGGGGGAGTCTGGCAACGAGAGCGCGGTGCACGTG